>NZ_MAOG01000115.1:0-287 GCF_001884205.1 Bacillus sp. NH11B | reverse complement strand
CCTAATCAATAAAACGATTGGCTGTTCTCGTTTTGTATTCAATCATTTCCTATCTCTATGGGATAATGCATACAAAGAAACAGGGAAAGGTTTGACATATGGTACATGCTCTGCCAAACTCCCTGCCATGAAGAAAGAGTTTGTTTGGCTAAAAGAAGTAGATAGTATCGCGATTCAGTCGTCTGTTCGCAACCTTGCGGATGCTTATACACGCCTTTTCAAAAAACAAAACAATGCCCCGCGTTTCAAATCTAAGAAGAACAACGTACAATCTTATACCACAAAAC
>NZ_MAOG01000114.1:0-17563 GCF_001884205.1 Bacillus sp. NH11B | reverse complement strand
CGTACACACCATGATAGGGATATTAACGCAAGTATCAATCTAAAGAATGAAGCGATAAGGCTTCTAACCGCAGGGACTGTGGAGATAGCCTAATGAATTAGAGTTCGATAGAACTCTTTACTTAGGAATCCCCCTCTTCTAAACGAAGTGAAAGTGGGGGTAGTTTAAGGTAAAATTTAATGGTGGATAGGAAGAAAAAGGATACATAGTAAGGGACTATTAGTATATCAGGGGAATAGAAATGTTAAACAATAATGTATTAGATGCACTATTTAATGAGGTAGCACATGAAGATGAATCGTATTTTTATTATTTTTACACTATGAAAATGGCGGCAACATCAGAATATATTAAATTTGGACCTGGTGCATTTTTAGAAAATCAACATCAAGTGATTTGTTTTACTAATAGGAGGATAATGATGCTTGAACTGAATCCGTTAACTGGTAAGTTTAATGGTAATAAAATAATAATAAATATTGAAGATGTAGAGGGTATAAAAGTAAAAAGAGGGCTAATAAAGTCTAAAGTTATTGTTACATTAAAAGGTAATAAAGGGGATATTGTTATGAATCCAAATAGTTTTACGATTGGATTATCAAATCATAAAAAAACTTAGTGAAACTGCAAGAGATGTATAGTTAAAAAACAGTCTCTATAAAGTTGAAAAATCCATTTTGATTAAGATTTTGATATAAGAATTATTAGAATGAATTTTTTTGTTTCTTCTATATGGGATATGTAATGATAATTGTTAAGTAACAATAAAGTTGCTTAATTTACAATAAATACCTTTCAAAAGAATCGTTATAACAAAAACATACATTATTGTTACAATATAATTATCCATTAAAATAAAGAGAAAATGAAATATATATTTAGGAGGAGAAATACTTTGGAAATAGATCATATAAAGAATATCCTAAGAAAAAGAGCAACTATCTTTCAAACAGGCGGAAAAAGACCCGATTTATCTATAAATGAAAGTTGGATTGGAAAGATTCCCTATTCATTACCAAATGAAACTTCCCCAATCGACCGCTATCAAGACAAAATGTATGCAATCATGATGCTTAATTTAACTCAAATACCTTTTGTTCCAGAAGCAGTAAAAGATATGAAAGCCATCGCAGTATTTCTTTCTCCAAACTTTGCTAAAGATTTGTCCAACTTATCAGGAAATTTTTGTATTAGAGAATATGATTCTTTAGAGGAACTAGTACCGAATGAAATGTCACTTACGTTTCCAAATCTAAAACCTTTTCCTTTAATACCAAGATTAGTAACTGATGAGTTTCCACAATGGGATACGGAAGATTTCCCCAACAACATGCAAGATAGAATTCTTGAACTTGAAAACACAATTGAGATTGACTACTACGAGGATATTTTTGAAGAAAATCATTACATACACAAATTAGGAGGCTATGCTTGCTTTGCCCAATCAGGTATCCAATGGCCCGCGGATTATGAATTTATTTTTCAAATAACAGACGATCCAAAAGCACATTTAAAGATTATTCATGGCGGCGGAATTTACTTTGCTAAAAATAGTAAAACAAATGATTGGATCGCACATTGTGATTTCTTGTAGGAATAGAATATAAAGTGACGTTTTCTCATGTAGAATCTTGCTTAGCGTATATTTTCATTAAAATGTTGGCGGTACGCCATCACTATCAAGCTAAGAAATACAAATACCCCATGTCCATCAAGCTAAAAGAACAAGTTATCCCGAAAAAACAAAAAAATGCAAAATGCACTAAATTTCCTTTTGGGGGGTATTAAATTCTCTTAAGTTGATGGGCATGTATGGTGAGGCCAAAAAGGAGAAAAAGTTTTTAATATTACGGTAAACGACATTAAATTAAATGAGCCTACAGACAAGCAAAAATTTAAAATACAAGAACCAGCAGGTTATAAACGTATTGAGATTAAATAAATTAGGAAGGTGGATATCATCCGCCTTCCTAATTTATTTTTCAAGGAACCAGCATAAGTCTGGTCAACTTAAATAACATTCTATTCAGTATCAAAATATTAGCTTGATGGGCATGCGGAAGCACCCCTTTTTAGCTGAAGATTTTTATTTCGATTCCTTTCTACCAACCAAAATGGATAGGACGGATAAAAGGATAAGAATACTTGCGCATACAATAGAGTTAATTATATTACCTGCATTGAACAAGAAGAAAATGAAAATAATTGCCAAGGCAGCTGCAGCAAACAAGGTACTGTAAGGAAATAACCACACGCGAAAATACGGCATTTTAGAATACTGTTTACGCAACTTAAATTGTGCAAGGCAAATGCTAGTCCAAATGAGCAAAACAGTAAAGCCCGGGATAGACATCAAATAGCCAAAGACATGCTCTGGTGTAAGGAACGCGATAAAAGATCCAATTAATAAACCAGTGCAACTGACAAGAACTCCCCAGACAGGAACACCGCGCTTAGTAAGACGCGAGAATAAAGCCGGAGCCTCGTTATTTTGTGCCAAAGAGTACAAAATGCGAGAAGTAGCATACATTCCTGAATTAGCAGCGGACAGCACAGCGGTCAATAAAATGAAGTTCATAATATGTGCTACACCTTGTAATCCGGTTGCAGAGAAAACCTGCACGAAAGGACTGCCTTGCTTTCCTACTTCGTCCCAAGGGATAAGTCCAGTGATGATGAGAATAGGTAATGTGTAAAATAAAACTACTCGGAACATGACCCCTTTTACTACTTTAGGAAGCGTCTGTTCCACGTTTTTCGTTTCTGTTACAGTTAATCCGATTAATTCTGAGCCTCCAAAAGAAAAGACAACTATTAAGAGTGCTGTGAAAATACTTCCCCATCCTTTTGGAAAGAATCCGCCGTGACTTGTATAGTTTGTGAAATACGCTGCTTCATGATTTGGAATGAAGCCAAATAATAAAGCAAAACCAAGCAAAATAAATAATACCAGAGTAATAATTTTGACACTTGCAAGCCAAAACTCTATTTCACCGTAAAGTTTGACGCTAATCAAGTTGATAAATAGAAGAAGCACCGTACATGCTAAACTAAGCAGCCATAAGGGAGCGGATGGAATCCAGTATTGTAAAAAGCTACCGCCTGCCAAAACTTCAACAATAATAACTAAAATCCAGTCGATCCAGTAGAGCCAACCAACAACAAAGGCGAAACGAGAACCGAAAGCTTTTTGAATCATCCCTTGAATATTTAAACCCGGATAAGCAATAGCCATTTCCGCTATTGCGCTCATAACAATGAGAAGGAGAAACCCTGCAAATAAATAAGAAAAAACGATACCAGGTCCTGCAGTTGAAATCGTATCTGCACTTCCTTTGAAAATTCCTGTCCCAATCATCCCGCCTATCGCCATAAGTCTAATGTGGCGTGGTTGCAGCTCACGCTTCAGGCTTTGTTGTGCCATGTCTAACCCCCCATATAATAAGTAATGAAACAAAGTTAATATCTTTTTCTCGAAAGTGATTGAGGAACATCACTGACTGCTGCATAGTTCTTCTTAGGCGAACTAATATTTAAACTATACAATAATCTTTTTGATTTGGGCATATAATTTTGAAATGTATTTTCAAGAGAATATGGTGTACAAAGAAAAAAATAGTGGCGATTTTTTCATCGCCACTATTTTTTTCTATTTAGAACTATTTTTGAGTATTTGAATGTTTTTATCTCTTTCTCCACCATCGGAAAGTTCCTCTGAAAATTCATGGTCTGCTTTCTTTCCTAACAGGAGTTCAGATGACCGAATTGTGCTGGATGGCAAATTATTATTCGGTGCCGCCTGTTCATTCCATTTTCTCATCAAAATCACCTCTTTTTTATTATCGGATTTTTGTCATGACTTTATCACGCTATTCGTGGGTAGTAAGACCCCTACCTCAAGATTTGGAGAAAAGCAAAGAAGATAGGTGGGGGATGAAGAAAACCCCCACTGATGGAAGTTTCACTTTATTTGGTATACAAATCTATAATGAAATTACTATGGAACCTTAGAAAAAAGAAAAACCTCACGTGAAATTAAACTTATATAAGCTTAGCATGTTGGGCGTGGAGTGATACTCCTATTACGTAATGATTATTACAATTATGATAGTTGATTAACCACACTTTCTAAAAATTGGTCTACTTTTTCTTTTGATGTATCCGGAGTATGATAACCAATCGTAAATGTAAGTCTTCCCGGTTCTGTTGCAAAGTTTCTCAAGAGATAAACAGAGGCATGAATGTATGAGGAAATATTATGAGGCTACTAGTAATTGCTGTAATTCATGATACACCGAAAAGGCGAAGTCTGTTTGAAGACCTCACCTTTGTTTGTATAGTGCATGAACGGTTTCGATTCCTTTTATCGTACGTGAAGCATAACGAATACTTTGAAATTCTGCGGATATGGCAAAACAATGCTTCACTTGTCGATGATCCTGTGCTATAAGATTGTTCAGATATTTAATTGTACAATGAGTAGTGTGTTTACAGAACCCCTTTTCCCGTAATTTCTTGAACGCACAAAGTAATGCGGGCGCCTTATCTGTAGTGAGAACCGTTGGCTCTCCAAACATTTTCACTAGTCTTTTCATAAAAGCATAAGCGGCCTGATGATCTCATTTTTTACGAAGTTGAATATTCAATGTGTGCTCTTCTATATCAATCGGACGAGATAAATAACAACATTTCCCTTTGACTTTTATATAGGTTTCATCTATTTTCCAAGACATGTGAGTGTTTTTCGTTTTCTTCTTCCAAATTTGATAAATCAAACTTCCATATTCATGAACCCAGCGCATAATGGTTGTGAGATGGACCGAAACACCACGTTCTTTCAGAATTTCAGAGACATCACGATAGCTTAAAGCAAAACGACAATAGTAGCCAACGGCTACCAAAATAATATCTTGTTTGAACTGTTTCTCTTTAAAATATCTTATTTGTGATTCTCCTCGCTACTTTTTTCTAGAGTGTAGCTTCATTTAGAAAACTTTGCAATAGAACCATTGATAATCAAAAGGTATGTTATTTAGGTGATTTATTTTGTACGATTGTTGAGTATTTTTAACGAGGACAGACGGAAATAAAACATACGGCATCTAAATCAACGTTTACAATCTTATTAGCAACTTTTATTTTTATTTTAGCAGGAGGTCTTATATCATCATCTATATCTTCTTCTTGAACATCAATTAATATCCCTTGTATAGGCTCTTCCTCATTTTGTAGTCGCATTGTAACTTTCTTTCCAATAAAGCCTTGTAAGTAAAGTGCTAAAGAAATACCAAAGAAAGTATTAATTAAAAGGGGATTTGCTGCTACTGTTTTTCCAAAATGTAATATTAAATTTTGCCGAATAGGTGGAGTAAAGTTAAATGGTAAAAGTTGAGGTACAAGATTTTGATTACAATCCTGTTTCAATAAACAAAGTTGTAGATATGGAATCAGTACTTTTCCTTTTTTTTCATTGGTTAACTCAATGAAATCTTTCCCTGCATTTGTTAAAGTTCCTATTAGCTTTTCCTGTGTAGTGTCACATGCAATAATTGCTTGTACTTTTAAACCACGAAGTGCTAAAAGAAAAAGCTGTAAAGCTCTTGTGTTTTCTGGATCTCTTGGATTTGAAATAACATGGAGTAAATTATTTGCTTCTTCAATGCACTCTTTTAATTGATCTAATTCTTCTTGTGGAAGTGAACTGTTAGGAGAAGGGAAGGCCGGTGGGGTATCCGGAAAGCAAGTAGATAATGGATGGCAGGGAGTGGTATTAAAATAATTTGGAATCTGGTTTGGGTTGTCCATTTTCATTATTTGAAGGCTCCTTTCGTTCCATAAAATATGGCTAGTATAATAAATGCGGTTTTCATACTTTCTGTGCCATCATTCATCCCGTTGTATACGAAAAAAAGGCTATCACCTACTCTTTACAAGTGGGATAGCCTGCTAGCTTAAACTCCTGGGATTTGCTGAATGTTTGGAATCTTAAATTTCCCATCTTCAATAAAGAACACTTCAATATCGTCAATGTGTACACGTGCCGTTATATTATCAAATTCATTAATTTGAGTTGTTTCAATTTTAATAAAAGCGTAATCTCCCTGTACTTCAACAATGGTACCGATAATCATAAAAGGAAATTGTGCAATTAGAATAAAAACCCGAGAACCGATGTGGTTTTCAAATTCTTGTGTAACATTAGCACGGCGTAATTCATTAATTAAAGGATTGTTAACTGAACTGCTACACATCGGAGGAAGCGGCTTTTTCTCTTTAAGTTGATCTTGATTTTCCATTTTTCACACCACCTTTATTATCATGGAATTGGAAATCTAGTATTAGGGTCAAATGGTAAAAAGAAGGCGATCATTTCAATTGCAAAATTGAGAGGTGTAGGGAATTGAAAAAATGGTGCATTATTCATTTTAATGATGACAGGATATAGTGTAATGAAGCCATCTGTTACTCTTACAATTTTCCCTGTGAAAATAGGACGGAATGTTTGCCCTAAAATACTTAGTTGATCAGAACGTGTAGACAATAAAATGTTTTTTCCTAATAAATCGACAAATACTTGATTTTCAGGTAGAGTTGCTGTATTTTCTAAAGGGATTTTTTTTGGTGGTGAACAATCTTTTGTTTCAAGTGGTCGTTTTCCATGTTGTTGGTTTGATTTTTTTTTTGGCATACGAATAGCGTGAAATCTCATGGTATGTACCGAGAGAAAATACGCATATCCCCCTTTCATTATGAATTTTTACTATCAATCTATTATTATGCAGTGGTTTGTACCTTTATTTCCGTAAAAAGGAAATAAAAACCTTTTGTTTTTGGTATGTATCTTTTTCATTCTCTTTTTCATAAGCTAAGAAGAGAATGAGTCAAAGGAGAGGGTATCTTTTGTGGTCTGATAAACAAAATAGAGGGGTATCACGCCCTATATTAAATATTCCTGGGATAGGTAATAGAAATCCTATATGTAAAGAGTTGGTCCCATTGAATTTTAATGGTTTAAGGGATAGATTAAATTTCCGTCTTTTAAAAAATATTGGCAATAGAATAGAAGTGAAAATACGTTGTGATGAGAATGATGAAAAGGTTATTGTTGGGAAGATTCAAGAAGTGGGAACAGATTTTATCGGCGTATTGCAGACCCGAAAAGTAATAGTGACAATACTATGGAAGAATATAAGAGAAATTCGTTTTAAAGATGGAGATGTAATTGTGATTGATCAACCTGATGCAGAAGAAGTGATTTAGATTGTATTTGATACAGAGAATATGAAGGCTATCCCTAAAAAAGCAGGGATAGCCTATTTTTTAGGGGTTTCGTAAAGGACGGAGTATGTTATTACTCTTTTCTAGTACCCGAAGTATACCCCACATACCAAGTTCAATATCCCAGCGAATATTACCCGAGCGGTACATATAATCTCCAGGTCTCCCGTTTAGACCACCAGCTCCATGTGCAATGATGAAATTTGCTCTGGAACCAACGCTGTTTTCTCCTTGAACAGCGATAAAAGTTGAGTTTAAATTATTTTCATTTCGAAGCCATGAATGCCCGTGTATTGTAAAAGCATGTGCTCGTGGTTTGTCAGCAGGGAAAGTATAACGAAAGATAATTGGATCATTCGCATGTGCTAAAAAGATTGGTGTAGCAGGATCTCCGTGAAATATTGTACTAAATACTTTTGAAACATCTCGATTTTTCTTTAAGCGATGAATGATACGCTCTGAGCGGTAGTTAAAGCCGCGAGATCCTTGATCTTCTGAATCTTCTAGTTCTTCTTCGGGTTCTATAAAAATTGCTTCGGGATCAATAATGAGATTGCCGTTTTTATCTACAAGGCGAACGCCATCATGCATTAATAAAGCAAATTCGCGAAATTCTGGGAAAAGTGGATGTGAAATAATTGCTTGATTACCCGTTCGGATTGGCGCACGTTTTATAGGATCGAGATGAAGAGCGCCAGCTTGTTCTGTAATTAACATACCAAAAGCTCCGTGGTGCCGGTGACTACGTAAATCAGCCATACTCCAAAGATTACAAGTGCCAACGTTACGATCAATAAACCAACGATACGTAATACTTTCCCCAGGTGCTACGGTTTGATCAGGATTAAACCCAACTGTTGCACCATCTGAGCCTAGAACGTCATATGCGACCATTTGTGCATGAAGAGAAATTCGTCTTGATGGTGTGAAAATAATATCTTCATCGGGCACTTCTGGGTAACCATGAAGTTCTCCTTCGTTATGAAATGGCTCTGTTAATTGATTGTGGAGTGTAACTTCTACACATTCACCAGTATTTGCACGTAATATAAGTGGTTCGGGGTTTATTTTTCCGCTTTGTATGTTTTCAACATCTTCTTTTAAAGCGAAAATAATACCAAATGGATCATTATCACCAGCTTTGTTATATTTAATTTTTGTTTGGCATGCAACAATTTCAAATTTTCGAACCGGTGCATTAGGTGAACAAGGCTCACCAGGATCTGTTGCTGGTGGTGGATTCTCTCCAGTAGGCTTCGGTAAAGGTTTAATTCTTTTTGGTGGCTGTGGCCGGTCAGGGAGAGGGAATAGATGAGAGACTCGTTCTTTAAATGTGCGTAATATTCCCCAAGCGCCGAGCCAAATATCATCAATCCCACCGTAATTGTATAGCATATCAAAGTCGCCATCACCTTCAATAGCAAATTCAGCTGTAAAAGCTTCTGAAATTCCAAGTATTTGTTGCTGAGTAAATTCTGATTCTAAATCCGGACGATTTCTACGCCAACGTTGTCTGTGTAAGTTAAAGCTATGAGATTCCTCATGGGCGCCTTGAAATAATCGAATGCGTACTGGATCACCATTATAAGTTTCTAATAATGGTGTCACAGGATCTCCATGAAGGAAAGAGCTAAAAACAAAAGCTGGGTCAGTTTCAGGATTTGTTAATCGTGCTGATAGTGGTTCATTTCGGTAATTAATTGCCATAACGCCAGGGTCACCCTCAGAACCTGAAAATCTAGGTGCATTAAGTGGTTTACCCCTACGATCAAATAAAAGCGAAAAATCATGAACAAACAAGGAAAATTCACGAAAATCAGGTATGAGTGGATTTGTAATAATAGCTTGTGTACCAGATGATAAGGTGTCTCCTGAACGAGGATCGAGAAATTTTGATCCTTTGGGTTCGATACATATTCCTGCAAACACCCCGTGTTGTTGGTGTGAATTTGCAAATAAATGATCATGAAAGAAAACTGCTTTCAATTCAACATCTGCAAACCATTGCATTTGAATTGTTTCGCCTCGCAGAGCGCTGCTATCATAATTCCAGCCAACATTAGCACCATCGGCAACAAGAGGATCGAATTTGACGAAATGCACATGAGTAGCAGATTCATATGTTCGTTCTACAAGTTGAAATGCATTTCCACCTAATGTTTCAGGAAACTTATTTGTATAGTTAATACGAATACATTCACCAGCATTCGCGCGTATTACAAAGGGTTCTGGTTTTTTACGACCAGATAACACATCTTCTTCTTCTTCCTCTAATACAAATATACGACCTTCTGGGTCATTCCAGCCCTCTTTGTTATATATGATAGGCACTTGAATACCGACGACATTAAAAACCCGTTCTACTCTTGTGCCTTCGGGACAAGGGTTCACAAATACTGCACCAGGACGAGCATTTGGATCAAATTGATTAATTTCAAGTTCAGTTGACTCGCGGCCCCCTACAATTCCAAGTGGTGGTCGAGGCGCTTTGCAACCAAACACACCAGGAATAAAATTTGGGAATCCTGGTTTCTCTCGTGTCGGTGCAGGTGGAATTGGCCGATCAGGAAGCGGCTGTAATGCTACAATAGGTACACCGTTTGGATAAAATTGGTTTCCGTCTTGTAATGTATTAAAAATACGATTCATTCCCCACATTCCCTCACCAAAATGAGGATAAAGATGACAATGAATAATAACATCGCCAAATGCACCTTGTAAGCTTCCTGCACCATATAAAGGTGAAACGGTCAACGTATTTTGTGGACTGATAGATAATGAATCGACCTCTAAGGAATTAACATTGTTACGTTCAAATAGCCACTGATGGACGTGAT
Organism: Bacillus sp. NH11B; assembly: GCF_001884205.1. Classification (NCBI taxonomy): domain Bacteria; kingdom Bacillati; phylum Bacillota; class Bacilli; order Caryophanales; family Bacillaceae; genus Bacillus; species Bacillus sp. NH11B. Next base: position 7,448 of record NZ_MAOG01000114.1, on the reverse strand, counting down.
AATGAAAGACATGTGTTTCTTTTACCCCACCATGAATAACACGAATTTTAAGAGGGTCTCCTACGTAAGTACGTAAAATAGGAGTGGTTGGATCACCAAATACCCAGGAATCATGATGAACTTCTTCGCCTTCACAATCAGGACAAACAATCCCCTCTTGAATAAGACGAACGCGGTTTCGCATCGGTTCAGATCGATAATTAACGGAGTGTGTCGCCCCATTTTGTAATGTATGAGGATCAATTGATTTAGCTCCTGTTAAATCTTTGACTTCCATTTCATCATGGAAAAACCATGCGAATTCCCGAAAAGAAGGTAAAAGAGGGTTATGAATATCTGCATTAACCCCGCTGTTAATGGGTAATCCTGTTATCGGATCTGTCCATGTAGATCCTTTTGGTTGTGCAATTAATGCCCCAAATAAACCATGTACGTTACTTCCTTCTTCACTGGAAAGTGGGTTGCCTAAATCAGAGAAAAGGTGGATCTCTTCACGGATGATTTCCCATTTGTAAATCCGTTTTTGACCAGGTGGAACAGTAGTGCCGTTGTTCTTTCCAACAAATGCTCCATCTGAAGTCTCCACATTATATTCTGCTAATTGAATATGCATGGAAGTGCTAAAAGGTAATTGGTTTTCAAAGGTCACTTTTACGGTATCACCTACATTGGCACGAATAACGAGTGGCTGCACTAGATCTACGGTTGAAAAAGGATTCTCTTCTACGAGTTTTTTTACTTTACTGACATTTTCTTTTAAAACATATATCTTGCCTTCAGGATCGTGATCGCCAAAGTTATTAATTACAATACGAATCGGAATGGCCACTACATGATACTCCCTCAGCATTGTATCAAGCCCCCTCCAAATTAAAAAGAATCGCACTCTATCTCAAATATAAAAAAAATATGGAAAAATATTCATAATTTACCGAATTTACCTTCACAAAAAAAGGTAATTGTAAAACCCTATCCATTCATGAATTATAATATTACATAATAAAATACTTGCTTGAAAACAAAGAGAAATAGAGGTGTTTTTTTTCTGCTTGATAAACATGTATAGATGCATCACACAAAGGAGAATGGTTAGTAATTGAATCGTGAAGAATGCTGCTCCAGATGTATTTAAATTCATATAAATAAACAGATTATAGGTGAATAAAAACGCTGCTAAAATACAAGCATATAGATGGAATTTAGAGAGAAGTGACTGAACAAAGAATTGTTTTTGAAAAACAGCTATAAATAAATAACCTCCACCTAACACAGTAACGATATATAAATAGATATTTTCAAAAACTATTGTAAAAAGTGATGGAAATATAGTTAGAGTATGGGCTGTCATACTTTTAATAAAGAGAATGGAAATCACCCATATAATACAAATTATTTTCGGGCGAGAAAGAACAAAAAATCCTAAGAATGAAAGTGATAATAAGAGAATCCAGCCAATTCCATATAATATATCTATAGATACTCCCATTATTTTTTCGTTCATATTGAAGTCAATTGTGCTGATGGATTGTATGATGAGTAAAAGTAATGTTGCGAGTAAAAAAAGTAATTGGAAAATAAAAAGATTAGTTTGATAATTTTTGTAACTTATAGAATTAGTCGATCTAAACAAAATTCCCCATATAATCCATCCGAGTAACGCAATGATACTAATATACTGAAGCACACTCATAGAATAAAGAAGTATAATCCAAGTACTGTTCGAGATGGTTGCGAAAATATTTCCGCAAAATTGAGAATCATATTTAAGTTGAAATAAGGAAAGGAACGAAAAGATGGATCGTTTTTTTGTACCTTTTGGCAGTTTATCGATTGTAAATATGTAAGAATCACGAATCACTTCTCCTGTATGAAATGGAATATAATAAATAACGGTATAAATTCCGTTTGTTAATTGAGGTAATTGTATGGATAAAGTTGTTTCGTTATTTAAGAATTCAATCGAGTTTTCAACCATCTTCGTTCCTTTTTCATCAAAAATTTGAACAGTAGCTTTTTCTTTATTAATTTGAGCTGAAAAAGTCATTGAAAGTTCTGATGGAACATCATTCAGTGTCTCGTTGGGATTAGGATGAATTTGTAGGGGGGGTGTTTCTGCAAAAATGGGTTTCGTTTGCAAAAAAAGACAGATAAAACTAAATAAGATGAGTATACGTTTCCATCTAAGAAGTTTGCACATGACGAAATCGCTCCTCCACTAAAAATTCGTTAATTTCGAACGGAAAAGCGTAGCAAAATGAAAGATAAAAATACAACTACGGTTGTGCAAATAATTAAGAAAGCGGGCTGTGTTGAGTGTAAACCAAGCATTGGTCCCATGAGTCCAGACATAATACCACTTGCGACACCTGTTAGCAGTGTCTGATAATCAATTAATGCTCCAAATACAACGCCAATAGCAACAGCAATTATCGTTGTGACAATTGTAATGACGCCTTCATCTAAAGGGAATTGTGATCCGAGAACGGCACCGACAGCTAAACCAATAGCTGTACTAGATAACATTGCAATATTCATACCTAAGTGATAGCCAATGAGATGCCGAGATTTGTATAAATGGAAGTATGAAAGAGCTGCGATAAAAAAATAGCTAAATAAAATAATTGCACTTAAAAAATTCATTTGTGTTTTCACCTCCATACTAAACTATGAGTTACCATCATAAAATATTTATGATGAATGAAGAAAAAGGAGGTTTTTATGCAAAAGGACATAATAAAGGTTCGTGATAAGGATCGTCTTGTTTTGGATCATAAGGAAAAAAGAGAAGAAGGATATACATCTCCAGCTAGTGCTTTACCGACTCATGAATTAAAGATGCTCCAAGAATACATGCATGGTGCTAATTTAAAAGTACTAGGTGAATGCTTACCAGAGCGAAAACAAGTCATGATGCTAATGAAATTTTTTAAGCATAAACGTTATCAGCGCGTGGAAGTTTTTTCGAATCGGGGTGGGAGTTGCTTACATACAGTAGCGAAAGTAAATGAAATCGGCCGAGATTTTGTTGTGCTTACAACATTAATGGAGCGTATTTTTATCCCATATACAGCGATTCAAAACGCGAATATTCCGTATGCAATACCTAATGTTTCCACATCTCATCAGCACTTAATATATGATGAAACTCTCCGAAAAAAATTGATGCTACAGTTTGGGAAAACCGTAGCAGAGCAAGTGAATTTAAAACAACAATTTTTCGAAGAGGCATTTACAAATCATTTACAACTATGGGAAGGTGTGTATATAAGGATATACGATCAAAAAGAAGTTTATACAGGACGGATTACAAAAGTTACGAATGAACATGTTTATTTAAAGAAACGTAGTAATACACAAGAAATAGTAATAAGGAATATTACCTATATTAATATCATCCGTATTTTTACCCTTTTTTCAAGTTTTGTAAAAAGGGTAAAGAGAAGGCTTCATCAATTACGAAAAAAATAAAGTGAAACTTTAATCAATGGGGGGTTTCTTCATCACATCGGACTATTATGGAATACAAAAATGCAACGACTATTAAGTGACGACATTGAAATTCATTTTGTAGAAATACCGAAGTTGGTAAAACAGTGGCGTGAAGAAAAAGTAAACCCGTGGGAAAATACATTTGCTCGTTGGATGTTATTATTGCCAGCACACGAAGATGAGCATTTAACTCAAATATTGGAGGAGATTGCGATGAATCAAGACCCAATTTTACAAAAGGCAATGAATAAATGGGAAAATATGAGCCATGACTCCTCTTTCCGGACAGCGTATGAAGCTCGCGAGAAAGTACTTCTAGATGAACAAGCTAAAATAGCACATGCTCGTGAAGAAGGTTTAGAGGAAGGGATAGAAAAAGGGATTGAGCAAGGAAAGATACAATTAATTCGTGGTATGCATAAGAATGGTATGCTACTAGAAGACATTGCAAGATTCACTGGTCTAAGTACAGAAGAAATTCGAAAGATATTATTATAATAGTCTTTTATTGTTGATTGGCTCATAGTAAAAGCTGTGCCATGAATACAGTAACTACAACTAAAGAACCACTTTTGTATCTATTTAGAAGTGGTTCTTTGATTTGTTCTAAAAACCTTTTTCTATAATTAGAAAATTAAGGAGTAAAGGGGTGCAATGAATCTTAAATAATAAAATTTAAATTCGTTTTGTAGAAGGTCATAAACTTGTGAAACAGTGGGAAAAGCCAGTTCCTATTAAAGGAACCGGTTTATTTATTTGTTCATTTCATTATGCTTCATATGCCATGCAGTCAGGAAAGTCCTCGTTTCTTTTAAGATATCGCATAATCCTAGTACATGCACAATTAAAATAATGTTCTCTCATGGTTTCTGAATCTACTAGAGCTTGCTCTAAGTCATAAAACATTCTTTCTTTTTTATAATAATAGATTTTGCCTATTTTATCGGGTGACTCAGAAGGATAGTATTGATAAACAACAATCTCTTCATCTTTAAATTCTTAAGTCATTAATAAACATATTTCTTCCGTATATTAGAAGGAAAGTTAGCGAAAGCACAGCGTATCCTTTCTAGAAGAACGAAAGGTTCTTCGAACTGGAATTAACAACGTGTGAAAGTTGCACGAATCCATGAACATATTGCAAATGCAAGAGCTGATTACTTACATAAACTTTCTACTGAAATCATCAAAAACCACGATGTCATCGGTATGGAAGACTTATAAGTCAGTAACATGCTCAAAAATAGAAAGCTTGCAAAAGCGATTAGTGACGTATCTTGGTCACAATTTCGAACCATGTTGGAATATAAAGCAAAGTGGTATGGCAAACAAGTTGTTATGGTATCTAAAACATTTGCTTCTAGTCAATTATGTTCCAATTGTGAATACAAAAACAAAGACGTAAAAAATCTAACAATTCGTGAGTCGGATTGACCTTCTTGTGGCGTAAATCACGATAGAGATCGAAATGCAGCGCTCAATCTTAGAAACGAAGCAATGCGTCTCTTAACCGTAGGAACTACGGGGATAGTCTACTGAATTAGAAACCGTTAGGTTTCCGTACTTAGGAATCTCCCACTTCAAACAGTCCGTGAGGATGTTAAGTGGCGAGTAGTTCAAGAAATTAATCGAAAAGGGTTTCTGTAAACACACGACTCATTGCACAATCAAATATTTAAACAATCTTATAGAACAGGACCATCGACACGTGAAGCGCTGTTTCGCTCGTTCCTTAGGATTTCAAAATATTCGTCTTGCTTCACGTAAGATAAAAGGAATCGAAACCGTTCATGCTCTATATAAACAAAGGCGAAGATATCAAACAGACTCCGCCTTTTCAGTGTATTACGAATTGCAACAATTACTAGAAGTTCCTTATCTTTTCTATTCAAATGTACCCTTCACTATCGGAACTTTATTTTCTACCATAAACTTGCCTTTTGCAATGACGCTGTGAATATCCAACGTTTCTTTTTCCAACAATACGATGTCAGCATCCTTCCCGGTTTGGATACAGCCCTTACTTGAAAGCTTCAGCAATTGTGCGGGATTCGTAGTAATGACTTCCAGTGCCGTTTCTAACGGAATACCTTCCACTAAAACAGATTCTCGTACTTCGTGAAATAGCGAAGATACTTTTCCGACTTGAAGGCCTGCATACTCCCCTTTGTTGTCAAAGAAGGGGAGGCTGGCCTGTCCATCTGAGGAGAAGGTAATATGTCCGACCGGGACCCCATCTTCAAGCATAATACGTAATGCCTCACTGCATTTCACTTCTCCGTCCTCCAAAAATTGAGGAGTAGTACTTGTGGTAAAGTCTACGTAACCGCCTCGTTTTGCGTAATCAATACCCGCTCTGAATAATTCTTCGTTTCGGTTTATATGTGTTGGATGGAAGTGCCGAATCGGAATGTTGGTTTTATCTGCAATTTCATGCAACAATGAAAGTTTTCCCTCTCCGTCCCCTACATGAACTTCTAATATGCCAGCTTTTCCTGACAGAATTCCGCCATTGCGTGCGGCAGTGGCGACTTTAACTATCTCCTCAAATGTAGGTTCTGATGATCTATGGTCGGAGATAGCAATCTCGCCAACACCGATAATTTTGTCAATTAAAATAATATCATCTTCGATTTTTCCCGACAGCGTTTTTACTGGCACTTGATAGGAGCCTGTGTGAATGAAACAAGAAACTCCCTCTTCTTCAAGTGCCCGCGCTTTGGCAAGCAGACTTTCCATTTTACGTGTTGTCCCATCAGTACCGAGTAAACCGACTAGTGTTGTAATACCTGCAGTTGTAATATCAGTGAGCATCAGCTCAGGTGTGCGGGTTTTGAATCCGCCTTCTCCGCCTCCACCAATAATATGAACGTGTGAATCGATAAATCCTGGAACAACCAAAAGATTTGCCGCGTCAATGACTAGAATAGGAGCAAAGTTGTTAGGAATTGCGATTCTATCATCTATGAATGCGATTTTATCATCTGCAATTAATATGTCTTTCCGTCCTAGGCAGTTGGGTGCGTATACTTCTCCATTTTTTATTAAGGTAATCAATTCTTTTTTCCTCCTGTCAATACTTTTCGTTTTATCATTTTAGCCAAGAAGACTCCTTCCTCAAGGAACGCGAAGTGAGTAGGAAGCCATCTTAATTGTTCGACATACATAAACTGTTACTTCACTACCTATCGAATGTACGTTTGTTGTATAATAGACACATATCGAAATGGGGGTGAAACGAATGATGATCAATAAAGCATATAAATTTCGTATCTATCCAAATAAAACACAAGCGACCCTAATCAATAAAACAATTGGCTGTTCTCGTTTTGTATTCAATCATTTCCTATCTCTATGGGATAATGCATACAAAGAAACAGGAAAAGGTTTGACATATGGTACATGCTCTGCCAAACTTCCTGCCATGAAGAAAGAGTTTGTTTGGCTAAAAGGAGTGGACAGTATTGCGATTCAGTCGTCTGTTCGCAACCTTGCGGATGCTTATACACGCTTTTTCAAAAAACAAAACAGTGCCCCGCGTTTCAAATCTAAGAAGAACAACGTACAATCTTATACCACAAAACAAACAAATGAAAACATTGCCGTTGTAGGAAACAAAATGAAATTGCCAAAACTAGGTCTTGTTCGATTTGCCAAAAGTCGTGAAGTAATTGGACGTATTTTAAATGCTACAGTTAGACGGAACCCTTCTGGCAGATACTTTGTGTCATTGTTAGTTGAAACAGAAGTGCAAGAACTTCCGAAAACAAACTCTTACATTGGAATGGATGTGGGACTAAAAGATTTCGCCATTTTGTCAGATGGAACTACCTATAAAAATCCGAAGTTTTTTCGATCATTAGAAGAGAAGTTGGCAAAAGCACAGTGTGTTCTTTCTAGAAGAATGAAAGGATCTTCTCGCTGGAATAAACAACGAGTAAAAGTAGCTAGAATTCATG
>NZ_MAOG01000113.1:0-240 GCF_001884205.1 Bacillus sp. NH11B | reverse complement strand
CCTCCTACAGCACAACGGACGAAAATCTCATCGATACGAGAAAAAGACAGTCTTTGATATTTTGGGTGTTGTGTATGAGTATATCACTTCTACTCATCAGGTAGCATAGTAAAAAAATTCAAACCCGTCAGGGTTTATTTGATATGCCTACTTTTATAACATCTATAAACGATAATAAAATACTACGTGAAAAGATCGCATTTTGTATAAAAATATCCCTTAAGTTGATGGGTGTGGGGT
>NZ_MAOG01000112.1:0-235 GCF_001884205.1 Bacillus sp. NH11B | reverse complement strand
TTCGAGGTGGAAGCATGGTGACATGTGGAGCTGACGAATACTAATAGATCGAGGACTTAACCATATAATATGAAGCAATGTTATCTAGTTTTGAAAGAATATAAAAAACTTGTTGACTTTAAAAGTTAAATGAGTTACAATAATTCTTGTCTTAAATGAATACAGTCTGGTAATGATGGCAGAGAGGTCACACCCGTTCCCATACCGAACACGGAAGTTAAGCTCTCTAGCGCCG
>NZ_MAOG01000111.1:0-48334 GCF_001884205.1 Bacillus sp. NH11B | reverse complement strand
ATTAGGCACGCCGCCAGCGTTCATCCTGAGCCAGGATCAAACTCTCCAATAAAGTTAGTTTGTCTAGCATCTGAAAATAAAAATTGACGTTCACGTTGTTTGTTTCGTTCAGTTTTCAAAGAACTACTTCATCGCTCAGAAGCGACTTTATTAATATAACATTTCGTTATATTTTCGTCAACAACTTTTTTTCAATAAGTTGTTTTCGTTTGTTTCTTTTGTTACCTCTCGTGGCAACGAATATAAATATACCAGTTTGATTATTAAAATGCAATAGTTTTTCTAATAAAATTTTTAACTTAGTAAAAAAGTATAAAAATAGCATGTTTCTTCTATATAAATATAATTTCTACACGCATTATCTACCCTATCAAGATCCACTGCCTTCATGTCACTCATAGTAAAATAAAAAAAGCTTTGGAGAAATCTCCAAAGCTTAGTCTTGTTTATGACGCATAGCAGGGAATAGTAGTACATCACGAATAGATGGTGCATTTGTTAATAACATAACTAAACGATCAATACCGATTCCTAATCCGCCCGTAGGAGGCATGCCGTACTCAAGAGCTTCGATATAATCATCATCCATCATGTGAGCTTCGTCATTACCTTGCTCGCGCTCTTTTAATTGAGCTTCAAAACGTTCTTTTTGATCGATTGGATCATTTAACTCAGTGAATGCATTTGCATGTTCACGTGCAACGATAAATAACTCGAAACGATCTGTGAATCGTGGATCTTCGTCATTCTTTTTCGCAAGTGGCGAAATTTCTACCGGATGACCGTAAATAAATGTTGGTTGAATTAATTTATCTTCTACTTTTTGTTCGAAGAACTCATTAATAATATGACCAACTTCCATTGTATCTTTAATTTCTACATTATGTTCTTTCGCAAGTTCACGCGCTTCTTCTACACTCATTGGATTCCAGAAATCTGCCCCAGAGTGTTGCTTAATTGCATCTACCATATGAAGACGTGTCCATTCTGGCTCTAGATTAATTTCATAATCACCATATTGGATTGTTGTTGTACCCAATACTTTTTTCGCGATATGAGCAACCATATTTTCTGTTAGTTTCATAATATCATTATAATCAGCGTACGCTTCATATAATTCAATCATCGTAAACTCAGGGTTATGACGAGTTGATACACCCTCATTACGGAATACACGGCCGATCTCATAAACCTTTTCTAATCCACCCACAATAAGACGTTTTAAATGAAGTTCAATTGCGATACGCATATATAATTCCATATCTAACGCATTATGGTGTGTAGTGAAAGGACGAGCAGACGCTCCACCTGCAATCGCGTGCATCATAGGCGTTTCTACCTCAAGATAACCGTTGTCATCTAAATATCTTCTCATTTCACGAATGATTTTACTACGGGTAACGAACGTTTCACGGCTTTCCATACTTGTAATTAAGTCCAAGTAACGTTGACGATAGCGTTGTTCAACATCTTTTAATCCGTGGTATTTATCCGGTAATGGACGAAGAGATTTCGTTAAAAGTGTAAATCCTGTTGCTTTTACTGAAAGTTCTCCAACGTTTGTTTTGAACACTTTACCTTCAATACCTACTAAGTCACCTAAATCTGCTGTCGTAAATAACTCATACTCTTCATCTCCAACAGTATCTTTACGAACATAAATTTGAACTTGCCCCTGTAAATCTTGAATGTGCGCAAATCCTGCTTTTCCTTTACCGCGTTTTGTCATAATACGACCAGCGATAGAAACCGTGATTTCTTTCTCTTCTAATTCTTCTTTAGAGAATTCTCCATATAGACTTACTAAGTCAGTTGTTGAATTTGTGCGTTCAAATCGTTTACCGAACGGATCGATTCCTTGCTCACGTAAATTATGTAGCTTTTCACGACGAACAAGCAATTGGTCGTTTAATTCTTCGTGGTTCATGTTATCCATGATATTAATATCACTCCAGCTCTATTAATTTTTACAATATATACAGTATAGCATTTTCTACTCAACTAGAAAAACTGCCAGCAACTAACTGGCAGTTCTTCTTTCTTTCACGTAATTATAGGAAGTGTATAGAAGAATGTCAATCTTCTACGCCCCCTTATTAACCAACGTAAATCGTTTGTTGTTTCGCTTCTACTTCTTCTACAAATGCACCTAATACATTCGCAAGGTCTTCACGTGTGTTGCAAGTATTGATACCATTACGCACACTCGCATTACCACGAACACCTTTTAAATACCAAGCTGCATGCTTTCTCATCTCTCTTACGGCAACATTTTCGTTCTTTAAATCGATAAGACGATCTAGATGCAACATGCATACATCAATTTTCTCACGCACTGTTGGTTCTGGCATTAACTCACCTGTCTCCAAATACTTTACCGTACGATAAATCATCCACGGATCCCCAAGAGCAGCGCGACCAATCATAACTCCATCTACACCAATTTCATCAAGCATACGCTTTGCATCTTGTGGTGTTTCGACATCACCATTTCCGATAACCGGAATATTTACAGCCTGCTTTACTTGTTTAATAATATTCCAATCCGCTTTACCTTCATACATTTGCACTCGTGTACGCCCATGAACCGCTACCGCTTGTCCACCAGCACGCTCAACAGCTCTAGCATTTTCTATTGCAAAAATATGATCTTCATCCCAACCAATACGCATTTTAACTGTAACTGGTTTTTCAACAGCATCTACAACCGCCGCTACCATCTCATATATTTTATTTGGGTCTAAAAGCCACTTTGCTCCTGCATCACACTTAGTGATTTTCGGTACTGGGCAACCCATATTAATATCAATAATGTCTGCTGTCGTATATTTATCTACGTATTTCGCAGCATCTACAAGAGTCTCTTTCTCTCCACCAAAAATTTGTAAACTTAATGGCTTTTCTCTCTCATCGATATATAGCATATCTAATGTTCTTTTGTTATTAAGTAATATTGCCTTATCACTTACCATTTCAGCACAAACTAAACCTGCACCAAATTCTTTTACTGTCAAACGGAATGCAGAGTTACACACTCCCGCCATCGGTGCTAATACAACCGGATTTTTCATCTCAATATTTGCAATCTTTAACACTCGATTTACTCCTTCCTTCATAGTCACTTCGGCATTAGTTCATCTATCGAGACCTTTAATGCTTTAGCAACTTCTACTACAAAATCTTGGGAAGGCGATCGATTCCCTCTCTCAACTTCACCTAAAACAGATACAGATACCCCTAATTCTTTAGCAAAACCTTCTTGTGTATAGCCTTTTAGCTTTCGAAAAGCACGAATGCGTCTTCCCCATTTTTCTGCTTCCATACCGTTACTCCCTCTCGCCTTTTCATTTCTTCTACTTGCGAACATGAAATGTCTTGTTTTATATCTTGATTAATTTCTAACAACGGAACGATAACAAAAGCTCTTTCGAACATCCGCGGATGCGGAACAATAAGATTCTCTGCTTCAATATTTTCTTGATTATATAGTAAAATGTCAAGGTCGATAGTCCTCGGGCCCCACCTGATTTCCCTTTTTCTTCCTAAATCATTCTCTACTTTTTGCGTTATTTTCAATAATTCTTGCGACGATAAATTGGTAGAAATTTTTATAACTAAATTTAAAAAGCAACTTTGGTCAGTATAGCCAACTGGTTCCGTTTCATATACAGACGAAACATCATCAACTTGGATATAAGGGTTTTTATTTAAAAACTGAATCGCTTCAGTTAAATACGTATAACGCTCTCCAATATTTGAACCTAATGCAATGTACGCTATATTATTCATGGACGCTCTCTCGTAATTTCCACAGCTACAGCACGATAATGCCCCGGTATTGGCGGATCTGGTTTAATTACCTTAATTGTACACCGTGAAATACTCTCATATTGTTTCAATATATCTGTAGCGATATTTTCAGCGATACTCTCCACAAGCTTATACGTTCTATCTTCAACAACTTTTCTACATAGTTCGAAAAGCTCCCCGTAATTGACAGAATGCTCTAAGTCATCACTTTCTCCTGCGCGTTTTAAATCCAACTCCACCGTTAAATCTACTTTAAATCTCTGACCTAATTTATTCTCTTCTGGGAATACACCATGATAACCGTAAAATTCCATATCATGGATATAAATTTTATCCAATTACTTTGCCCCCTTACCAATCATCGCATCCATCATCTTAGCCATACGCGCCATTTCTTTCACATCATGAACACGGATAAACTCACAGCCCTTTTCAATACCAAGACAAACTGTAGCGCCCGTCCCTTCAAGACGCTCCTCCACTGGCAAATCTAATACATGGCCAATAAAGGACTTTCTTGAAGTACCTAAGAGGACTGGATAACCCAGTACATTTAACTGTTCTAAATTACGCATCGCTTCTAAATTTTGTTCAGGCGTTTTCGCAAAACCGATACCTGGGTCTAAAATAATATTCTCATCTCGCACACCAGCATCTTTAGCAATTTTAATGCTTTCATACAAATCAGCAATCATATCAGCCATTAAGTTACGGTAGTTCATATTATCTCGGTTATGCATTAAGATAATGGGCACATCATAATAGGCTGCAACTTCAGCAATCTTCGGTTCCGCCTTCGCTCCCCAAATATCATTAATAATATGAGCACCAGCTTCAATCGCTTGTTTTGCAACTTCAGCTTTATACGTATCAATTGAAATAGGTAATTTCACTTCTTTCGAAACCGCCTGAATCATCGGAACGACTCGCTTTATTTCTTCTTCTATCGAAACTTTAGCAAAACCCGGGCGGGTAGATTCACCACCGATGTCAATAATATGAGCGCCTTCATTTTTCATTTCTTTCGCGTGACACACTGCAGCATCTACCTCGTTGTAACTCCCGCCATCAGAAAACGAATCTGGTGTTACATTTAAAATCCCCATAATTAATGTCTTTTCATTTAAGTTCAATGTATATTCGCCGCAGCGTAAATCATAATCCCACTTCAAATTACACATCTCCTCTTCGCAATTCATTTCTGCTCCACAATTTCTCTCTCTGCACTTCATAAAGATCCATAAATCTTTTTGTAACTATTCCCACTTTGCCCGGGAAATCTTCCCCCTCTATACGATAAAGAGGCACAATTTCTTGAATAGAGTTCGTTACGAACACTTCATCCGCTGAAAGCAATTCATCTTTCGTAAAGAAACTTTCCTTTACTTCTATACCCTGCTCTTCAGCAACCTTTATAATAAATGCACGAGTGATACCGTTTAAAATCCCTGTTTCTAATGAAGGAGTATACAAAGTACCTCCTTTAACAAAAAAGAGATTCGAAACAATCCCCTCTGCAACATAACCTGTTTCAGTAAGGAAAATCCCTTCCTTATTCACACCATTTCCGATTTCGCGTTTCCCTAAAATATTATTTAAATAATGATGGGACTTCAAGCGAAACGCACCCTCTGGTGTATTTCGTACTTGTTTTAAAATAACCCCTTCTTTCTCCACTACATCCCCCGGAATTGCTAAAGGTTTTATAAAAACAATAACAGATGGTTCTTCATACACATTCGTTTGCAATCCTATTTCATCTATACCCGCCGATACATTAAAGCGTATATACGCATGCTTCAATCCATTCTTAGCGAGTAGATTCTCCAAAATACGTATTATGTCATCTTTCGTCATCGTCCATTTGATTTGCAATGTATCCAGCGCATCCATTAAACGTTCATAATGATCATCCAACAAGAAAGGATGACCATTATAAATACGAAACGTTTCAAAAACTCCAAGCCCATATAAATAACCATGATCATAAGGAGAAATTTTCGCTTCACTCGCTTCTACATACGCGCCATTTACGTAAATTAACATAACGTCACACTTGGGCTATATTTACGAATAAAATTATGCAACAACTCTTTCCCATGAGAAGTCATAATAGATTCTGGATGGAATTGTACGCCTTCAATCGGCACCGTTTTATGACGAAGCGCCATAATCTCTCCCTCTTCCGTCCAAGATGTGATCTCTAAGCATTCTGGTAACGTCTCTTTCTTAACGATAAGAGAATGATAACGCGTTGCAGTAAACGGATTAGGAATATCCGAGAAAATCGTCTTTCCGTCATGATGCATAGGCGACGTTTTCCCATGCATTAATCGTTCTGCACGAACAACCTCTCCACCAAACACTTGCGCAATTGATTGGTGCCCAAGACAAACTCCAAAAATCGGAATCTTTCCAGCGAAGTATTGAATAACCTCCATACTAATACCCGCTTCATTAGGACTACATGGACCTGGCGAAATCATTAAAAAGTCTGGCTTCATATTCTCAATATCCGAAATAGTCACCTCATCATTACGCTTAACAACAAGCTCTTGTCCAAGTTCTCCAAGAAACTGCACTAAATTAAATGTAAAAGAATCATAATTATCAATCATCAATATCATTTCTCTCACCTAACCGTTTCTTCGCTACTTTCTTTCGCACGCCATAAAGCGATTGCCTTTTTTAACGACTCTTTATATTCATTTTTTGGATTCGAATCAATTACAATTCCCGCTCCAGCTTGTACATGTGCTTGCCCATCTTTAGCAAGCAGCGTTCTAATTACAATATTCAATTCCGTATCTCCGGAATAACCAATCCAACCAATTGAACCTGTATAAATCCCTCGGCGAACAGGCTCTAATTCTTCAATAATCTCCATCGTACGTATTTTCGGGGCACCAGTAATTGTCCCGCCAGGAAATACGGCCTTTACTAAATCGAACGCATCCTTACCTTCTTCCACTTCACCGCGCACATTAGAAACAATATGCATAACGTGCGAGTACTTTTCAATTACCATAAATTCATCTACTTCAACCGTTCCATATTTACAAATCCGGCCTAAATCGTTTCGTTCTAAATCCACAAGCATTACATGCTCTGCTCTTTCCTTTTCGTTCTCAATTAATTCCCTTGCTAATTCTTCATCCTCTTGTTCATTTGCACCGCGGGATCTTGTACCAGCAATTGGTCTTGTACTTACTTCTGGCCCTTGTTTTTTAATTAGCAATTCAGGCGAAGCACTAACAATTTGAAAATCCCCAAGCTCCAAGTAGCCCATATATGGAGATGGATTAATTTCACGAAGACTTGTATAAATTTCTAGCGGATGTGTTTGCAACGTCCTTTCTTGTCTTGTCGACAAGTTTACTTGAAACACATCTCCATTTCCAATATATTCTTGAATACGTTCAACGGCCTTCATAAAGCCCTCTTCCGTAAAAGCAACTGCTTCATTTTTCTTTCCAGGGCATTCAAACGGCATAGTCAATTCAGGTGCTTCTTTCACCCAAAGATCCTTCCATGCATTTAATCGTTCTTCTGCCTTTTCATGTTCATCTACATAATGCGTAATAATCCATAACACTTGTTCTTTTTGATCGTACACAAACACGTCATCAAATAATAAAAAGAATATATCCGGTATATTCAGATCATCCTCTGCAAGAGAAGGAAGTTTTTCGATATAACGGATACAATCATAACTAAAGTAACCAATTGCACCACCTTGAAAAGGCGGGTACTCCGGATTATAGTCCGTTTTCCATTTCTCCATATATTCTTGCATTAAATCTAATGGATTCCCTCGCTTTATTGTTTCCTTACCACTTTCCCTTATATGTAACGTCTCATTCTTCCCTTGAATTACCGCTACTGGGTCCAGCCCCATAATGTTATAACGACCACCACGTCCACTTTCTAACAAAATATGTTGTGGCTTATTTTTGGAAAGAAATTTATATTGCTTAAAGAAATCTAACTGATATGGAATAGAAAGCGCTAAAGATTTTCTTCGTTGCATATCAACACCCCGTCTTCTTTTATCCCACCCTCTTAGACTAACCAGCTCCAACTACATGAGTTATGTATACAGAGAATGATTATACTCAAGGGCTAGTGAAAATAAATTAATTATACTACCTCTTATTTTACATGAAGTTTTCTAGTCATTCACTCTTTTCCTTTTTCCAATCCAAAAAGAAAAAGCATCCTCTTTCAAGGATGCTTTTTCAATCGCATTCAATTATGATTCAAATTGATAAAGTGGTGTACTTAAATAACGCTCACCGTTACTCGGAATAATAACAAGTACCTTTTTCCCTTTACCTAATTTCTTCGCAACTTCTGTCGCTGCATAGATGACCGCTCCTGAAGAGATACCTACTAAAATACCTTCTTCTCGAGCAACTCTTCTTGCATATTCGAATGCTTGCTCTGTTTTCACTTGGATAATTTCATCATATACCGCTACATCCAATGTCTCTGGAACAAATCCCGCTCCAATTCCTTGGATTTTATGTGGTCCTGGTTTCCCACCAGATAATACTGGCGAATCCGCAGGTTCTACCGCATAAATTTTAATATTTTTATACGCTTCCTTCAGCACTTCGCCAGCGCCTGTAATTGTTCCACCCGTACCAATACCCGCGATAAACGCATCTAATTGATCACCCATCTGTTCAACAATTTCTGGACCTGTTGTTAAACGGTGGATTTCTGGATTCGCTTGATTTTGGAACTGTTGTGGTATAAAGTACCCATGTTCTTTTGCTAATTCAGTTGCCTTACGAATTGCTCCACCCATTCCTTCAGGTCCTGGAGTCAATACTAATTCGGCACCGTAAGCGCGTAATAAATTACGACGCTCAATACTCATTGTTTCTGGCATTACTAAAATTGCCTTATATCCTTTAGCAGCCGCTACCATCGCTAAGCCAATACCTGTGTTACCACTTGTCGGCTCAATGATTGTATCGCCCTCTTTTAATAATCCTTTATTTTCAGCATCTTCAATCATAGCTAACGCGATACGATCTTTAACACTGCTCCCCGGATTCATAAATTCTAATTTTAAGTATACATCTGCGCTGTCTGATTCTACGATGCGGTTCAACTTAACGATCGGCGTTTTCCCGATTAATTCTGAAACTGATTGTGCCACTCGCATTCCTGTCACTCCTAACACCGAGTATTTTTATTGGTTTTATCTATATTTAGATTTTGTCAGAAAATTCTCTGTTTGTCAATCTATTTGGGCAGCCGATTCTCCGCCTAAACTTC
The DNA here is from genome assembly GCF_001884205.1 of Bacillus sp. NH11B. NCBI lineage: Bacteria > Bacillati > Bacillota > Bacilli > Caryophanales > Bacillaceae > Bacillus > Bacillus sp. NH11B. Next base: position 39,235 of record NZ_MAOG01000111.1, on the reverse strand, counting down.
TTTATTACAGACTCTCAATCAGGCTTGTAATATCTTCTTTAGCGAATTTATATCGTTCATTACAGAAGTGACAGTGAACTTCCGTCTCTTCTTCTTCTTCACGAATTTGCTCTAACTCTGTTTTACCTAAACTAATTAACACACTCTCAATACGTTCGCGTGAGCACGTGCAATTAAATTGAACATCCATAGTTTCTAATACTTTTACTTTATCTTCTCCAAGGACTGCATATAGTAGCTCTTCTGGAGAAAGACCTTGTTCGATCAATGTTGATACAGGAGGGATTTTTTGCAAACGATCTTCAATGAATGAAATTGTTTCTTCCTGTGCGCCCGGCATAATTTGAAGGATAAATCCACCCGCCGCCAATACGCTGTCATCTCCATTTACAAGAACACCGACACCAACAGAAGAAGGCGTCTGCTCAGAAACTGCGAAATAATATGTGAAGTCTTCCCCTAGTTCTCCTGAAACGATGGGAGATTGACCGATAAACGGCTCACGCATACCAATATCTTTAATTACTGTTACAAATCCTTCTGTACCTACCGCTTGATATACACGTAATTTCCCTTGTTCTGTTCCTTCAAAATCAACATGTGGATTCGTTACATAACCACGTACATCTCCATTTGCATGGGCATCTACTAAGATAGGACCAATCGGACCGTTACCCTCTACCTTAATCGTTAGCTTCTGCTCGCCTTTTAGCATAGCACCCATCATTGTACCCGCAGTTAAAGAACGACCAAGTGCCGCTGAAGCTGTTCTCCATGTATCGTGACGTTTTTGCGCCTCACTTACTGTGTTTGTCGTACGTACACTATACGCACGCACTTCTCCATCAAACGCTAACGCTTTTACTAAATAATCTTTCATACTTATTTATTCACCTTTCTCATGTTGTAAATTTGCATTACGTTCATATAACATATACAAACCTTTTAACGTTAAAAATGGATCTACAATATCAATTACATTTGATTCCTCTGAAATTAATTTTGCTAATCCACCCGTTGCAATAACTTTCGGTTCTTGTTTAGCTTCTTCTTTCATACGCTTAACAATACCTTCCACTTGCCCAACGTATCCATAAAGAATACCTGATTGCATCGCACTTACTGTATTCTTCCCGATAACACTACTCGGTTTTGTAATTTCAATACGAGGAAGTTTTGCTGCTCTACTATATAACGCTTCTGCCGAAATCATAATTCCCGGTGTAATAACGCCACCCATATAATGCTTCTCTTCGTTAATATAACAATATGTAGTAGCCGTACCAAAATCAACAATAATAAGCGGACTTCCATATAAGTGGATTCCTGCTACTGCATTTACAATTCGGTCCGCGCCTACTTCACGTGGATTTTCATATTTAATATTCAAGCCAGTTTTTATCCCAGGCCCTACTACAAGCGGTTTAATTTTAAAATACTTTTCACACATACGCTCTAAAGCGAACATAATTGGCGGCACGACTGAAGACACAATAATACCTTTCACATCTTCAAACGAAAGACCCTCATGCTCAAGCAACTGCTTTACAAGCATCCCATACTCATCTTCTGTTTTATGACGATCTGTTTCCATGCGCCAATGCTGACGAAGTTTCCCCTCTTCAAACACACCTAATACCGCATTTGTGTTCCCTACATCCAATACAAAAATCATATTCTCACCACTTATCTTATTTAATCTATATTTGTGCAGTATGTATAAAACTTATAAAAACATCATATCACACATACTTATATAATCAGTTTTTCTATACTCATCATTGTACAAAAAGATTGCTCTCTATTTCAATTTTTAATAATAGTTTTATTTAAATTCTTTTGCCACTTACATTCATTCCACAAATAAAAAAGGAGTGACTATTGTCACTCCTTCATCTCTTACTTATCTTCTACGTCTTCATCATCTTTCTTCATGTTGATGTTTACCTTCACATCATCTGAAGATGTTGGACGCTCTGGCAGTCTGCCGTAATCATATAAATGATTGATTTGCTCTGCATCTAATGTTTCTACTTCAAGTAACGTTTTCGCAATAATATCTAGCTTATCACGTTTTTCAGTAAGAATTTGTTTCGCACGAGCGTAACAGTCTTTCATAATAGTTTGCATTTCCACATCGATTTCATGTGCAATTGCATCACTGTAGTTTTGCTCTGAGTGGAAGTCTCTTCCTAAGAATACCTGACCACCTTGTGAGCTACCGAATTGCATCGGGCCAAGTTTATCACTCATACCGAATTCCGTAACCATACGTCTTGCAATGCCAGTCGCACGTTGGAAGTCGTTGTGAGCACCTGTACTTACTTCACCAAATACAATCTCCTCAGCTACTCGACCACCAAGTAAACCAGTGATTTTATCAAGTAACTCTGGTTTTGTCATGAAGTAACGATCTTCTTTCGGAAGCATTACTGCATATCCACCAGCTTGACCACGAGGGACAATTGTTACTTTATGAACGATATCCGCTTCATCAAGGACAACACCAATTACAGTATGGCCAGCTTCATGGAATGCAACGATATTACGTTCTTTTTCAGAGATAACACGACTTTTCTTAGCAGGACCTGCAATAACGCGATCCGTTGCTTCATCGATGTCGCTCATATCAATTTTCTTCTTATCTTGACGCGCAGCTACTAGAGCAGCTTCGTTTAATAAGTTTTCAAGATCGGCACCAGAGAATCCTGGTGTACGAGTTGCAATTGCTCTTAAGTTGACATTCTCATCAAGCGGTTTATTACGAGCGTGTACTTTAAGTACAGCTTCACGACCATTTACATCTGGACGATCTACTGTAATTTGACGGTCAAAACGACCTGGACGTAATAATGCTGGATCAAGAATATCAGGACGGTTTGTCGCAGCGATGATAATAATACCTTCGTTTGCACCGAATCCATCCATTTCAACAAGCAATTGGTTCAACGTTTGTTCACGCTCATCATGACCACCGCCAAGACCCGCGCCACGTTGACGTCCTACTGCATCAATTTCATCAATGAAAATGATACAAGGAGCATTTTTCTTTGCATTTTCAAATAAATCACGTACACGGGATGCACCGACACCGACGAACATCTCTACGAAGTCAGAACCACTAATAGAGAAGAACGGAACGCCTGCTTCACCTGCAACAGCACGTGCTAGTAAAGTTTTACCTGTACCTGGAGGTCCCACTAATAGAACACCCTTCGGAATACGGGCACCAACTTCAGCGAACTTACGAGGGTCTTTCAAGAATTCAACTACCTCAACAAGCTCTTGTTTCTCTTCATCAGCTCCAGCAACATCTCTGAAACGAATTTTTTTCTTTTCATCATTGTATAGCTTCGCCTTACTTTTCCCGAAGTTCATAACACGGCTACCGCCGCCCTGAGCTTGATTTAATAAGAAGAAGAATAAAATGAAGATAATGACAAACGGAATGATAGAAGTAAAGAATGTTACCCAAGCACTTGTTTCTTCTGCTGGTTGATACTTAACCTCGGCCCCTTGCGCTTTATCATTAATTTTCTTTTGTAATTCCTCAGTATTTGGTGCATAAGTAACAAATTGTTCTCCTTGGTTAGAAGTATTGAATTGTCCTTTTACTTCAAATACACCATTTTTCGGTTGAAGCTGCACATTGCGCACTTCACCTTTTTCAAGTTTAGTAATGAATTTATCGTAGCTAACTGATGTCGTTTTTTGCGTCGAACCATTAAAATAGCTTACGATCCCAATTACTACTAAGAATATCAGTAAATAAAAGATGGTATTACGGAAGATACGATTCATTCCTAACCTCCTCTCACGGCATAAACACTATAGTAAATCGTAACATAGAAAAACTTTCCTATACAATTGTCACGCCTGTATTTAATTAATTTGAGTAAACACTTGGTTTTAATACTCCCACATACGGAAGATTACGGTATTGCTCTTTATAATCTAATCCATACCCTACAACGAATTCATGAGGGACAGTAAATCCAACATAATCCGCTTTCAGATCAACCTTGCGACCTGTTGGTTTATCTAATAATGTAACAATTTTTACAGATTTCGCTTTACGATATTTAAACAGGTCTACTAAATAGCTTAGTGTAAGACCGCTATCAATAATATCTTCAACGATTAAAATATCGCGACCTTCTACAGAAGTATCAAGATCTTTTAAGATTTTTACTTCGCCTGTTGAAACAGTAGAGTGACCGTAGCTAGATACAGCCATAAAATCCATTTCAAGATATGTATCTGTTCTCTTTAATAAATCTGCCATAAATGGCATTGCACCCTTTAGTACACCAATTGCAAGCGGTACTGTATTTTTGTAATCCTCTGCAATAACTGCACCTAATTCAAGCACCTTTTCCTGTATTTGTTCTTCAGAAATTAATACTTTTTCGATATCTTGATTCATCATTTCATTATCCTCCCGGAAGACTCCTTGCTTTTGTAGTGAATAATAATATATTTATCCTTCTTTGCTACCTCTTTCGAAATAGCAAATGCAGATCGTTTCAACAAGGGTACCCAAATAATATTTTCACTTGCGTCACAAACGATCGGCCATTCTTCTCTTTTTTCTTTCGGTACTTTCGATTCGATAAAAATAGCTTTTATCTTTTTTGTACCATCCATACCTTTTATTGACATGCGATCTCCATTTTCCCTAGAACGAATACGAAGTGGATACGATATATCATTATACTTAGCAACAAACACTGTTTCATTCATGTTACTTGGTATATCCTCGCTCACCTCTGTTACAAATTTATCTCCGTTCGGTAATGTAATTGTCCCGGGTACTGATAAATCTTGCAAAAAAGGAGAAACAATTTCTTGTTTAAATCCAAAGCTACATTCTTCGTATGTACGAATAATTTTCAAGCCACCTGGAAAATCCAATGAACCTGAAGGTTGTATCCGCTTAAAAAATTCAATCACCTTGTCAATATGTATAGAAGAAAGCGAAGATGGAATCTTATATTCATAAAGATAGTTTAATATTAGTTGAATCCCTCTCCTTTGTAAAGGCATAGACATGGATTCAAAGGCAGGAATTGATAAGCTAATTTGTTTATCGCTTTTTTTTGTAATTACTTTATTCATTTTCTCAAAAGCTAATTCCTGCAAATAAGCCTCATCCTCTTGCATCTGCACGCTAAATTTTTGGAATTTCTCATGCATTTGTGGATTTTCCTCTTTCAAATAAGGAAGGACATATTTACGTAATCGATTCCTTGTATATACTTCCTTTTTATTACTCGGATCTATACGCGGAATAATTTTTAACTTATTACAGTAATCAACAATTTCTTCCTTAGTTACCCCAAGTAACGGCCTAATTAAATATCCATTATGAAAAGGACGCTTCACTGCAATTCCTGCGTACCCTTTCGGAGTACTGCCTCGTACAAGGCGCATTAAAATCGTCTCTACTTGATCATCTCCATGGTGACCAAGAGCTACATATCTCGCATCATATTTCTTCATTATTGTTTCCAAAAATGCATATCTGCATTCTCTAGCAGCAACTTGTGCATTCATTCCATATTGCTGTTGATATTGCGACACATTAATCCTTATCGTCTCACAAATAACTCCCAGCTCTTTGCAAAGACCCTGCACAAACTGTAGGTCCTCATGAGATTCATTACCTCTAAACATATGATCCACATGTGCTACTACAATTTCGAGTTGCTTTTCTGCCCTTTTTTCTAACAAATAATATAGAAGAGCTAAAGAGTCAGGACCGCCAGAAACCCCTACAACAATTGTTGAATGTTTCTTTAATACATCATGCTGCTTTACAAAGTCATCCACTTTTCCAACAAATGTATCTTTCAACTTCGTAATCACCTTTCATTAAACAAGAACAGCAACGTTAGTTACCTTGTCTATAATGGTACAACTTTTACAAACATTGTGCAAAAAAAAGATATACAAAAATTACATTTTTATCTTACATTCCTCCTGTAGATTCAACAAAGTAATTACATTACCTTTTTAATCAAAAAAACCTAGGTAAATACCTAGGTTTTTTTGATTATTTTATTGCGCCTGCATTCCCACTATCGGAATCGTAGCCCACTTCGGCATATTTTTCTTTACTTTCGCCACAACAATAGTCATATCATCATTTATATAGCCATCACCAGACCTAATTACTTCTTCCATAATAATATCAGCTATTTCTTGTGGATCCTCTGTTTGTAGTTCTTTAATTTTACGCTTTATCCATAACTCGTGATTCTCCACATGTTGTGCTCCCTCAAAAATGCCATCACTCATCATAATAAGAATATCACCCGTTTTTAATTGCTCACCAACCACATCAACTTCAACATCTTCAATAATTCCTATCGGTAAATTACTTGCCTCAATTTTCAAAATATTATTGCCGCGTTTAACAAAACTCGGCGTCGATCCAACCTTTAAAAACTTCGCACTCGCATCCCGTAAATCTACCATAGCCAAGTCAAGCGTGGTATACATCTCCTCTGTCGTTCTTAAAGAAAGAATTGAATTGATGGACTTAATCGCTATTTCCTCATCAATACCTGATTGAAGTATCTTTTGTAATAATTTTACCGTTTCCCTACTCTCCATATGAGCCCTTTGCCCATTTCCCATACCATCACTAATCGCAAGTGCATATTTCCCAACACTTAAATCCATCATCGCGTAAGAATCGCCTGAAACAAACCCACCACCTTTTGCAGCCGTAGCCAATCCTGTATCAAGAGAATAGGTCTTCGCTGAACCAAATGATATTAAACTGTGACCATTTGGATAAGAGGATTTCTCTTCATGCTTAACAACGATATTTTCTTTTAAAATATCCGAGAGCATCGGCGCAACCAACTTCTCACATTCTCCATGCTCATTAGATGCAGCTGGAATCAACATTTCAATATCAATACTTCCTCTGTCTAAACAATAAATATCAACATGCTCCACTTCGACACCAAAATCACGAAACGCTTGTAAAATTTGTTCTTCCTGTACTTGATGATTTTCTCGCTCTCTTTGTATTTCCTGTGCGAAATCCTCCATAACTTTTGATACACCTAATAATTGTTCCGCCACTATTCTGCGATTTTCTTTCATTTGTTTTCGTAATTTTTGCCCCTCATAAAAGTGATCTAATTCACCGGCTACTAAATCTGTTACTTTCTTACCTCTCACACAATGCTTGTCCCATTCACGAACTAACTTCCGATTATGTTGCAGTGTTCCTTCTTCCGTTTCACTCATTATTTGTTTCATATAATCGTACGTTTTATCAAAATTAACTACCCAACATTGATCCTTCTTAAAGCACGTTTGACATGTTTTTGCAGTAATTGTACTTAAAAATAAATCCGCTTCTGTTTCTTTATCTTCCTCTTCCACGTACCCATATACAGAAAAACTATTAGACAAAGCAGCAAATACATTAGCAAATTGATTGATTTTGTTCGCTGTAACATCGCGCATTCTTCGTAAATATTGTTGTTGATCTTGTGAGTGTTCTTGTGTACCTGGCATAAATTTAGCAATACGATCCATAACAAGCTTCGGTGTTAATAAAAAGAAAACCATTGCCACACCAGATTCAATTAAAGTTGTTACAATACTCGTTTGCTTGTCTACATATAGCGTAATTAAACTTGTACCAATTAATAATCCTAAACTAACTCCTATACGCTTTCCTTCTTTCAATAATCCCCCAAGCAATCCTGAAAAGGCAAGGAGGCTAAGTTGAGACAAACTAGACACATTCGCTAAACTTAATATCAATCCAGTGACGACTCCCACCGTGGACCCTGTAGCCGCACCAGCAATAAATGCAAATACTAATACTAAATATCTAGTGAAAATATGTTGAATAGAAGCATCATAAACGAACCAATCTGTTGTACCCGTTAAAACAGATGCTAGTAATATAATTAAACAAACAATTTCTTCTGTTTCTAACGCTTGTTGTTTCCCTTTCCTTTCCACCAAGAGTGGAACACTTTGCAGAAATATCATCGTTAATACGAAACTAAGCCCCGCTTCGATCGTACTAACGAGCAAGTCATACATGGTGACGGTTTGTTGCGCAAAATATACAACAACTAAATGTGCGGTTAATGCGGAGATAAATACTTGGAATGGTACAAGTCCAACAGTTTTACGTGTAAATCGACTAAAGAAGATATTATAAATGAAGAACGTAAAAATAGATGCAAAAATAAAAAATAAATTATCTATCGAAACTGAAAGTGCTCCTCCCATCAGAGCTAAAAATGCGAGCGGCATTTTATCTCGCTTCATAACATAAACAGCAGCAAAAAACGGCAATGCAAAAGGTAAGATGTTCGTTAATATATATGCTCGTCCTAAAAGAAAACCAATAACAACAATTATGAATCCCCATCTAAAGAAAACTTGTTCAAATTTCATTCGCAACTTACTTGTCCACTTCATTGTTCCAAGCTGACTTTCATTCATCGCCAATGTACTTGTATTCATAGTATTCCTTCCTGCTTTAGGCATATTTTTAACACCACCTGCATAGTTTAATTACTGTCATTATAAAAGATGATTATTGGGATTTTTGTCAAAACAACAGTTTTCACTTTTATAATCGTTCGACGTTTTATTCGAAATAAGTCTACATATATACACAGTATTTAATTTATCCTTTTATAGTTGGTGGAATATTCAGAAAATATAGGGTGATTTTGTAGAAGTGTTGTATGTCTTAATTTACTTAACAAAAAAAGATCATGCAATTTGCATGATCTTTTTAGATGACCCGTACGGGATTCGAACCCGTGTTACCGCCGTGAAAGGGCGGTGTCTTAACCACTTGACCAACGGGCCGTTAAATTAAATATAGCGGCGGAGGGGATCGAACCCCCGACCTCACGGGTATGAACCGTACGCTCTAGCCAGCTGAGCTACACCGCCATGTCGTCGTATTTAACGGACAATTAGTATCTTACATCAGATACAATTTAAAGTCAACACATCTTGAAAACTTTTTTTAAAATACATTCTCTCATATAAAAAAGTACCCTGAGTAATGACCCTGGGTACCTCTCTATACGTTAAACATTAAACGTTCTTATTATCCGCGACGCGCGCCACGGCCACCACGTTTAGATTCTGTGTTACGCTTTAAAGAAGTTAAACGATCTTCACTATCTTTTAAAAAGCGTGCCATCTTTTGCTCAAATGTTTCTTTTGGAGCTCGGTCGTTACCGCCACCGCGGTTATCTCTGTTGAAAGAACGATTATTACGTTGTGGACGTCCAGAACGTTGTTGATCACCACCGCGTTGTTGGTATTCACCACGTGGACGATCTCCTTCTGTTTTTTCACGTTCTTTCGCTTTTTTAATAGATAGACCAATTTTTCCATCTTTTTCAACATTAATAACTTTTACTTCTACTTGGTCGCCCACTTTTAAGTGATCGTTAATATCTTTCACATAATTATCAGCAACTTCACTAATATGAACAAGACCCGTTAAGCCTTCTGGCAGCTCCACAAAAGCGCCAAAATTTGTAATACCTGTTACTTTACCCTGTAACTTGCTGCCTACCTCGATTGACATAAAAAAAATGCTCCTCCTTAGTGGTTAAAAAGTCAAATTTTACTTTATTATATATAATCCTAAAATATAGTGTCAATAAGACATACTCTACTTAGAAACAGGAAAAATTATCTCCCCTTTTCCGGAGAAGAAATAATCCCTTCTAGCAATCTTTAAAACGTACTCTTCATCATTTAACTTTTGAACTTCGTCTTTTAGACTTTTTTCTTTTTTCGTTAATGAATCCAGTTCTTTTTTCATGTCCTTAACTTTTGCTTCTTTTGCTTTAATGGAACTGTTTTGTTGATAAAACGTTACACTAATACTCGCAATAATTGTAAAAGCAAAGACAAGAAAAACCGCTAAACGGCGATAAAGTCGCTTCCTGTTCTCATCCGTTTGTATTATATGTTCTTTAACAGGATTTGGACTCTGTTTTTCGATTGTTCTTTGTCTCAGTTCCCTCATTTCCGAGGTCCCCCTAACTTCTTTTTTATACGCTCCCATAATTGGAAGATATGTCCCTTCAACTTTGCTATATATTGCAGGAACCCTACATGCTTCGTTATAAAAAGTTTAACACGATTAGGGAGAAGTTTCCATATGAGTGAAGCAATAAATCGAACAGGCCAGAAAAAAACTTTCCAAATGAAAAGTAATATCCAAATCGCCATTTTCCATAACACATGTCCAATTGAAAGCAGTACACGAAATAAGAATAATATAAATGCAATAAATAGCTGCGCTATAATAATAACAGGTTTTATCATGAGTAGCTGTATAATTCGAACAAAAAATTGTATTGTTTGTACAAAAATATAGATGAGAAAATTTAACATCTTCATGTATACTGCTTTCAATAAACTTTGATATGCCGCAAAACCGCATAGTAATGCCAAAAATACATATATACGTAATTCAGCTTCATTCACGAGCAGCAATACATAAAAAACGAATAAGGCTTGGACAATCCAAAATAGTATATCATGTATAAATACAAGCCAACGTTTACGCTCTTGGCGTTTTAAGAATCGTTGATACGTATCTAAAGATGCACCAATCCAAGCACCCATTCCAATCATTGAAAGCATTGTATACAATTGAATTGTTAGGCTCATTTAAACAACTTACTAAAGAAACCTTTAGTTTTCTCCCCTTGATTCTCATCGATATACAGCATCTCATGAATTTTCCCTTTAATCGATACAACACCCTTTTCTACATCTAAATTCTTCATTTGTAAATTTTGACCACGAATTGTTAAAAAACCCATTACAGTCTCAAGTAAAAACTCTTCGCTATCAAAACTCTCCACTTGCTTTACACCAGTAATATCGATTACACGCCTGCCACGCATAATAATATCATGCTCTACAGAAACATTTTGTTGATTAGAAGACGTAGGTGAGTAACCATTATTCACGAAAATCCCCCCATAGCTTTATACTAGCTAATAGTAATGTATGAAGGGGTGATCCATTTTAGAACAAGCCTTCTTCTGCTTTTACTTTTTCTTCGCGAACTATACTATACATGTTTGCCGCATCTTCTTTTTTAGTCGTTTCTTTCAATTCATTTACTTTCACAGTTACTATTTTTTGACCAAAACGAATTGTTAATTCATCATCTACCTTTACATCTGAACTCGCTTTTGCCACTTGACCATTAATGGATATTCTTCCTTGATCAGATACTTCTTTTGCTAATGTTCTTCTTTTAATTAAACGTGACACTTTCAAAAACTTATCTAAACGCATATCAAGTCCCCCTATTAACGCTCTGTTTGTTTGGCCTCTTCCCATAAAACATCTAACTGTTCTAATGATAAATCTTGCATTTCTTTATTCATTTCTGCTACTTTTGCTTCCATGTATAAAAAACGACCGGTAAATTTCTCATTAGTTGAACGCAACGCTTCTTCTGGATCTATTTTATAATGACGAGCTATATTAACAAATGCAAATAGTAAATCACCAAATTCACCTAGCATCTTTTCCTCATCCATGTTTACAACTTCTTGCTGGAATTCTTGCCATTCTTCTAAGGCTTTCTCTATCATCGGCTGCACGTCAACCCAATCAAATCCAACCTTTCCAGCTTTCTTCTGAATTTCATAAGCACGCATTAGCTGCGGTAAGCTTTTTGGAATACCCGTTAAAACAGATTCTTTCACGAATCCCTTTTCTTGTTTTTTAATCTCTTCCCAATTCGCGATTACTTCATCAGCATTATTTACATCCGTATTCCCAAACACATGTGGGTGACGACGAACCATTTTCTCAGATAAAGTTCGAATAATATCATCTATGGAGAACCAACCTTCATCCTCTCCAATTTGGGCATGAAGCATAACTTGTAATAATATATCACCCAGTTCTTCTACTAAATGATCATCATCCTCTTCATCAATGGCTTCTAGCACTTCATATGCCTCTTCAATTAAGTATTTCTTTAAAGATTGATGAGTTTGCTTTTTATCCCACGGGCAACCATTCGGTCCACGAAGATCAGCAATAATTGCTCTAAGCACATCAAACTGCTGATACAAGGATTCACGTTCCTTAACTGGCGGTACATATACACTCGTTAAATTATTTAATTCCGTTTCATGATCTAACATGTATAATGGCACTTTTTTTACTTGCTCAAATGAAGTTCCGGCAGCTGTTACGATATACACTTCGTAATCATCTGGCAACATCTCCATTAACGGCAGTTTCACATCTGAAGCAACAAACGCATCATACACTTGACAAAAGATTAAATGTTGACGTAATTCTAATTGTCCTCTTTCAAATGATGTAGCATCAATTAATTGAAATCCTTCAATCGGATCAATTTTTAGACTCGCAAACATCGGATCAAGGAAACTTTGTCCACCTTCAAGTCGCACTTCAATATTTGCTACCTCTCCTTTTTCCAAAAGTAGCTGAACTGTTCTTTCTGCTACAAGCGGATGACCAGGAACTGCATAAATAATTTCTGTACCTTTAGCTTGTTCTAACAACGTATTCGCGATTGTTTCATATACGATTTCAAATGTATCATGCGCTTCGTATACATCGTCAAAAGCTGTATATTTTATGCCTTCTTTCTCCAATTCTTCTATAACTGGGTGTTCCTTCGTTCTAACAAACATATGGTCCGCTTCTTTTATCTTTCGATATACACCCATCGTTAACTGATCTAACTCACCAGCACCTAATCCTAAAATAGTAATGATTCCACTCACAACCAGTCACCTCTATCCACTCTTCTTCAATGAACCTTCTTTTTTCTCTTGTTTCATAACGGTTCCTAATTCTTCTTTTGTAAATACACGTAATTTTAAAATCAAAAACATATATGCTAATCCGCCGATGGCTACACCTAACAGCGCTTCAAGCGTCGCAATTCCTCTATGTCCTGTATCAATTACTAATCCAGACATTCGCAACACACGCATAAAGATTAATAATACAAATCCCATACCAATACCACTAATAACTACACCTAACATATTCCGCTTATCAATAAGCGGCTCTGATACAGCTCGCATAAGTAACACACTATTTAGCAAGGCAATTACAATAAGCGCAACTAAAGTTGCAATTGCAGCTCCCTTCACACCAAAATAAGGCATTAATATATAGTTTAAAGCTAGCTTCAAACAACCTCCAAATAAAACGAATATTGCTGGTTTTAATATTTGTCCCAACCCTTGCAAAATAGAAGCAGTTGTAATTGACAATGAGCTAAATAAAATAGATAAAGATAAAATCGATAACACATCTGACCCATCACTATTCTCAAATAACATAATATTTGTAGGCTGAATAATACAAGTTAATCCGATGGCTGCTGCAAATCCAATAACAAATGTTATTTTCATTGCTAACTTTACCTTTTCTTGAATAAAGGAAAGATCTCCTCTTTCTTTCGCCGCTGTAATAATAGGAATAAGTGACAATGAGAAAGAAGTTGTCACAACGGTACCTAATTGCATAAGCGGGATACTTCTATCATAAACACCTTTTAGTACCTTTGCATTTTCAACTTGCTCTCCCGCGCGAATAAGCAAGGTATAAAAAGAAATAGAATCTGCCATTTGTATAAAAATAAGGACTAAATTACTAACACAAATCGCTAATCCCTGCCAAAAAAGGATTCTAATAATCCTTTTTTTATCTCCAACTCTCTTCCAACTTTTAAAGAAAATAGACCGGAAATCATGACGCATATAAAGTAAAAGTACGATAATCCCAATAAGCCCACCTGCAATTGAGCCTAGCATAGCACCCGCACCAACTGTATATAAATCAAATCCATGAGCGATAAGGAATAGTGATAAAAATACAATAATAGAAACACGAATCGTTTGTTCAATTACTTGCGAAACAGCCGTCGGCATCATATTATTGAATCCTTGAAAATATCCTCTCGCTACAGATAAAAATGGCATTAGTAGGAATGAAAACGAAATAACACGTAATAATTTATCTAAATGTATATCGCCCATAGCCGATGCAATTGTTTCGGCACCGAAGAACAGTGTGAAAAACCCCACAAATCCGATTCCCAATAAAAACCAAAAAGATACACAAATAATTTCTTCCGCTTCTTTTTGTTTTCCTTGTTCTAATCTTTCTGCGACCATTTTTGAAATAATAATAGGAAACCCATAAGTAGCTAAAATTAAACAAAATCCATAAAACGGATAAATTTGTTGGTAAATATAAAAACCAATATCACCCGCTATATTTTGATATGGAATACGGTAAAAAGCGCTTAATACTTTCGTAACAAAACTTGCGATTGTTAATATAATAGCCCCACGCCAAAAGGCTTGATACTTCTTCGCTTCCATACAAGAAAACTCCTTTTTCTATTCTCACCCCTCGTATTATATCACAAAGAAAAACTGGCTCTCCTTCATATTCCTTACATCCACTGACTTCTTTCAACAACAAAAATATTCAATGAAAAAAGGTAGCAAAGAGCTACCTTCGTTCAATATACTTATATCTCCAAATAGTTAATTTCTCAAATAGAAATATCATAATTAGGAAAGATTGCTACTTATAGAAATTACACTTCACTACTGCTCCATTTGTTTCGCTAAAAAGCTTGCAGCTGTATTTACTGACTTATGCTCTACTTCACTTATAATAGCCTCTTTAGAGAAGATAACAACAGCTCCAATTGGATCCCCATTCGCAACAATTGGGCCAATTGTATAAGAAGTAACCTTTTCTGTTACTCCATCAATAATTGAAATTTCGCTTTCATCTGTCATAATTACAGACTTACGCTCTTCCATTGTCTTCTCAATTAAATCGCCAACACTTTTATTTAAGTATTCTTTTTTAGATATGCCTGCTACTGCGATAATAGAATCACGATCACATACAAGCACATTATGTCCTAAGCTATCGTATAAAGCTTCCGTATATTCTTTTGCAAAATTACCCAGTTCACTAATTGGAGAATATTTTTTCAAAATCACTTCTCCATCGCGATCAACAAATATTTCTAGTGGGTCTCCTTCTCGAATACGTAAAGTTCTACGAATTTCCTTCGGGATTACTACCCTGCCTAAATCATCAATTCGACGTACGATTCCAGTTGCTTTCATTCTAATGCTGCCTCACTTTCTACTGATGATCAAAAGTGGTGAATTTACCTGTTCATGTAAAAATCACCAACTGTTAAACATAGTATTTTACACATTAGTTCTTCTATGCACGTCGAATTGTATTTTTTATCTTAAATTAGGCATTTATTACTTCTTTTTTTACATCTGGTAAGCCTTTTAATAAATTTTCAGCAATTGTTAACCATTTCGATGTCTCTAATCCATTCGTTTTCATCACAATTTTCAATTGTGATCCTTCCATACCAAGACCAATCATACGACCAAAACTATTCCCTAGCATAAATAATTTTCCACCATCGATATTTTGGCTTGCTTGTTCAGAAAACAGGAACGTTACTTCAAATTTATTTTGCTTAATTAACTCAATTTGTTCTTTCATTGCTAACACTTTAATATTTGCGATTTGTAATAAATAACCAACTTCTTGTGGGTAATCACCAAATCTATCTATCATCTCTTCCTGCAGCTCTTCAATATCCTCAATTGCAGAAACACCTCTAAATTGTTTATACATCATAATTTTTTGCTTACTATCTGAAATATACGCATCCGGTAAATATGCATCTACTTCTAAATCAATTTCAACATTAACTGTATTTTCAACTCCGTCTGTTCCCCTGCGCTGTTCAATTGCATCTTTTAGCATTTGAGAATATAGATCAAATCCGACAGAATCAATAAATCCATGTTGTTCTGCCCCTAACAAATTACCCGCACCACGAATTGATAAGTCTCTCATCGCAATTTTGAAACCAGATCCAAGCTCTGTAAACTCTTTAATTGCCTGCAGACGCCTCTCTGCAACTTCCGATAACACTTTATCGCGTTTGTATGCAAAGTATGCATACGCGACGCGATTAGAACGTCCAACACGACCACGAAGCTGATACAACTGTGATAATCCCATACGATCTGCATCAAATACAATTAATGTATTTACATTCGGAATATCTACACCTGTCTCAATAATTGTTGTACTTACAAGAACATCATGCTGCCCCTCTAAAAACGATAGCATAACAGACTCTAATTCACTTTCATTCATTTTCCCGTGTGCGTATGTTACACGAGCGTCTGGAACTAACATCGAAATTTCATCTGCTTTTCTTTCAATATCCTCCACACGGTTATATAAGAAGTAAATTTGACCTCCTCTTGCAAGCTCTCGCTCTATCGCTTCTCGCATTAATGCTGGATTATACTCCACTACATATGTTTGTACTGGGAACCTATTCTCTGGCGGTGTCTCAATTACAGATAAATCACGCACACCAAGCATAGACATATGAAGTGTACGCGGAATCGGAGTTGCCGTTAACGTTAAAACGTCAACATTTGCTTTCAATTGTTTAATTTTTTCTTTATGCGTAACACCGAATCTTTGTTCCTCATCAATAATAAGAAGTCCTAAATCTTTATAGGTAACATCTTTAGATAAAATACGATGTGTTCCGATTACAATATCTACCGTTCCATCTTTTAAACCCTTAATCGTTTCATTTTGTTGTTTCCGCGTACGGAATCTACTTAGTAACCCTATATTAATCGGGTAATCTTGAAAACGCTCTCGAATTGTTTCATAGTGTTGTTGTGCAAGAATGGTTGTCGGTACTAAAATCGCAACTTGTTTTTCATCCATAATTGCTTTAAATGCCGCACGAATGGCTACCTCAGTCTTTCCATACCCTACGTCACCACAAAGAAGCCTATCCATCGGACGTCCACGTTCCATATCTTTCTTAATTTCGTCAATAGAACGTAATTGATCCTCTGTCTCTTGATATGGGAAAGAAGATTCGAATTCTTGTTGTTCTGCCGTATCTGGTGTATATGCATAACCTTTTGAAGCTTCGCGCTCGGCATACAATTTAATTAGGTCATCTGCAATGTCTTGTACAGATTTTTCAACTTTCGTTTTAACCTTCTTCCAATCATTCCCACCTAATTTATAAACTTTCGGATCCTTACCTTCAGATCCTACATATTTTTGCACTTGATCAATTTGTTCAATCGGAACATATAACTTATCATTACCTTGATATTTAATATTTAAATAATCTTTATGA
Organism: Bacillus sp. NH11B; assembly: GCF_001884205.1. Taxonomy (NCBI): domain Bacteria; kingdom Bacillati; phylum Bacillota; class Bacilli; order Caryophanales; family Bacillaceae; genus Bacillus; species Bacillus sp. NH11B. The sequence continues at coordinate 21,957 of NZ_MAOG01000111.1, read as the reverse complement.
ACACCCTTAATCTCTAATGTCTCAATACCTAAAAATTTACCTATACCATGATTTACATGAACTACATAGTCTCCAACTTTTAATTCCGAATAACTTTTAATACGTTCAGCGTTAGATAACTTTTGCTTACGTTGTGATTTTTTAACCTTCTTATGAAAAAGCTCCTTTTCAGTAATAACAACAAGCTTTTGCATCGGCATTTCAAACCCTGCATGTAAATCACCAACAGCAATTTGTAACCTTCCAGGCAATAAAATATCTGTAGCCTCTACAATGTCTGCATCAATATCATAATCACTTAAAATATGTTGTAGTTTTTTTACACGTTCATCATCTGTTCCGAGCACAACGGTCGTAAAATGCCCTTCATTCCATCTATCAATTTCAGTTTTTAACAACTGCATCTGCCCGTGGAAATCTTGCATTGTTTTACATGTCACATTCACAATATTTTGTGGATGTGTATGTGCTATATGGCGCAAGAATAACGTTAAATATACAAAACTTCTTTTTTTATGATGAAGAAACTCCTCAAACGAATGGGAGAAAGATAAGTCCTGAATAATTGTTCCTTCACCAAGAAGTGATATATACCATTCCGCTTCTTCTGTTTCGAGATGTGATGCCGTTTCTTGAATACGGGAAATTTCATCTAAAATCACAACACCATCTTCTGGTAAATAATCTATCAGACTAGCAGGTTCTTTGTAGAAAATAGATAAATATTTAAACATTTGTTCTATACTTTGCCCGTTTTTCAACATCTCAATTTCATGACTTACCGTCTCAAGTACTGTAGTCTTTAATTTATCATCGGAAAGCTTTTGCATCGTCTTAGTCAAACCTTCTTCAAGATGCTTAATTCCCGATTTCAATTCTTCCTGTGAAAATAAAAACTCTGTTGCTGGACCGAACTTAACACTTTCCTTTTTATCTTGAGAGCGCTGTTCATCCACATCAAACAATCGAATAGAATCGACTTCTGTATCGAAGAATTCAATACGAAATGGTAATTCTTCCGTTAATGGGTAAATATCTAATATTCCTCCGCGTAAACTGAACTCTCCTGGAGCTTCTACCATTGACTTACGCTCGTAGCCAATATGATGTAAAGTATGCAAAAGTGCATCTAAATCAATCTCTTGCCCTAGATTGATTTCAATTTGCCTTTGCTTCCATAATTCTTTTATCGGTAAAAATCTACGTAGTCCTGCAACTGGCGCTACAATAATCCCATTCTCTCCCGCCGCTAAGCGATTTAACACTTCAATACGCTGCGCCTTCAATTCTGGACTTGCAACACCAATTTCCGATGCTATCAATTCATTTACGGGATATAACCACACATCTTTTTCACCAAGTAAAGCCACTAAATCTTCATGTACTTTTTGCGCTTGGTATAAATTGTGCGTCACAATTAGTTGCGATTTTTTTGTTTTTTTATATAAAGCTGCCATTAATAATGAACGAGAAGATGTAGCCATACCCGATATAAGTTGCTCTTTCAACCCATCTTCTAACCCATTAATAACCGATTGTATCTCTTCATTTTTATAAAACTGCTCTAATAAACCTATCATTATCAAAACTCCTCTCAACATAAAGAGCAAGTTACTATATTTTATGCAAATATTTTGGAAAAAGAAAACAGAAAAATGCTTTGGACATGCCAAAGCGATAACATTTTATTGCAGAAATTTTTCATATTCATAATACTCAGGATAAGATGCGAGCGTTTCTTGACACGATTCACAAATTGTTTTTATATATATATTTCCATTCTCATGAAAATGAATCATATCCACTACTTCTTGCTCTGTTAGTTGAAGCAAAACGTCGCTATATACTTTTTCTACGGTAACGGAGCCTACATTACTCTCGCAATGTCTGCAGTAATAATACCCTTCCATACTAGCCTCCTAAATATCCAGTTACTACTAGTATGGGTTAAAGCAAAATAAAATATTCCAGATTATACGCTTAACTATTAAAAGTATTCATAATTTGGAGAAAAGGTTTATTTAACCACTCTTCACATGCATCTGCTGTCTTTTCAATGGATTGATTAACACCAGGAAGTTCTTCAGACGTAAAACGCCCTAATACATAATCCACTACTTTCATCCCATTTTTCGGACGATCGATTCCCATGCGGATACGTTGAAATTCTTGTGTTCCTAAATGTGAAATTGTTGATTTCACACCATTATGTCCACCTGCACTTCCTTTCATGCGAAGGCGTAATTTACCTACAGGAATATCTAAATCATCATACATGACGATGAAGTCCTCGACATCAATTTTATAATAATCCATAAGTGGACGGATACTTTCCCCAGATAAATTCATATATGTAAGTGGCTTTAATAAGATTACCTTTTCCCCATTAACAAAGCCTGCACCAAATAACCCTTTGAATTTTTGTTCATTCAAAGAAATATTCCAACGCTTGGCAAGTTCATCAATCGCCATAAAACCAATATTATGCCTTGTTAATTCATATTCTCTACCTGGGTTCCCAAGTCCTACTATTAATTTCATTCTTGTACCACTACTTTCTTTTTTCGATACGAAAAGACGTAACCAATCTTGGTTACGTCTCATTCTATCCAATTAATTGAATAATACACTTACCGATTCTTCTTCGTATACACGAATGATTGCTTCTCCGATTAATGGAGCCACTGAAAGTTCATGTACTTTATCAATTTTCTTTTCTTCTGGTAATACGATAGAGTTCGTTACAACTAACTCTTTAATATTCGAATTTTGAATACGCTCAATTGCTGGACCAGATAATACTGGATGTGTACAGCAAGCATATACTTCAGAAGCACCGTTCTCAACAAGAGCGTTTGCCGCTAATGTAATTGTACCAGCTGTATCAATGATGTCATCAATTAAAATTGCTGTTTTGCCTTCGATGTTACCGATAATGTTCATTACTTCCGATACATTCGGACGAGGACGACGCTTATCAATAATAGCGATTGGCGCTTTTAGACGGTCTGCCATTTTTCTAGCACGAGTTACACCACCGTGATCAGGAGATACGATTACGATATCTTTAAGACCTTTTGTTTCAAAGTAATCTGAAAGAATCGGTACACCCATTAAATGGTCGATTGGGATATCAAAGAATCCTTGAATTTGTGGAGCATGTAAATCTAGAGTGATTACACGAGTTGCACCTGCTGTTTCAAGCAAGTTTGCTACAAGTTTAGATGTAATTGGTTCACGAGAACGCGCTTTACGGTCTTGACGCGCATAACCATAGTAAGGAATAACAATATTAATTGTTTTTGCAGATGCACGTTTTAATGCATCAATCATAATAAGTAATTCCATGATATGTTCGTTTACTGGGAAGCTTGTAGATTGAATAATGAATACATCGCAACCACGAATACTTTCTTCAATGTTAATTTGAACTTCTCCATCACTAAAACGATCAACAGAACATTTTCCTAGTCCTACTCCAATATGCTTTGCGATTTGCTCAGCAAGTTCCTTATTAGAGTTTAAAGAGAATACTTTCAAATTAGAATTTAGATATTGAGTCGACATCTAGATTAACCCTCCACATTATGATTTTTTCTTATTCAGCAATTGATCAACATAGTCTTCTTTGTTAACTTGACGTGCACGTGCTACTGATAATGCTTTTGATGGAACATTCTCTGTAATTGTAGAGCCTGCTGCCACATAAGCACCATCTTCAACTGTTACAGGAGCAACAAGATTTGAATTACATCCAATAAATACCCCGTTACCAACCACAGTTTTAAATTTATTCTTTCCGTCGTAGTTCACCGTAATTGAACCGCAACCAAGATTCACGTCTTCTCCAATTTGTGCATCCCCGATATAACTTAAGTGTGAAGCTTTACTTCTATTACCAAAAACAGTTTTTTTGATTTCTACGAAGTTTCCAACGCGCACTTCATCTCCAATAACTGAATCTGGGCGAATATGTGCAAATGGACCGACTGATACTTCCGTACCAAGTTTGCTGTCATGTACAGTAGATTGACGAATTACCGTACGCTCTCCAATTTCACTATCGCGAATTACTGCATGTGGTCCAATTTCACAATCAGAACCAATTACAGTGTTACCCTCAATAATTGTTCCTGGGTGAAGAACTGTATCGCTGCCAATAATTGCATCAGCAGAAATGTATGTGTTACTTGGATCAATAATTGTAACACCATTTACCATGTTCTTTCGGTTAATACGATTTTTCATAATAATTTCCGCTTGCGATAGAGCGACTCTGTCGTTAACACCTAACGTTTCATCGAAGTGCTCTGTTTGATAAGCTGATACAATATGACCTTCATTTTTTAAAATTTCAATAACATCCGGAAGGTAATATTCACCCTGTACATTATCATTTGAAACTTTAGAAAGTGAAGCAAATAGAGCTTTATTATCAAAACAATACGTACCTGTATTGATTTCTTTAATAGCTAATTCTTTTTCATTTGCATCCTTATGCTCAACAATCTTTTCAACATGACCATTCTCATTACGAACGATACGGCCATATCCAGCAGGCTCTTCTATGTACGCTGTTAGTACCGTTGCCATTGCTCCCGCTTCTTCGTGTTGCTGAAGCAACGCTTCCATCGTTTCAGCAGTTATTAGAGGTGTATCACCACAAATAACTAAAGTTGTTCCTTCTTCATTTGCAAGTACATTTGCAGCTTGATCGACAGCATGTGCTGTACCAAGTTGTTCTGCTTGTAATGCAAACTCACTTACGTTTCCTAGCTGTTCTTGTACCATTTCAGCACCATGTCCAACGACTGTTACAAGTTTCTGCATCCCTAATTGAGATACTTGATCGACCACATGTTGTACCATTGGTTTTCCACATACAGGATGTAGCACTTTGTATAGCTTGGACTTCATACGTGTGCCTTTACCTGCAGCTAGAATCACTGCAAATCTGTTTGACATATAGACCCTCCATCGCAACCTATTTATCCATTAACGATATTATCCTAAATCATCATATATTTCAAGAAACACATTATAACTATTAAATTTTACCATAATTCTTATACGATGTTTTACTCTTTAGTATCTTTTTTAAGAAATAAGCTATACTATTTTAAATGATTTTGAAAAAATTAGAAGTTTTTTACCCTTATTTTTCAAAATATGAATTTTTATAATTAGAAACAAGTATTATTCAAAAAAAAAACAAACTCCTGTAAATGCTTACAGGAGTTTGCTACAAAATTATAAGACTTTCTTTCGAAAGCCCTTTTCATTCGAATTTTACGAAGCGCCTGCTTCTTCAAACTCAACCTCTTCTAACTCGCCTAAACGATGATACTCTGTTAAAACCGCATCTTGAATTTTAGAGCGTGTACCAGAATTAATCGGATGTGCAATGTCACGGAATTCTCCATCTGGAGTACGTTTACTTGGCATTGCTACAAATAATCCATTATTACCATCAATTACACGAATATCATGAACAACAAATTCATGGTCTAGAGTAATAGAGGCAATTGCTCTCATGCGGCCTTCTGTGTTTACGCGGCGTAATCTTACGTCAGTCACTTCCATCTTGTGTTCACCACCCTTTTCTAAATAAGCGATATATTTGTATAAATTCCACAAAATTTCTATTTTCCCTTTAATTTTTTAAAAATTTTTAAGATAAAAATTTTTATTGTAGTTGAATATAGAGATTAGTAGAGATTATCGCTTACAAAGGGTTACTTAACTAGGGCGATTACTTCGATTTCAACAGAAACATCTTTCGGTAATTTTGCTACTTGTACACAAGAACGCGCTGGTTTATGAGTAGAGAAATAAGAACCGTATACTTCATTAACCGCATTAAAATCATCCATATCCTTTAAGAATACTGTTGTTTTTACCACTGTATCAAATGAAGCGCCAGCTTCTGCTAATACTGCTTGTAAATTTTCAAATACTTGCTCTGTTTGTACTGTTACATCCCCCGTTACGAGTTCTCCACTTGCCGTTAACGGGATTTGTCCCGAACTATAGAACATATTATTTACAATAATCCCTTGTGAATATGGTCCGATTGCTTGTGGTGCTTTGCTTGTTTGAACAACTTTCATACTTTTCACCCTTTTATTATTTATTTTTACTCTTTAAAAATAGTGCACGAAAAACAGTTTGTCCACCTATTTTATAATTTATAAATAGAATAAAAAAAGATAAAGCTATCTGCTTTACCCTTTTTACTCAGCCTCTACAATTCCTTCATTAAATGGCGCAAGCGAATAATTCCCCTTCTCCACTTGAATCGCTTTTTCTTTCACATCAACTTCTGACAGACGAATTAATGATACAAAGTTATTAATAAGTCTTTCTTCGATATCCGTAGATTCTACTAATACGCCAATTCCAACAACGTTAGCTTTAAACTCTTCTAGCATGCTCATCATACCTTGAATGGTTCCGCCAGCTTTCATAAAATCATCAATAATTAAAACATTAGATCCTTCTGGAAGGCTACGCTTTGCTAAAGTCATCGTTTGGATTCGCTTAGAGGAACCTGATACATAGTTAATACTAACAGTGGGTCCTTCTGTTACCTTATTATCTTTTCTAGCAATTACCACCGGTACATCTAAGTAATTCGCCACTGCATAAGCAAGTGGAATTCCTTTCGTCGCTACGGTCATAACTGCATCAATTGGTTGTCTAGCAAAAACGGAAGCAAATAAACGCCCCGCACCATTAATCTGGCGAGGATTACTTAAAAGATCCGTCATATATAAGTAACCGCCAGGCAAAATGCGATCTGGATTTTCAAATAAGCTACAAAGCTCATTAATAATCAGATTTGCCTCTTCTTCACTTATATAGGGAATATATTTCACTCCTCCTGCTGCTCCTGGTATCGTTTGCAATGTGCCGACCCCTTGTTGTTCAAACGTTTGCTTAATAATAACTAAATCTTCACTAATGGATGATTTAGCCGATTGATACCTTTCAGCAAAAAAAGTGAGAGAAACTAGCTGACGAGGATTTTGTAGCAAGTAATAAGTCATATCGACCAATCTTGTACTTCGTCTAATTTTCATACTCTCACCTCAAATCACGAATATTCTAAACAAATCATAACGTATTATACGTCTTTATTCAAGCGTTTCTCGCTCTCCTAATAAACGTACCGCATATACTTGTTCGCAAAATCCTTTTAATCCGTTATATATACGATGCATTCGCGAATCATGGTGTACAAGACCAAATACAGTTGGGCCACTTCCACTCATTAATACAGCATCCGCACCGAATCGTTTCATCTGCGCCTTAATACGCGCAACTTCAGGATGCATCGCAAATGTCACATCTTCTAAAACGTTACCAACAGTATCACAAATTCCTTTATAGTCCCCGCCATTAATGACTTCAACCATTTTATCTACATTTGGATGTGTAACACAATTCAATTTTAAATTTCCATATACGTCAGCAGTCGATACACCAATGTGAGGCTTTGCTAAAATAACCCAACAAGAAGGTGGAGTCTTTATGTGTTCAATTTTTTCTCCCCTTCCAGTGGCGATCGCAGTTCCGCCGTATACACAAAACGATACATCTGACCCAATTTCTGCGCCAAGCTCTGCTAACTCATCGATTGTAATCCCTAAATTCCATAACTTATTAAGGCCACGTAATGTCGCTGCTGCATCACTACTTCCACCTGCTAATCCAGCGGCTACTGGAATCGTTTTTTCAATAGTAATAGATACACCTTTTTTCACATTAAACTTCTCTTTTAATAATTTCGCTGCTTGATAAGCTAAGTTGCGTTGGTCGTCTGGGACATACCGATTATGGGACAAAATTTCAATACGGTCTTCTGCTAATTCCGTTAGCTCTAAACGATCTGCTAAATCAATTGTTGTCATAATCATTTTCACTTCATGATATCCGTCTTGTCTTTTTCCCAGTACATCTAACGACAGATTAATCTTTGCTGGCGCTTTCACTAGTAGCTTCAATCTATTCACCCACTCTATGTACTCAATCTTTTATCGTTTATTTTACCATAAATTTATAGTAAGACGATGACACTTCCCTAATTATAACGAAAAGCATTCAGAATGAAACTACTTATATCAAATGATGGCACCTTTTAGCGTGCAAAAAGCCGAGGAATCTCTCCTCGGCTACCGTAGCATAGAAAGTATCTTACAACTACTGGTTTCGTTTCATTAATTGCTGTTCCGCAATTTCTATAGCACGTTTCACCATATTACCAGCATCTTTCGCACGAATTCCGCCCCATCCTTCTTTCTGAACAACATCATAAAAGCCAAGCTCTTTTGCAAGCTCTTCTTTAAATTGATTTGACATGACTCCTCTTCGTCTACTCAATGCAGAGTCCCTCCTTATTTTGCTACGGTATAATTAGTATGCAAAATAATATAGCTTTTCATTTGTGGGAATATATGTAACAAATAACACATTAATTATAAAATGCTTCATTATGGGGTTCATCGTAAAATGTTAACTCTACTGTCTCTGTTAAAACATCTGCATAACTATACGATACACGTTGCAACGCGTCTTCTTGTTGGTCTAATTGTACAACAAAGACCGAACGATACGTTTCTGCAAGTACACCCGATTGCTCCACAGTTTTTCTTCTTCCACTATTCGCCTTTAACATCAGTCGCTGTCCAAGATGGTGATCTAATTCGTTTTTAATATCATCTAAACGTTTTGACATATCCCTTGCTACACCTCGCTGTAATTTAGATTGAACACTTAAAACACGATATATCTATCCCAATTATTAACCGCAATTTACAGACAATATCATTATAAAAACATCATGCGTTTGAATAGATAGAAGAAATACTATATTGTACAAGTATCATTGTATAGTCTGCACGTTCTTGAAACTTTTTATCCAAACCCATTTACATCATTTCCACATAAAAAAGCAAGATACGTATGTACCTTGCTCATTCATCATAAAGTTGAAAGGGTAATCCAGTTCGTAAAATCCCTCTCGTTTCAATTCCGCCTAGTCCTTTTTCACCAGTAATTGTATTACGCACAACATCCCATACATTGACTCTTTCCATAAATGAAGTGAAACTGACTTTGCCAACTACATATACAGGATCTAGAGCATGAATATTAATTCTAGATGGCGAACTAGCAAAATTAGCACCTGCTCGAATCAGCGCCTCAAAGTGTGATTGACAAGCTCCAGCAAAAATAACGAGTTGATCTAATGATGGATATTTTTTTCGCACTTCTCGAACAGCCTGTACAAAATGTCTAGAATGTCTATATGCTGCTAAATCTCCCATAACTCCTTTTGACTTTGTATATGCATCATGTCCTGTAATGACTAAAATATCTGGACGAAAATGATCGATTAAGTCTACTACCTTTTCATGCATCTCCGTTTCCTTACAATGAATACCTTGTACAGGAACGCCTATTTTATTATATAAATCTAAACACTTGCGCAAATATAAAGGATCTCCATCTATATGCAATACACGCCCTGGCATTTGAAAATAATTCACTTCACTTGTATATCCACCTGTTGAAGTGTGTTCATGTCTTTGTTTCATTAATACATAATCTTGTTGAAATAAACGGTACGTACGCTCCATTGTTTCTTTTTCACGCTTCACTCTTTTTTTATGTTCTCTTTGATCTATACTAATTAAATCTTCAAGCGGCGCATCCGCCACAAGTCTAATTTCTTCCCCAAACAATATCGCGATCTCGCCTTTTATTTCTATAATACGAAAAAGAATATCCCTATTATGAGAATATCGTTCCACTAATTCTCCAACATGTAAAGCCATTCTCCTACCTCCAAACTCGTTAGGCCATCTTACCTGCTTTTAAAGTATGAATTTAGGAAAGGAAAGGTGACAAAAGGGACAGCTCAAGTTGAACTGTCCCTTTCATATTCTTATGACAATTTATGAAGAACTAATGCATTACTTAATGTTGCAAACTCTTCGATAGATAGCGTTTCTCCTCTTCGCTTCGGATCAATCCCTACTTCTGTTAAAATTCGATCCAATAACTCTTTATCTTTCGGGAAACCATTTAAATTATTTGATAAATTATTCATTAACGTTTTACGACGCTGTGCGAAACTCGCTCGTACTACTTCAAAGAAGAAAGTTTCATCTGCCACTTCTACAACTGGTTTAGGACGCTTTAGAAGACGGATAATCGCAGAATCAACATTTGGTTGTGGTACAAACACTGTACGCGGTACAGTCATAACTGTTTCCACCTCTGTATAATACTGAATGGCAATTGATAAAGAACCATATTCTTTCGTTCCAGGTTTAGCAGCTAAACGATCTCCAACTTCTTTTTGCATCATAACAACAAATCCACGAACGGGTAATTTTTCTTCAAGCAATTTAAATAAGATTGGCGTCGTAATGTAGTATGGTAAGTTAGCTACTACCATTACATCTTGTCCTTCTTCGAATTGCTCACTAAACACTTCATGTACATCTGCTTTTAGTACATCTTTATTTATAACTGTAACGTTGCTATATGGAGCTAACGTCTCGTCTAAAATTGGTAATAATCTCTGATCAATTTCAAAAGCCACTACTTTTTTAGCGCGCTTTGCCAATTGCTCTGTTAATGCACCGATACCTGGTCCAATTTCAATTGCGCCACTTTCTGAACCGATTTCAGCGTGATCAACGATACGATTTAATACATTTGTATCAATTAAAAAATTTTGCCCTAAACTTTTTTTGAATGAAAATCCATACTTTTCAACAATGTCTTTTGTACGATTTGGTGTTGCGATATCCTTCATTTTTTTTCCTCCTGTATTACTTGCTTATAAGCTTCTGCAAATGATTCCTTTGAAACTTGAAACACTTGTAAACGTTTATGTAACTGTTTTGCATTTGTATAACCAATCTTTAATAGCTTACCCATTCTTTCTCTGCGACTCTTTGCCATTTCTCCGCCCACTAAGCCCGCATCGACTAGATCACTCCAACTAATTTCACTTGTGTAAGCTTCCATTTCTTCATGTATATTCTCTAAAGCACGGCGAATCGACTCATTAGAAGCATGTTCGATACCAACACCTTTTTTCCTTTTAGCAAGTGCTTCTTCCTTCGGTAAAAAAGCATGCTTACATCCAGGAACCTTGTCAGAAATAATTTTTCGAATACGCTCTCCAGGATAATCCGGATCTGTGAAAATAATAACGCCTCGTTTTTGCTGCGCTAATTTAACTTGCTCAATAACATGATCACCGATTGCTGAACCGTTCGTTTCGATTGTATCCGCATCAACAGCACGTTTAATCGCAACTGTATCATCTTTACCTTCTACAACGATAATCTCTTTAATTTTCATGCTTGCCTCCACACTCGTTTCGTCTCTACTTAGTAAAACAAAAAAATGACGACTTTTCCATTATTATTTTCCCAATCGTACATTTTAAAAAGTAGAAGAGAAAAATCTTTGTTCACTATTCTTATTGTAACACTTCTATCTCCATCCTAATTTATCCGCAATATTTCTACACTTATGTTATGAGTAAATAATGGGCCCTTAGCATTTCTACTATCCCTCTTCTAAAAAATAAAAAAGAATGGGGCTCCCCCACTCTTTTTTATTCGACACCAAATAAAGCTTTTGCATTCTTTGTTGTTATTTGTGCTACCTCGTCATAAGAAATTCCTTTTAAATTCGCAATTTCTTCTGCTACTAGTTTTACATAACTAGGTTCATTTCGTTTCCCTCGAAATGGATGTGGTGTTAAATATGGACAATCTGTCTCTATCAATAATTTTTCTAATGGAATCTCCATAGCAACTTCTTTCGGTTTTTTCGCATTTTTAAATGTAACAGGCCCACCTAATGAAATTAAAAAGTTCATATCGACACATCGCTGTGCTACTTCTACACTGCCGCTAAAGCAATGCATAATGCCTCCCACTTCAGCTGCATTCTCCTCCTCTAGGATATCAACAATATCTTGAGTTGCATCGCGGTTATGTATAATAATCGGTAATTTTACCTTTTTAGCTAATGCAATTTGTTTACGGAATACTTCCTTCTGTATTTCTTTTGGAGACTTATCCCAGTGATAATCTAATCCCATTTCTCCAAGAGCAACTACTTTAGGGTGAGCAGCTAATTCTTCTAACCAAGCCAAATGTTCCTCTGTCATGTCGATTGCATCAACGGGATGCCATCCAACTGCAGCGTAAATAAAATCATAGGCTTCAGCTAGTTCAATCGCTTTTTTTATTGTTACTTCATCGAATCCCACAACAACTGTATATGTAACTCCTGCTTCTTTCATCCTTGCAATAACTTCTTGTAAATCTTCTTCAAACTGCTCTGCATTTAAATGTGAATGTGTATCAAACAACATAATAAATAACTCCTTTTATATTGAAATCAATTCTATCCTAGAAAAAAATTAAGCCTTTTCTAACTTAACGATAACAATACTACAATTTTAATGCAAAAAAAGGGAATTTAAAAAGAAAAAAGATGCTTCACACATGTTACACGTGAAACATCTCTTTTCTTGTCTCAATTACTTGATCTTTGTGCCATTAGGTAAATTTTGGTCGATTGTTGCTAATGACAATACGCCATTTTCTTCACCTGCTAAAATCATACCTTGGGATAATTCGCCACGTAATTTTACAGGTTTTAAGTTTGTTACACAAATTACCTTTTTACCTTTTAGATCTTCTGGTGAGTAGAATTTTGCAATTCCCGAAACAACTTGACGCTTTTCTGTTCCTAAATCAAGCTGAATTTTTAATAACTTATCTGCTTTTTTCACAGGTTCAGCCGATATTACTTCAGCTACTCGTAATTCTACTTTAAAGAAATCATCAATTGTAATTTCTTCTGCTTTCGGTTCTTCTTCTTTTTTCTCTTCTACTTTAGGAGCAGAGGCTTGCATTTGTTCTTTAATATACGCTACCTCTACTTCCATTTCCAAACGAGGGAAAATCGGGTTTCCTTTTTCTACTTTTGTTCCAGCTGGAATACAGCCAATTGTAGATAGGCTTTCCCAAGATTTATGTGCCTCTTCAGTAAGTCCAAGTTGAGCAAACATCTTGCTTGGTGCTACTGTTAAGAATGGCATAAGCATAATACCTGTTTGACGAAGTACTTCTGCTAAATGAGCCATTACAGAAGCTAACTTTTCACGATCATTCTCATCTTTCGCTAATACCCACGGCTGTGTTTCATCAATATATTTATTCGTACGGCTAACTAACTGCCAAATAGAACTTAGTGCTACAGAGAACTCCATATTCTCCATTGCCTCTTCTACTTTTTTCAATGTATCCTTCGCAAATGTAACTAGCGTTTCATCGAACTCAGTTACATTCGCTTTAAATGCAGGGATTTCCCCATTAAAGTATTTATCAATCATAGCTACTGTACGATTTAATAAGTTTCCTAAGTCATTTGCTAAATCAAAATTAATTCGTTCAACAAATCCCTCTGGTGTGAATACGCCATCAGATCCAAATGGAACTTCGCGAAGTAAGTAGTAACGTAATGCATCTAATCCGTAACGATCAATTAGTGTAACTGGATCTACTACGTTTCCTTTTGACTTACTCATTTTTCCATCCTTCATTAAAATCCAGCCATGAGCAAAGACTTTCTTCGGAAGTGGTAAATCTAACGCCATTAAAATAATTGGCCAATAAATTGTATGGAAACGAACGATTTCTTTTCCAACTAAATGAACATCTGCTGGCCAGAATTTTTTATATTTCTCTTCATTTTCTGTTCCATATCCTAATGCAGTAATGTAATTAGACAAAGCATCTACCCATACATAAATAACGTGTTTTGGGTTCCCTGGAACACGAACTCCCCAGTCAAATGAAGTACGAGAAACAGCCAAATCTTCTAACCCTGGCTTAATAAAATTATTAATCATTTCATTTTTACGAGACTCCGGTTGAATGAAATGAGGGTTCTCTTCGTAGAACTTTAATAGTCGGTCTACATATTTACCCATTCTAAAGAAATAAGACTCTTCGCGAACAAGCTCTACATCATGACCACTATCTGGGCTTTTTCCACCAACTACTTTGTCGCCCTCCATAATTGGATCTACTAATTGATGCGCTGTATAGAATGTTTCATCTTGTACAGAATACCAACCTTCATATTCATCAAGATAAATATCACCTTGATCTACTAGCTGCTTGAAGATTTTCTCAACGACATCTTTATGACGATCTTCAGTTGTACGAATAAAATCATCATAAGAAATATCCATCTTCTCCCAAAGTTCTTTAATCCCTGATACAATGTTGTCCACATATGCTTGTGGTGTAACATTTAGTTCTTCTGCTTTCTTTTGGATCTTCTGTCCATGCTCATCAGTTCCTGTTAAATAATGAACATTGTATCCTTGCATACGCTTATATCGTGCCATCGCATCTCCTGCTACTGTCGTATAAGCATGTCCAATGTGTAACTTTCCACTTGGATAATAAATTGGGGTAGTAATATAAAAGGACTTATTTTCCTCTGTCATTGTTTTGGACCTCCCGGATGACCTCATATGTATTTATAAACAGTATATCAAAAACTCACATATAAAAACGAGTTAATGCTCGATATCTTTATCATCTATTACTCATATTTTTAAAAATTATACAACCCTTCTCTGAAATATATATATTTTTCAGAGAATAAAACGAAATAATTATAGTAATTACCCACATTCTATTATATATAAGAAGTAAGAAATCTATAAATCTTTTTAAAAAATATAGAATTTAAGAATTGACGGAAATGTAAATGATTGGTATCATATGTCCATAGGGTATTTTGTCGAAAAATGACGAATCAAAAAAATAGACTCGTAACTTATAAACTATTTATTTAGGAGGAAAAGAATTATGAAATCTACTGGTATCGTTCGTAAAGTTGATGAATTAGGTCGTGTGGTAATTCCAATCGAATTACGCCGTACTTTAGGTATTGCAGAAAAGGATGCTCTTGAAATCTACGTTGATGACGAAAAAATCATCTTAAAAAAATATAAACCAAACATGACTTGCCAAGTAACTGGTGAAGTATCTGATGGTAACCTATCTTTAGCTGAAGGAAAAATTATCTTAAGCAAAGAAGGCGCTGAGCAAATCTTAAACGAACTTCATGATTATATCGAAACAGCAAAATAAGCTTCTCAATTATGAGAAGCTTATTTTTTATCGACATGATAGATTTGATATACATCCCTTTTCGACAAATCTCGATCTTTAGCGACTGTTTTAATCGCTTCTTTTGAATTCATGCCTTTTTCATTTATATAATGTTCAATATGATCATATACTGAAACAGATTCCCACCATTGTTCTTCTGGAGCAGGTTCTTCCGTTGAACCAGCTACTAAAATACAAAACTCACCACGGACTTCATTTTGCTTCGTCCACTCAATCGCTTCCTCAATTGTTCCACGAATAAATTCTTCAAATTTTTTCGTTAGCTCGCGACATAATACGATTTCCCTATTCCCTAAAACTTCTTGCATTGAGATTAAAGTATCATCTAGACGATGAGGTGCTTCGTAAAACATCATTGTAGTTTGTACGTAACGAATCTTCTCTAATTCCATTCTTCTTTCCTTTTTATTTCTTTGCAAAAATCCATAGAAATAAAACTGCTTTGTTTCAAGTCCTGATGCGATTAATGCTGTAAGAGCCGCATTCGCTCCAGGAAGCGGGATAACATGATATTGTTCTGCTACAGCTTCTACAACAATATCGTAACCAGGGTCAGAAATACACGGCATACCGGCATCGCTCACAATGGCTACAGTCTTACCATCTTCTAACTTATCTAAAATTTTTCGTCCACTTACTTCTTTGTTATGCTCGTGATAACTCATAACTGGTGTTTCAATTTCAAAATAATTACAAAGCTTCTTCGTTTGTCTTGTATCTTCAGCAGCAATAATATCTGCCTCTTTTAAAATTCGGATTGCACGAAATGTCATATCCTCTAAATTTCCGATTGGAGTTGGTACTAAATATAAAACTCCCTTTTCATTTTGCTGAAAGCTTTTTTGCTGCCACATAGCGTTCTCCTTTTTGCATGTATTCTTCTTTTTGTTTCCTCGTTAACTGCTTAAAATGATATTCAGCTTGCATAGCCGTTCGTTTATCCTCATGATCCTCTACATATTTTAAAACAACCGGAAGTCTAGCACGTGTATATCTAGCACCTTTTCCATTATTATGAGTCTGAATCCGCTTTTCTATATGATTTGTATATCCAGCATAATAACTTCCATCAGAACACTCTACCACATAAAAACAATGCTTATTCGTCTCCATATAAAATTGAACGAATCTCCTCTGTATATTCGTTATTCTCTTCATATACAAAAAGAGGTGGCAAGATTTTTAAATCTGCATTTCCATCCTTAATTCCTTCAATTAACAATGTATTCGCTTCTTTACCAGCCTTAGGATAAACAAATCGCACACGTTTCGGTTCAATTTTGTATTTACGCATCAATGTAACGATATCGAGAAAACGACCTGGACGATGTACAAATGCAACTTTCCCACCCTGTTTTACCAACTGGCTACTTGCATATACAACATCTTCTAATGTACACATAATTTCGTGACGAGCTATCGCTAAATGTTCATTCATGTTTTTCTCAGAAGTTTGCGGTGTTTGAAAATAAGGAGGATTACACGTTACAACATCATATTGATGGCGTCCAAGTTTCTCCGGCATATCTTTCAAATCTCCATGGATTAAATGAATTCTTTCTTCTAAATTATTGTATTGAATGCTTCTTATTCCCATATCATATAAGCGCTCTTGAATCTCTACACCTGTAATTGTCCCCTTTGTCCTTGTACTCAATAAAAGAGGTACAACCGCATTCCCCGTACACAAATCAAGTAAATTACCTTTTTGAATTGGTACCCAAGCAAAATCTGCAAGTAACACAGCATCTAAAGAGAAATTAAATACTGATGGACTTTGTATAATCTTCATATCCTGTGCTAATAAGTAATCTAAACGTTCATCTTCGTATAAATTCATATATTGCTCCCTTTCTTACACTTAACCTACCCTATTTCATCCTCTATTAATGTAAAAATAAATTTCATTCTACTCTCATGTATAAAAAATTACCTTTCCAATTATATTGGAAAGGTAATCTCACTTTTTATTTAAAAATGACAGACAGAATAAACAATCTCCCTCTTTACGTACACTTCCATAATGTAGATTGCAAATATGAAAACCTTCCTGATACAGTCTCGCTAAGTTATCGTAGCCCTCACCGATATCTGTTTTTGGCTTCATTTCTTTGCGTTTTTGAGTTTTTTGTTTTTCCTTATTCTGCACTTCTTCAAAACGATGTCGCAAATTTTCATTTTCCATTTTTATATGCTGGTTTTCTTCCAATAATTCTGCAAGATGTTGTTTTAATTCTCCCAACTGTTTGTATAAATGTCCAATTTGCTCTTCCATACTAGAAACCGATGCAAAAATATCCTTTTTCTCCACAAGCACCCACCTCATTAATCTGTGGTTTGACTCGAAACGACCCCTTTATTAATTAATTCATCTAACGTATATTCTACTATCCGTTCCTTGTCTACTAGTTCCACTTGAATTAATCTTTCTAAAATATTTAATCCGATAACACGGCCAGTACCATGCGGGGTTTGTATACGTTGATCTAAATCAGGAAGTTGTTCCTTTGCTGCCTCATATTCATCATTCTCATATTTTAAGCAACACATTAAGCGACCACATAAACCAGAGATTTTTGCAGGATTTAATGATAAATTTTGATCCTTTGCCATTTTAATGGATACAGGTTCAAAATCTCCTAAAAAAGTAGAACAACAAAGCATACGACCACATGGACCAATACCACCAAGCATTTTTGCTTCGTCACGAACACCGATTTGTCTTAGCTCGATTCTTGTCCTAAAAATTGCTGCTAGGTCTTTTACCAGTTCACGGAAATCAATCCGACCATCTGCAGTAAAGTAGAAAATAATCTTATTACGATCGAACGTATACTCTACATCTACAAGCTTCATATCAAGATTATGTTCTCCTACCTTTTGTTGACAAACTTGATATGCTTCTTTCGCAGCATGCCTATTCTCTTCAACAATGGTACGATCATTTTCATTTGCAATACGAATAACCTTTTTAAGCGGTAATACAACGTCATTTTCATCAACTTGCTTTTTGGTAATAACTACTTTTCCGTATTCAATACCCCTTACCGTTTCTACAATTACAAACTCATTTTCTGAGATATCGAACTGATTTGGATCAAAGTAATATACCTTCCCGGCCTTCTTAAAGCGAACACCTACTACATCATACAAAACGGTCATCCCTCCTGCAACCGCAACACTAACTGTTCGAACACAAGCTGCGCATTTACATTAGCGTTGATTCTATTTTTTGCCTCTAATATATGAAAGAGAGCTGATACAATGCGCTTCTGAGCATAAGAAAAGGATTCAAACATCTCTTTCTGCTCATGAAAAACAAGACGATCTTCTTCTCCAAGTTGAACATATAATAAATCCTTATAAATAAGGAGTAACATATCTAAGCCTTGCTGTAATTGTTCTTTCTCTCCAAAGTGCTTCCCCCATTTTTCTTGTACAAAAAAAATAGAGGCCTTATCTTTTTCGAGCGCTTCACATAATTTTATCACTAAAGCTCTCGCTTGTGCAAACCATTCATCATTACACATTAATAAAGCTTCTTCAAAACTATTTGTAAGCTGTGCAGCCAGTGTAGATAAAGAAACTGTAATACCTTCTTCCTCTAATCTCTTAATTAAGGATTCTGTAGGTAACGGCCTAAATGTAACAACTTGACAACGAGATAAGATTGTATTTAAAATCTGATGACTTTGTTCAGTAAGTAAAATGGCTGTTGTATCACTACTTGGTTCTTCTAAAAACTTTAAGAGTGTATTCGCTGCATTTGCTGTCATACGATCTGCATGCTCAATAATATATACTTTTTTATTTGCTTCTAATCCTGTTTTTGAAAACTCTTCTTGTAAATCTTGAATTTGCTGTTTTTTAATAGATAATCCATCTGGTTTTACAATATGTAAGTTTGGGTGGTTACCTGAATCAATTCGGCGACAATTCGTACATACATGACAAGGCTCTACACCATTTCTTTGTGAACAGAGAAAACTTTTTGCCATTTGAATTGCTGTTGCGAACTTCCCAGTCCCTTTTCCTCCCTCTAACAAGTAAGCGTGGGATATACGCTCTTTTGCAATGCTATTCATCAACATTTTGACACCGATGGGCTGTATAGCAGAAAGCTGCTCCCACGTCTTTATCATAATGCATACCTCACTTATTTCATTCTTTCCTTCTATTATAACAATTTATCTTCTACAATCTGAATAACTTCTTCTATAAGTTTTTCCATTGGTTGATCAGCATCCACTACTACAATACGATCAGAGAAGCGCTCTACAACTTGTAAATACCCTTCACGCACGCGTTTATGGAAAGCGATGTCTTCCATATCTAGTCGATTTACTTCGCGTCCTGCATCTTTTTCAATTCGTGCTAACCCAACCTCTGGCTCAATGTCTAAATAAATTGTTAAACTAGGCATACAATCTTCCGTTGCGAAACGATTAATTTCAAATACTTTATCCATACCTAAGCCTCTTGCATATCCTTGATACGCTAAAGAGCTATCTATAAAACGATCACATAGTACAAGATAGTTTTCCTCAAGTGCTGGCATAACTTTTTCCACTAAATGTTGTCTACGTGCAGCAGCATACAAAAGTGCCTCTGTACGTGCTTCCATCATCGTATATTCTTGTTTATGTAAAATTGTTCTAATATCTTCAGAAATTGCAATACCACCCGGTTCCCTGGTCACCATTACCTTTTGTTCCTTTTGCTCAAAATATGGCAATAAACTTTTAATTAACGTTGTTTTACCCGAACCTTCTGGCCCTTCAATTGTCACAAATAATCCCTTCATCCTAAAACCTACTTTCTATATCATACACGTTCATATATTTCGTACTACCTTGAAAACGAGCACCTGTTTTCTCTAAATGAGTAATTTGATTTGTATGTTCCTGAGTAATTCTCTCTCCATACATGATCAATGGAATTCCAGGTGGATACGGAATCACCATTTCTGCAGCTATCATACCAACCGCTTCTTCTATAGATGCTAACTTCGTCTCGTATCTCTCTAATTGTTTATACGTATACGGTAAAGGAGAAATTTCTCCTTTATAAGTATAACGAATTGATGCTGTCTTGTCTTTTACCTTATATTGCTGCAAAGCTGCTCGAATTATCTCTATAGCTTTTATATACTCCCCATTTACTTGTAACGGTAATATAAATAGGACATTATATGGATCTGCCATTTCCGTATATATACCAACCTGTTCAAATACGGACTGTAATTCATACCCTGATAACTGACAACGAGTTTGCACCGTAACCTTTAATTCATCTTGCAACGGATATTGTAAAATAGCTATTTGCGGGATTGATCGCAATTCTTCTTTAAATCGGCGTAAAAACTCAACAATATCATCATGACCTTTTTCCTTTATAACCGCTATTGCAAAACGGGCTATATCAAGGGATGCCATAATTGGATACGATGGGCTACTAGATTGTAGCATATTTAAATAGGAGGACACTTTTTCTTTACTCACCAAATGGCTATTTATATGTAAATAAGATCCCATTGTCATTGCAGGTAATGTTTTATGTGCGGAATGAACCACAATATCCGCACCATAAGCTAATGCTGACTTTGGGAATGGATCCCCTATGCAAAAATGTGCCCCATGTGCTTCATCTACTAGAACAGGAATTTTATGTTCATGTGCGTAAGCGATACTTGCCTCTAAATCAATCCCCATACCATAGTAATTAGGGTGTGTTAAAATAAGTGCTTTAGCATTCGGATACTTTGTAATCGCCTCCTTGATAGCTTCATCATGAACACCTACTGGTACGTTATGTACTTCATCAATCCATGGATTTAAAAAGACGGGGTTAGCCCCTGCTAATTTCAAAGCGTTAATGATTGATTTATGACAATTTCTTTGCACGAGGACAATATCATGTTCGCCGCAGCAAGACAAAATCATCGCTAAATTTCCAACTGTTGAACCATTAATTAAAAAATAACTTTTTTGCACGCCATATACTTCAGCTAATAATCGCTGTGCTTCATCTATACATTCAAACGGACTATGTAAATCATCTAATCCTGTTAACTCTGTTACATCCATCGATAATATGTCTTTAAACCCTCCTGTAGCTTCCTCAGGGAAGTTTAAACCATTCTTATGACCTGGAACATGAAAAGATAGTGGTCGTCTTTCTTTAAATTCCATTAAAGCCTCATATAAAGGCATACGATTTTGATTCATCTATATCTCTTCCTTATTATTCATTCTATATCTATTATACAGAACAAAAAAAATAATAGGCATATGCCTATTTAAAAATATGATACTTCTAATTTTCGAAGTTGTTTTAAATAATATATATACTTCGGATCATTTGTCTCCGTATTCACCATATCTTTTTCACATTCATAACAAATCAAATTATTATAAACATATATACCTTCTTTTCTTTCTGTCTCACAAACAATGCAAACTTCGCTTTGCGATTTCATAACCTTCCCTCCCTATTTAAATGGACATATTTTATACTTCTATTCCTTAACAATTTACAGAAAAATATACATCAATCTCTTATATAATATGATTAACTCTTGGGCAACGTGTTTGTATTATCATTACTTCTTTTACGTACTGTTTAACAATACAAAAAAACACAAGTCAAAAGACTTGTGTTTTTAGTTGCTTGGCGACGTCCTACTCTCACAGGGACAAGGTCC
>NZ_MAOG01000110.1:0-64911 GCF_001884205.1 Bacillus sp. NH11B | reverse complement strand
CCATTCTCCCTTCTCTTTTTTGTTACAAAACTTCTATTATACTAATACGCTTGAAAGAAATACGATTAATGCCGTTAATACTACTGCTCCGCTTGCTGATCCTAAGAAGTCACCTTTTGTTACGTTTAATACTTGCTCGTTGTTCATATCATTCATTCTCCTTTTTTATACGTTATCTATATGTAATTTCTAAGAAATGATTAGTTCATACTTTTTATGTTAACGTTACATTGAAATTAATTACGTAACGTTTGTAACATTAATGTAACATAACTATTATTACGTTGCAATATAATTACGTAAACTTTATTACACTTTTTTTACGTTTTTTTTAATAAACACTCAAAAACCTTGTTCTAATGCGTTTTCCACTACGTCCGCACTTGTAACACTAGTGTAATATTACAGTCATAAAGCGAAATATAATATTATTCATCTCTATTTTGTTACAAAACAAAGTGAAACTTTAATTAGCGAGAGTTCCATTCCCTACTAATTATTCCCCTTCACCAATCGGGCTTTTACTGGCAATTAATGCGGGATAAAATACTATCTTTCCAAGATAAGTTTATATGTTTCCTCAATATAACTATGTATAATGGAAACAAAGAGGTGGTCATTTTGAAATTAATCGCACTAGATATGGATGGTACACTACTATCATCTAATCTTGAAATCTCCAAAGAGAACTTACAAGCTATCCAAACCGCAAAAGAAGCTGGTCATATTGTAATGATTTGTTCTGGCCGCGCGAAAGAGGATGCTTTGAAATTATTGGAAGAATATAAACTATCTCTTCCAGTTGGAGCAAGCAATGGGGCAATTGTTTATGTGGACGGAAAAGTAATTAACTCGCGTTGTTTACAAAATGATAAAGTATACAAGCTTGCAAAATTACTAGAATCTGAAGGTTTCCCATATAAGTTGTACACAAATAAAGGGGTTTATTCTCCTTATACATGGCAAGGTCAAGTCATGCAGGCGTTCGAGGAAAACAAACATACACTAGATGTTACACTTGAGGAACTTGAAAGAATTACAGAAAAACAAAAGAAGTCTAACTTAATTACCGATTTCCAAAAAATAGAAGATGTTGTGAATAATCCAGAATTAGAAATATCTAAATTCTTTATTTTGACATTTAATGCTGCCCATCGTTCGCAGCTATTGCAAACTTTACAAGAAGATACGGACATTTCGGTTACCGCATCAGCTCCTACTAATGCAGAAATTATGGATAAGCATGGTCATAAAGGGAACGGCCTACAAGAAATGGCAGCTTATTTCAATATACCAATTGAAGATACTGTTGCAATCGGCGATAACTTTAATGATGTGCCAATGTTACAAGTAGCTGGCTTATCAGTTGCAATGGGAAATGCCGAAGAAGATGTAAAAAAACTATGTGACGTTGTAACATTAACAAACAATGAGCATGGTGTTGCTCATGCAATCGAGCAATTTGTATTAAAACAAACTTCATCTAGTAAATAAGAAAAGGACTCTTTCAAATTGAAAGAGTCCTTTTCTTTTATACATGATGACAAGCAACAAAGTGCTCTTCACCAACATTACGAAATTCTGGTACTGTTTTTTTACAAACATCTGTCGCAAACGGACAACGTGTATGAAAACGACAACCTGAAGGTGGATTCGCTGGACTTGGAATATCACCCTCTAGTATAATTCGCTCTCGCTTCACTGTTGGATCTGGTATTGGTACAGCCGATAACAAAGCTTTTGTATACGGGTGAAGTGGATTCGCAAATAACTCATCACGCGGTGCCGTCTCCACGATCGTACCTAAATACATAATCCCAATTTTTGTACATAAATGCTCCACTACACTTAAATCATGTGAAATGAATAAATAGGATAATCCCTTTTTCTCCTGTAATTCACTAAACAAATTAATGATTTGCGCTTGAATAGATACATCTAATGCCGCAACAGGCTCATCAGCCACAATAAATTCTGGATCTAATACCATAGCCCTTGCGATAACGATACGCTGACGTTGTCCACCAGAAAACTCATGAGGATATCGGTCAATATGATATGGAGCTAAACCACATAACTCCAATACTTCTATCACCTTTTCACGAACATTTTCCTTCGTCGCTAGCCCATGAGCCAACATTGGCTCACCAAGTGCTTCTCCAATTCTCATTCTAGGATTTAATGAGCTAAATGGATCTTGGAACACGAGCTGCATATTAGGACGGTGCTTTCTCAGCTCCTCTTTTGATAAAGCATGAACATCTTGACCTTTAAACTTCACTTCACCTTCTGTTTTTTGAACGAGACGGAGAATTGTTTTACCTATCGTCGTCTTCCCACTTCCAGACTCTCCTACTAGGCCAAACACTTCTCCTTTATCAATTGTAAAGCTTACCCCATCTACCGCTTTCACATGTCCAATCGTTCTACTAAATACGCCGCCCTTAATCGGAAAATACGTTTTTAAGTTCTTCACTTCTAATAATGGTTCACTCATTGCCCAGCACGCTCCTCATATAACCAACAAGCTACTTTATGATCTTCGCCATGCACATTAAGATTTGGCGCTTCATTTTTGCATATTTCCATGCAATGTTCACAGCGACCACTAAAGTAGCAAAACTCATCTAAGCCAACCAAATTAGGAACTTGCCCTGGAATAGAATAAAGTTTATCTGTTCGTTGTCCCATTACTGGTTTTGATTTTAGCAGCCCTTGCGTATATGGATGTTTCGGATTTTGAAAGATCTCTAGTACCGGTGCCTCTTCAATAACTTTTCCACCATACATAACGACAACATAATCGGCCATTTCCGCTACAACACCTAGATCATGTGTAATTAATAAAATCGATGTTTTAAATTCCTCTTTTACTTGTCTTAGTAAATCTAATATTTGAGCTTGAATCGTAACATCAAGAGCTGTTGTCGGTTCATCTGCAATTAATAACTTTGGATTACAACTAAGTGCAACAGCAATCATAATGCGTTGTAACATGCCACCACTTAGTTCATGTGGATAAGAATGGACAATTTCATCAGCGCGAGCTATACCAACTTTACGAATTAATTCAATTGCCTTTTTGTATGCTTCGTTTTTACTAAGTAGCTCATGCTCCCTTAACGTTTCTACAATTTGTTCGCCTACGGTGAAGACAGGGTTTAGCGATGTCATCGGTTCTTGGAAAATCATCGCAATGTCATTACCTCGTAAACTTCGAAGCTCTTTCTCTTTCATTCCTAAAAGACTTTTTCCTTCATAAAGAATGTCACCACCGACAATACCGCCGGATTCAGCAATAAGTCCCATAATAGATAAAGCCGTTACACTTTTCCCGCAACCTGATTCGCCTACTACACAAACTGTTTCACCTTCTCGAACTGAAAAGCTAACATGATTGACAGCCTTTACTGTACCTTCTTCCGTCTGAAAATGTGTTTGTAAATCCTTTAGCTCTACCACTGCTTTACTCATGCTTCCTCACCTACCGCTTCATCTTTGGATCTAATGCATCACGAAGTGCATCGCCAAGTACATTAATTGATACAACTGTTATAAAGATTGCAAAACCAGGCGGTATCCATAACCACGGGCGTTTTTGGAAATCGATTAATGAGTTTGCTGCACTAATCATATTTCCCCATGATGGTGTAGGCGGGACAACGCCAAGACCTAAGTAACTTAGTGCAGACTCTCCTAAAATAGAACCCGCAACACCTAATGTTGATACAACAATTAATATCGGCAGAACATTCGGTATTAAATGATATACTATTTTCCGGTAATCGTTTATCCCAAGCACATCAGCAGCTTGCATAAACGATTGTTCTCGTAGCGATAAAATTTGACCTCGCACGAGGCGTGCAAGTCCTGGCCAACCTACTAAACTTAAAATGATCATAATGACATAAAGACGATAATCAGATGGTACTTTCCATTCTGATAAAATAGCTCCCATTATAATAAGCAATGGTAATCCTGGCATCGACATTAAAATATCAGCAAGACGCATTATAATATTGTCGACGATGCCACGGTAAAAACCTGCAATCGCTCCTAATAAAGCACCTAGTATAACGGATAACACCATTGAAGCTAAGCCGATTGTTAATGAAATCCGTCCGGCTTGCATAAGCCTCGTTAAAATATCCCTTCCTAATTGATCTGTACCAAGCCAATGAGAAAAACTAGGTGGTTTGTTAATTAGCGTAACTTGTATTTTCCCTGATGCATACGGCGAAAAGAATGGACCGATAAAACAAAATAAAAACATAAAAACTAATGCGTAAAATCCTATAAGTGCCATTTTATTTTTCTTTATCCTTTTAAAAGCTTGCCTCCATGGCGATGATTCATTCCGTCTTTTCTTCTTTGCTTTTTTCTCTGTAATTGCTGTAACAGTTTCCATCTCTTTCCCCCCTTACTTCAACCGAATACGTGGATCAACAACTGCATATACAACATCCGCAAAAAAGTTTGAAACAATTGTCAAACAAGAAAGAAACATCGTAAATGCCATTAATACCGTATAATCACGAAAATTAAGTGCTTCTAATTGAATATTACCGATACCCGGCCAATTGAAAATTTGTTCTATAATAATTGCTCCTGAAAACAATCCTGGTAATTCAAATGCAAGCAATGTAATAGCCGGCAAAATTGCATTTTTTAGTGCATGTTTATAAATAACAGTCTTTTCCTTTAAACCTTTTGCTCTAGCCGTTCGAATGTAATCTTGCCGTACAACTTCTAACATACTCGTTCTAAAATAACGAGTTAATGAGCCAACTCCAAGAAGAGTCAAAATAAACACGGGTAAAACCATATGCTTTGCAACTTCTATTACGTAAGCAAGCCCCGTCGAATTACTTCCAACATCAATCATCCCGCCTATCGGTAATAGCTTAAAGTCAACCGCAAACACTTTAATTAAAAACAAACCGATAAAGAATGAAGGGAATGACATCGCTGCAAATACACCAATTGTTACAAGCTTATCGAATAAAGAATGTTGCTTTGTCGCTGAAAACACACCGATAATAAGTGCAATTAGCCAAATAAAGAACAATGCAATGATCGCAACAATAAACGAATTCCATATGAATTTATTTAATAATGATGTTACAGGTTCTTGATATTGAAGTGAAAAACCAAAGTCACCCTGCAATGCATTACCTAACCAATGAAAGTAACGCTCAACAATTGGTTTATTTAAACCATATAGCTCTCTAAGCTCCTCAGCTCTTTGCGGTGTAATCTTTGGATTTGAATCAATATAGTCACCTGGAAGAAGCGCGAACAAAAAAAAGATAATAACTGACGTACCCAACAGTGTAGGAATCATTTGTAACACCCTACGAATGATATATGTTTTCACCCTTTTTCTCTCCAATCTTATGCTTAAAATAGAAGAACATTTTTTCAAAACGGCACACTACTTGCCGAATGAAAAAATGTCTTCTACTTATACATTCTTATCGTTATTTTTCAATAGATAATACTGGTAAGTTTGAACTAATACTATTGTATTTTTCAGGGTCAATTCCTTTTATATTCCCGTTGTATCCTGTAATTGTTCTACGGTAGTTTAATAGAATTACTGGTGGGTCATCACTTAATTCTTTATACAATTCTTTGTAAATAGGTTTACGTTTCTCAATATCAACGGTCTCAATACCTTTTTTAATTAACTCATCAACTTTTGCATTTTTATAACCAAGACTCTCCTTATTAACACCAGATAAATATTCACCTGCAGTTTCACTCGGATCAGTTGTAATCGGTGTAGCAACAGAAGCTAAATCATAATCACCTTTATTTACCTTCGAAAGCATAGTATTAAAGTCCATAAATTCAGGATTAAATTCTACACCTATCTCTTTATAATTCTCTTTTGCAATTGGAATTAATAAATCACTATCTTTAGCCGAACTTGGGCCGAAATAAGAAAGCTTTAATTTTTGACCATCTTTTTCACGAACTCCATCCGAACCAACTTTCCATCCTGCTTCATCTAATAATTTTTTCGCTTTTTCTTTGTCGTATTCATATTTATTAACTCCTTCTTCTGTATAAGCCCAAGAAGTTGGATGAATTGGTACATTAGCTACCGTACCGTATCCTTTCAATGCTGTATCAACATATTTTTTACGATCTAACCCGTAAATAAGTGCTTGGCGAACCTTTTTATCTTTTAAGTACGGCTTATTATTATTCATATAAATATAGTTAAATGATGCAGCTGTTTCGATTTGAATGTTCGCGAATTGTAAACCTTTCGCCTGTTCAAGAATTTCATCACCAGTACCTAGGCCAGTATAGTCAACTTCGCCTGTTTGGAACAATTGGAGTTTTGTATCACCAGCAGTAATTTTATAAATGAAGTTTGGAATTTTCGGCTTACCTGCATAATAATTTTCGTTTGCTACAAAACGAACTTCTTGACCTGGAATATACTTTTCAAATTTATATGGCCCCGCAGCTATCGGTTTTCCATATAACTCTTTTAAATAATCTAAACTTGTATTTTGTTTATAGTCTTTTCCATAATACGCTTTTGATAACACCGGTCCACCTAAAGCAGTTAGTGTCTGCGAATTAACTTTTTCAGTCGTAATTTTAATTGTCTGTGGATCAACAACTTGAATTCCTTCAATAGAAGTTGCTTTTCCTTCTTTATATTCTTTACCACCTTTAACAGCATATTGAGAGATGTCTATTTCTCCTTCATATGCCTTATCATGTAAAAGCGTCAATGTGAACGCTACATCATCCGCTGTTAATGGCGAACCATCACTAAATTTTAAATCTTTACGTAAATGGAATGTATATGTTAACTGATCAGAAGAAACATCCCACTTCTCAGCTAATTCTGGAGTTGGCTTTCCTTGTTTATCTGTCGATACAAGCGACGCAAAAATGACAGAGGTTACATTTCCATCCCAACCATTTTGCTGGAAGTATGGTAAAAAGACACCACCCGGTTTACTAATCCCAACAACTAACGTGTCTTTTCGATTTTTTGCTTTATCGGGTACTTTCGTCTTATCTGTAGCAGCAATCTTTTCGATTTTTATATTTTTTAAATCTTGCTGTTTAACTGGTTCTGTAGAAGCCGTATCTTCCTGTCCCCCGCAAGCAGATAACACAAACGAACTACTCAATAATACTGAAAATACACCAGCCCATTTTTTTGTCTTTTTCTTCATTGTCCCCACCCTAACTTTTTTTAATAATTACACTTTATGAACTGCTTGCCTTATGTATGCCTCCCACAGCAACATTTATAGCCAATCGGAAAAGTCGGTTTTGAACGTAAAAAAAGATGTTTTTGAGGGGTAACAATCTTATTCCGACCTTTCCGGTAGACTTTATGGTTATTAGCTTATATCTTTCAGTATATTTTGTCAATTATTTCTATATAAATATTTCGAGAATTCTCCAAAAATTATTGAGCAATATTCAATTTAGGTAAACTTAACAAAATACCATTATAGTTATCTTCTTGTAATCCTTGAATTCGTGCATTATGTGCAGACACGACTTTACTATTGTTTAAGAAGATAACAGGTGGATCCTCACTTAACTCTTGATATAATTTTTTATAGATTTCTTTTCGTTTTTCAGTATCCAATGTTTCTAGTGCCTGCTTAGCTAATTCATCTACCTTCGGATTATAATATCCATCATAATTACGCTTACTTGTCGAAACAAACTCCTCAATTGTTCCGCTCGGATCATCAATCATCGGTGTGGAGACCATCGCTAAATCATAATCTCCTTTAATTACCTTGGAAATCATCGTATTAAAGTCCATGTATTCAGGATTGAAATCTACCCCAATCTTTTTATAATCCTCTTTCATAACGGGGATCATCACATCGTTGATTTTACTTGCAGAAGAAGCAAAATAACTTACCTTCAATTTCTGGCCATCTTTTTCCCGAATACCATCTGCCCCAGCTTTCCACCCTGCTTCATCAAGTAATTTCTTTGCTTTTTCTAAATTATATTCGTATTTATTGATCCCTTCTTCTGTATACGCCCAAGAGACTGGTGTAATTGGTACATTGACGAGTGAAGCATAACCTTGGAAATACGTATCAATTACTTTTTGGCGCTCTAATCCGTAAATAAACGCTTGGCGTACACGTTTATCTTTAAAGTAGGGCTTCTTATAATTCATTTTAATATAGCCGTAAGAACTTCCTATATACACATTAATATTAGCGAAACCTAGCTCTTTTAATTGCTCAATCGTTTCCGCACTTGTCGTGAAACCATCATAATCTACTTCTCCCGCTTGAAATTGTTGCAAATTCGTATCACCTTTTGTAATTTTATAAATAAAGTGCCCAATCTTCGGTTTACCTTCAAAATAATTTTCATTTGCTACAAAACGAACTTCTTGACCTGGAATATATTTATCTAGTTTATACGCTCCTGCTCCCATCGGTTTTCCGTATAACTCTTTTAAGTACTCTAAATTCCCTCGCTTATACTCTTTACCGTAATAAGCTTTTGAAATCACTTCTCCACCAATTAACGACAATGTTTGGGCATTTACCTTTTCAATTGTAATCGTAATTGTTTTCGGATTAACTACTTGAATGCCTTCAATAACTGTTGCCTTTCCTTCTTTATATGCTTGCCCACCCTTTATTGCGGTTTGACTTATATCCGTTGCTCCGCTATATGCCGGGTCATGTAGTAACGTTAATGTAAATGCTACATCATCTGCAGTTAACGGCGCACCATCACTAAACTTCAAATCATCTTTCAAGTGGAACGTATATGTAAGCTGATCCTCCGAAATATCCCACTGCTTCGCCAAAATGGGAATTGGTTTTCCTTCCTTATCCAATCCAACAAGAGGCGCAAATATAGCTTGCGTTATATTACCATCCCACCCATTCTACATAAAATGCGGAAGGAATATCCCGCCAGGGCTCGGTATTCCAATTACAAAAGTATCTTTTCTTTCTTTTGCCTTTGCTGGACTTTTTGCTTTGTCACTCGCCTTAATAAACTCATCTTTTACTTTCGGCATCTTTGCTGCTTCATTTGTACTTTTCTCGTCTTGAGCGCATCCTGCTAATAAAACCGATGTACTAAGGAATGTAGCAAGTAACCCTTTCAAAGCCTTTCGCATAATTCTCACCCTTACTTTCCTGTTTTTTAATTAAGAGGGAACATAACGCTCCTTTCTGTAACTATCTTTATTTTACCTATAAAAATAGTATGAATTGATTTCAAGATTATTCCTTTTCAATAGGTATGTCAATCCTTACCAATTGTTTTCTCTCAAAAAAACAAAAAACACCTTCTATTACCTAATAGCCACGCATAGAATAATAACAATCAACTACCAAAAAGGGGGCGAAAATATGGACAACCTATTCCAATATGTCCTGCACTATGTGCTATTAACAATCATAATAGTCGGGGCGTTATTACTATTCCCGTTCTTCCCAAAGTTCGTCCTCTTTTTAGCTTTTTTTATTATGCTCGGGATCGCTATTATAATTTCAACGAGGGAAGATACCACACAAAAAGAAAGCAGAGTTCAGCGAGTAAAGCTGTAACTCTGCTTTCTTTTTTCAGTCGTAACGTATTCTTGTTAAACCAATTACGAAAAATACTCCTGCAAATAAAATGAGTATACCAATATATCCTCCTATATCTGCTAATGTGCCTCCCCTTACAATTAACTCCGTAAAGCCACGCATCGCCCAAGTTTGCGGAACAAAATTTGCCGCTGTTTGCATCCAAGCTGGTTCAATTTCAACCGGCCAATAAAGACCACTAATCATACATGTTGAAATTACAACGATATTACCTAGTGCGGACTGCTGTTCTGTTGTTTTTACGATACTTGCCAATAATAAAGCTAGACCAATGACGGCTAATAACAATACTGAAACGAGTGTAATAACCCCTAATAAATTTCCCCACTGCACATCAAATAATGAATGCGTTAATATCATTAAAACACCAAATTGAATCCACCCTATTAAAAAGAAGGAAAGGATATAACCTGCTAGTATTTGAACTTTTGAAACTGGTGTCCCTAATAAACGAGACCAAACACCAAGTTGTCTAGCTTTCAAAATAGTTCCCGTCGCACTTAACATGACAATCATGACGAATAGAATTGAAAAACCTGCAGCTCGACCTGTAACGTTATTTAACTTTTGATCATCATGTAAAATCGATTCTTTTTGAATCGAAACAGGATTTACTTTTGTATAAATTGTTTCATACATCGTTTCCCACGAAGTGTTACTTTTCTTCTCAAAATCTCTTGCCGCACTAACTTCTATCTCCATCTTTTTTAATGCACTTGCTAATACTTGCCCTACGGAAGTTCCACCCGTAAAATCAGCACTGGCTTGAAATTGAATATTTTCTATTTTTCCATCTAGCATACTCTTTTGAAAATCTTTTGGAACGATGATTATACCAGATGATTTCTTGTTTTCGATCCTCTGTTTCCCTTCCTCATATGTTACCTTCTCTATAGAAATTAAATCACTTTTCTTTATTTCCTCATAATACTTGCTAGATAATACAGAACCATCTTTATCCACTAAACTAATATTTACTTTCTCATTCCCACTTCCACCTAAAAGTCCACCGAAAATAAGTGTAAAAATAATAGGCATTCCAAACATGAGTATATAGCTTTGTGGCTTAATTAAGATTTGTTTTAATTCTAGCCAACAAAGTGCCCAAACCTTTTTCATCATTTCCCCTCCTATCTCGTACGTAAACGTAACGTTCCAATCATAACGGAGATAATTCCTGCACTACATAAACTTAAAATAATAGGGAGTAGCACATCCCAAGATGTTCCCGACATAATATTTAAGAAGCTTGTAAGTGCCCATTTATTTGGAACAATATTCGCAACTGTTTGAAGCGTATCGGGAAATACGTAAATCGGTAACATTGATCCACCTAATATAGCTAATATTTGAATGCCGATTCCCCCCATTAAATCTGCCGTTTTTTCCTCACGAATAAAGGCTGCAATTAGCATGGATAAACCAGAAACACAAATTGCATACGAAACCCCCAACACTACTATTTGAGACACGTCTTCGCCCCATTCCACATGAAACATAAAGTGTGTAGCAACTATAAACATTCCAAATTGTATACAGGCAAATAGTAATGTACCTAAAAATTTCCCGAATAAAATCGAAAATGAACTCGTCGGTGTACTGAACAACCGCGCCAACGTTTCGGTTCGTTGCTCTGTTACAACTGACTTCGCACCTACTGTTATGTTATATAGTAAAAACATGACTAACATCGCTGCTGCATAATATTGCATCGCTGCAACTGTTTTTTTACCAACTGTTCCTTTTTCGATATGATTCGCACTTGCAGTTGCTACCGTCTGTAGATTTCCACTTACCTCTTTTGCAACTTGTGCCACATCACCCTGCTGGGATTTTACTAATTCTGTTACAACACTTTTAGTAGATACTGCGACTGTTTGAACACGTTCTGAAAAAGAGCGGATCATTGATTCGGCAATTTTCGCTTGTATATCTTTTGATGGGTCTATAAGCACCTTTGGTTCTTTTAATTTTCCATCTTGTATTTGTTCGCTCCATTTATTTGGGATGATAATTCCTACATCGATTTTCTTTTCCTTTAACATATCTTCAAGCTCTTCCTGAGAATTAACTACCTTTACTTTCACATCATCTTTTATTTCTTTAGATTGCAATACATCTTTTTGAAAGACAT
This sequence comes from Bacillus sp. NH11B, assembly GCF_001884205.1. Classification (NCBI taxonomy): domain Bacteria; kingdom Bacillati; phylum Bacillota; class Bacilli; order Caryophanales; family Bacillaceae; genus Bacillus; species Bacillus sp. NH11B. The sequence continues at coordinate 53,151 of NZ_MAOG01000110.1, read as the reverse complement.
CTGCAAACTCATCCGTTCCCCCTTGATAATAGCCAATTATTGTTTTCGGTAATCCACCACTATCAAATACATTACTTAACGCTGAACCTAAAATCGCTGTTAATAAAAGCGGCATAATTAACATCATCATAAATCCGCGGCGGTCGATTAAACGGATTTTTAAATCTTTCCATGCAATAATGAAACTTTTCATTTCGCACTAACCTCCTTAATCACGCAGTGAACGTCCTGTTAATTGTAAAAATAGTGCCTCTAAATTCGGTTCTTGTACTTCCAGCTTTAAAATTTGCGCGTTGTTCTCAACAACTACTGAAACAACTGTACCAATTGCCTCGCCACCATTTAATCCAATGTCAATCGTGCTATTATCTTCGTCAAAAATAATACGCTCAACAACAGGTAGTGCTTTCAACTTTTGTAGCAGTTCCGTACTATAGCGATTTAATTGCAATTTCACTATAAATCCATCTGTCAGACGATTACATAACTCTCTTTTCGTTCCTAGTGCAATTACCTTTCCGTGATCAACGATGGCAATTCGCTCACATAAATACTCAACTTCTTCCATGTAATGACTCGTATAAATGACCGTCATGCCTTTTTCATTTAATTTTTTAACAGTCTCTAAAATATGATTTCTCGATTGCGGATCAATCCCGACTGTCGGTTCATCCATAATTAATAACTCTGGTTCGTGCATAAGTGCTGCACCAATATTAATACGCCTTTTCATTCCACCTGAAAATGTTTCAATTTTATCTTTTCCCCGATCCTGTAAACCGACGTAACCTAACACTTCCTCCGCTCGCTCTTTTGCAACTTTTCCATTTAAACCGTACATCTTTCCCCAAAAAACCAAATTTTCCTTTGCTGAAAGTGTCGGATACAGCGCAATGTCTTGCGGAACAATACCAATTTTCTTTTTCGCTTCTAATGGATACTCTTTTACCGATTTCCCACCAACTTTTATATCACCACTATCGTATGGAATTAATCCGCAAATCATTGATATCGTCGTTGATTTTCCTGCCCCATTTGGGCCAAGCAATCCAAATGTTTCACCTTTTTTCACTTCAAAAGAAACATTCTTTACGATTTCCTTCTTACCAAATGATTTCGTAATATGATCTATGACTAACATATTGATTCAGCCCCTTTGCATTCATCTACACTTTCATTGTAGAAAAATTTCTTCTTCTCTCCATCACCCTTAAGATAGAAATACAAAATAAAAAAGCAGCAAATTCTGCTGCCTTTTCACACTTGTATATGCCAAAAGTCATGTGTATGTCGTAACACCGTATCTTACTGCGTATATTGCTGCTTGTGTTCGATCTCTCAGTTCTAGCTTACTAATTAAATTAGAAACGTGATTCTTTACAGTTCCCTCTGTAATGAATAACTTTTCAGCAATCTCTTTATTATTTAAACCGCGCCCAATTTCCTTTAAAACATCTACTTCACGCTCAGTTAATTGTTCTAGTTGTTCTGGTGTGGGGCACTCTACTGCTACTTTTGTCTTTTTTAATTCTTTTACAATTTGCGCTGTTATATCTTGAGGAAGCACAGCACCTCCACCGTGTACCGTTAAAATAGCTTGAACGATTGCATCCGTCTCCATATCCTTCAATAAATATCCGCTTGCCCCTTGCTCTAATGCTTCAAAAATAAGCTCACTATCACTAAAAGTCGTTAACATAAGAACCTTTATATGAGGAAACTTTTCTCTAACTAAACGAGTTCCTTCAACACCATTCATACGAGGCATCCGAATATCCATCAAAATAATTTCAGGCTGTAATTGTTTCACCTTTTGTACAACTTCATCCCCATCACTAGCCGTCCCCACCACTTCAAGTTCCGGACGCAAATTTAATATCATTGCCAATCCATCACGAATCAGTGATTGATCATCAACAATCATAATTCGAATCATAACGCTCCCCCTATTATCCATGTTTTTTCTCGCAGTGGGAATTCGATTTTTAAGCGAAAACCTTTTTCTATTTCACTCTCAAATTGAATGATTCCACCATGCTCCTCTACACGTTCTTTCATATTAAGTAACCCAAACCCAGGACTTACTTCATTGACTCCCATACCATTATCCGAAATACATAACTTAACTTGTTCCATTGAACAAACTAAACTTACTTCACACAAGCTAGCTTTCCCGTGACGTTTTGCATTCGTTAAAGACTCTTGCATAATACGAAGCAGCGTAGGCTGTAGTGACAACGGAATCTCAACCGGATCCCCTTGCAATTGAAAAGATATTTGTACTTTCGTCGCTTTAGAATATTCATGTAACATTTCACGCATATTCTCTATTATGTTCCCTAGTTTACTTTCCTCTTTTAAGGCATGCACAGAAGCTCTCACTTCTTGAAGTGATTTTCTAGCTAACCCATGACATGTATGTAATACCTCTTCTGTAGCGTCCGATTTTTGTTTCCATAAAGCCTCCGCTAGTTGTAATTGAACAAGTAAGGCAGTCATATTGTGACCGACTGTATCATGAATTTCTCGGGCAATATCATTCCGCTCCCGAACAGCAGTCAATTCTTCCACCTCTTTAGCATATAACCGTAATTGTTCATGAGCTTCTTTTAAAGCTGTATGAGATGATGCTAATTCCCCATATTGCTCATCTACCATTTGCCGAGCAGCTGTAAGTTTTTTTATTAAGTTTCCAGCTAAAGCACTGAAAACGATGAACATAAAGTTAATTGCATTACTCTCCAATTCCAGGCTCCCTGTATGTTGATACGTATGTAGTATATTTATAAACCAACAAAGAAAGAAAAAAGCGATAAAAAAATAAGTCATCCTTTTACGCCAATCATGAATAAATAATCCTACCGCATCAATTCCAAATATAATTAAATACAAACATGTCTCGGGAAATAAAAACCCTAATAATGCTGTGACAATACCGTTTGTGAGCAAGGTATAAAAAATGATTTTCCTACTCTCTTTTGCTTTTACAAGTAAAATATGATTCACAATATAAATGAAAAGTGCAATACCGACAAAAAATTGTAAATTCGCTGTTTCACGTGAAACATGATTTGCGTAAACTAAACAAATCATAACGATTGTAGCAATCCGCGCGTATCCTAACATAAAATTCCCCTCACGTTTCCGTAGCATAAAGCTCATTTCCTCATCATACTAACAAGAAAATTATACCAATTTTTACCCCTTCGTTATACAAAAAAGAGCAAGCCCTCCCTCAAAATCTGGGAAAACAACTCGCTCTTTTTCATTCTATTTTCTTTACTCTACAATATTCTCTAACTCATTATATAACTCCGCTCGCAAAAACTCTTTTTTCGTTTTTTCTTCATACAATTGTTCAAGCATTTCAACATCAACTACATATTCCATTTTACATTCGAGTGCATATATATCTTCTTCTATATGCATTAACTCGTTTTCAACTTCCTCTAAATTCCTAGACTCCTTCTTTTTTATAGGTATTACTTTTAACACTTTATTCCCTTGCTGCTTCTGTTTTGCTACTTGTTTCTCAATTCTTTCTTCCCACTTTTGACGAGCCCATGCATAGTTCCCCGCAAACTCAAATAATTTGTGCTCATCAATCCAATATGTCTTTTCAAACAATTTATTTAAGAAATAACGATCATGTGAAACAGCTAAAATCGTCCCGTTATATTGTTCAAGGGCTTCCTCTAAAACCTCCCTTGATTCAATATCAAGATGATTCGTCGGTTCATCTAAAATAAGAAAGTTAACATCTTGATACATAAGTTGCGCGAGCCTTAACCTCATTTTTTCTCCGCCACTCAGTTGCGTTACTTTCTTAAAAACAGCTGGACCATAAAATAAAAAGCGAGCTAATATATGTCTTGCCTCTCCCTCTGTTACAGCTACACAATCTCTGAAAGCTTCCAATACATTGTTCTTCATATTCCCGTACGCATGTTGCGATAAATAACCGATTTTCACACTACTACCAATCCGAATTTCTCCAGCATCTTGCTTCATTTCTTCTAATAGTAATTTTAATAACGTAGTCTTTCCTGTACCATTACGTCCGACGATAGCTGAGCGCTCCTGAAAACGAATATGCAAATTTACTTTCTCGAATAAAGATCGTTCAGCAAATCCTTTACTCACTTCTTTCATTACAACAACATCTTTTCCGCTTCTCTCTTGCCCTTCAAACTGAAGTCCCATCTGTTTTCTATCCAAAATGGGTCTCTTTAGTTTCTCTATACGCTCTAATGCGCGTTCCATATTTCTCGCTCTCTTATGCAATCCTTCATTCGGCGGATTCGCCTGATTTGCCCATTCACGTAGACGCTTAATTGCTTCTTTCATTTTCTTTATTTTCTTTTGCTGTTCTTGATACGCTTGAAATTCTTGAAGCAGCCTTTCTTCCTTTTCCTCAACAAACTGGGAATAGTTCGTATGATATACGTGAATTTCTCCATCTTCTAAATCAAAAATTTTCGTTACAACTTCATCAAGGAAATAGCGATCATGTGAAATGATCATAACTGTTCCTGTATATTCTTTTAGAAATTGCTCTAACCATTCCACTGCAAATAAATCTAGATGATTTGTTGGTTCATCTAATAAAAGTAAATCTGGTTTCTGCAATAGCATATACGCAAGACTTACTTTTGTTTGTTCTCCACCACTTAACTCCATAAATGATCGGGGAAATAGTTCCGTCACCTGTAGACCATTTGCTACCTTCATAATATTCGCTTCTATTTCGTACCCACCGAGAAACGCGTACCTTTCTTGAATTACTCCGTACCTCTCCATCAATTTTTGTAAAGCAGATGCTTCCTGTTCTTCCGCCATATTCTTTTCTAAAGCATGCATTTCTCTTTCTAATTCCTTTTCTTCTTTAAAAGCGGAGCTCAATACATCATATACAGTCATATCCTCATCAAATTTTGGAATTTGCGCCACATGACCAATACGTGTACCTTTCTTCATATGAATGGCTCCTTCGTCCAAACTCTCCATTCCTGTTAGAAGCTGCAAGATAGTTGTCTTCCCGCTACCGTTACGACCAACTAAACCAATACGTTCACCATTCTTTATTTCAAGCGATATATTTTCAAATATGATGTTTCCACCAAAAGATTTCGTTATATTATTTACACTACAAATTGTCATTTTCCGTACTCCTTTCAATATAAAAAACCATGGGAAAGAAACATTCCCCATGGTTTTTGGCATAGAAAAAGGAAGCCAAATAGCTCCCTTTTCACACGTTTATCAAAAATGGGTGAAGAGACTTCTATCGTTCAATAGCTACTATGCAATTGTTAAAAAAGGGCATACGTATCCCGTTAACAACTACATCATGAAAAATCGCACGACAAAAATAGATATAATCTAAAAATTTGGCACGCGCAGCTAAAGAACGTTTCATCTCATTCACCCCTTTCGTACGGAATTTAATACTACTTCTTTATTATACTTTCCCATTTCATGTTTGAATAGTCATTTTTCTGAAAATAATGAAGATAGACTAAACATTTCAATAAGTGACATCAAATCTTACAAAACTGTTATGTTCACGTAATGGAAAGCGATAGTACGAAAAGATGCCTCCCTATACAATAAAGTTATAAACAAGAGAGACAAAAACAAGGAGGAAAACAATCATGATGAAAGAAATCGTAAAAGCAATCTTTGAGGTATTAGTGAACGGACAAGCAGTTGTAAAAGAACTAAACGAACTATAAAAAGGAGTGAAGGAATATGATAAACATGGTGAAAATGATTTTACACGCTTTAGTCGACGCAAAAGCAGTTAGCCAAGAATTAAACCAACAATAAAAAGGGGTACATGAATATGAAGAAAGCCATTATTATGATCGCAAGTACGGCAATTGCCTTATACACAATAAAAAATAGAAAAAAGAAAAAAAATGCAAATGCTCTATATTATCCATACACACTATTGAAGAAAAAATAAAAGACAAGGTACCCTATTGTAATGAGGATATCTTGTCTTTTATTTTTCCCTATTCCCTTTAAAGGATTTCCTCCTCCTTTCCCCGAATGTATTAAGCGGGATTTTTACACATATTTTAAAGGGGCCTATATACAAATGGATACTCAACAACTATATTTTTTAAACGATATCGGTAAACAAAAACCAGAAAGCATTCGGAACAGAAGCGCTGCATGTCCTTTTTGTGACAGAGAAAATTTAACGGATATTTTAGCAGCTGAGGGCTCTATTATTTGGCTGAAAAATAAATTTCCTACATTAAAAGATACCTTTCAAACAGTGCTAATCGAAACAGATAATTGTGAAGTTCATATCGGAACATATACAGAAGAACATATGAGAAAACTAATTCGTTTCTCTATTTACCATTGGTTAAACTTACAGAATAACGAAGAATTTGCATCTGTGATTTTATATAAAAATCATGGTCCATTTTCAGGTGGCAGTTTGCACCATGCACACATGCAAATTATCGGAATGAAATATGTAGACTATCTCGAAAATGTAGAAAAGGAAAATTTCCAAGGAGTAATTGTACAAAAAAACGAACGTATTGAACTCAATATTTCAGAGCGTCCTATTATTGGCTTTACTGAATTTAACATAGTCATTGAAGATATTGCATTTATAGATGAAATGGCAAATTATATTCAGCAAACTGTACGTTACATACTGACAGATTTCCATAAAGGATGTAGTAGCTATAACTTATTCTTCTATCACCTAAATGGAAAAATCATTTGTAAAGTTGTTCCTAGGTTTGTCGTTTCACCATTGTATGTAGGGTATAAAATACCACAAGTTTCTACAAAACTAGAAGAGGTGAAAATACAACTAGCGCAGTATTTCATGAAACAAGAAGACAAAATTATTCATAAAAAAACAGAGTAGGTGTCGAAAACCTACTCTTTTATTACGCCTTTATTCCGATAATATACATCTTCTAATCCAACGTTATACTTCATATTGTTATCCGTCCACTCTGGCCCTAGATTCCCTGGCCATCCAGATGTATTTGCTATATATTTCAGTAATGCAAAATCAGTCAGACCCTTTTGCACCCCACGCTTATATCCTTTCAGTAAGTGCGGCATTGCAATTTTCGCATTTGTACGCGGATCTTTCAACTCTTCATCAGTTAAATTATCCGGTGCAAGCCCACCACCGCGGTGCAATTGAAACAATCCGAATGAAGTTCCGTTATCTCCAACACTTCTTGGATTTAACCTACTTTCATGTTCGGCAATTGTCAGAGGTATCCATTCTGGAAGGTTTACTTTCTTTGCTTCCTCTATAATAATTTGTTTCATCTGTTTTGCTTCCTCTGAATCAACATAGCTTGTCTCATTTATTAGCTTATCCATTCCTTCAGACTTCTCTTGGAAATATAAATACACTCCAAGAACAACTAAAAATCCTACAAAGAATTTCTTCACTACCTCTACCTCTTTCTCCGCTGAAATTTGTCCCCTTTCAGCCTTCCCTTTACAATTACCTACATTCTATCATTCTCTTACTCTTCCATCATAGCAAATTACTATACATATTATCATCATGCTTTAGACCGATTTCGCGAAAAATAATTGGTAAATATATGCAAAAATGTAACTAACATGGACTATAACTTATTTCTTGTATATAATTGTAAATTGAATTCTATATAGACTAGGAGCATATATAAATGAAAAAAGCCCTACTACTCTTTTTTAGCATTTTACTACTCATTCCTATACACACATCTGCGCAAACATCATCCAAGCCAAAAGTACTTTTTTTGTATAGTACAGAAGACAACAAAATTACAAACAATGTACAAATCCTTAATACTCAGTTAGGGCACTTTACAAAAGATATAACAGTAAAAAGTTTAAAAGAGATACATGAAATTAGTAACTCATCTTCTTATACACATATCGTTTATATCGAAGAGCAAAAAGAAGTTCTTTCTACTGAAGTAAAACAATTTCTAGAAAGCTTCTCAGGTCCAGTATTAGTTTTAGGTCAAAATGTTGAGCAATTATCTAATCGTTTTTCTTTCATTACCTCGGATGAAACTGATATACGAACTCATACTATAGAATATCCGACACACAAATTAAAAAATGAATTACAAGAAGAACGCTTAATGAAGAAAATTGAAGCAAAAGGAACAACTCTTGCTTACGCCTTGAGTGCCGATGGAGCCCATCCATTAATTGTTCAGCAAGGAATATCATATTATGTTGCAACTCCAAACCTTTTCGATTGGATGTCTCATTACGTCGGTGAAATGCTATTTTCTTACTTTGAACAAAAGCCGATGACAAATAAAACTTCAGCTTATTTACGTCTTGAAGACGTTCATCCAGCTGTAAATGTAAAGCAATTAAAAGAAATTGCTGAATTACTAAAAGAGAAAAACCTTCCTTATATGATTACTGTTATCCCTGTTTACAAAGATCCCGACACAGGAAAAACAGTACATTTAAAGGATAACTCTGAATTAGTCGATGTTTTACGCTTTATGCAAGATAACGGTGGTTCAATCGTTATGCATGGCTACACCCATCAGTTTTATGATAGTGAAACTGGCGAAGGTTTTGAATTTTGGGATGTAAAAACAGATCAACCAATTCGCCAACCAAACCATGAAAAATCAAAGACAAAAGAAGATTTTCAGTCTACAGAAGACTATAATAAATACGTAGAGAACGGAAAAGCCTTCGAAGAAAAATATACTAAAGATCATATTGAAAAAGGGATTACAGAGCTTGTAGGAGCGAAATTATATCCAGTTGCCTTTGAGGCTCCGCACTATACAATGTCTCAAAAAGGATATGAAATACTTTCTCAATATTTCTCTACTTATGTAGGACAACTACAACTAAACGATACAACTTGGAAATCTATGCATTCACCAGCTTATACGAGTACACCATCGTTTTTACATGGGATGAAATTAATACCTGAAACGGTTGGATTTATCGAAGAAGGCCAGCCACAAGATATTGCCAAAATGAAAGAACGTGCTTTATCTATCACTAAACTATCTGATGGAATTATCGGCGCATTCTATCACCCTTACTTAGGTGTTCAACCATTAAAAGAAGTATTAAAAGAACTAGAAAGCATTCCAAACATAGAGTGGATTGATTTACAAAAAGAAACGAATGAAGTAAAAATGAAAGATATTCATATTACTACTAATAAAGACGGCATTCACGTTGAAAAACCAACAAGTGCGAATGACATAATTAATTATATAAAACAATATGGGTTCTTCCTTATAATTGGGTTCATTATAATTGTCTTTCTTTTATTATTAAGACGTGCGAAAAAATTAGAGTCATAAAAAAACACCAAGCGAGATGCTTGGTGTTTTTTTATGACTCACTAACTTTATAAAATCGTACCGTATTCGCATATATTTGCTCAGTAACTTTCTCTACTGATATTTTTTTTATTATACTAATTTCTTGTAATACATCTTTTATCATATAAGGATGTGTCATCGTATCCTTCTGAAATTCCCATGGGCCATCTGTTTCTACCATCATATATTCAAGCGGATAATACGAAACGATTTTTCTAATTTTCTCCTTATGTAAAACATCCGGTGTGATAGAAATATAATAACCGTTCCTCATCATCCGTTTCATTGTCTCTTCACTTCCTTTAAACCAATGGAAGTGTGCGCGTGAAACTTTATATTCTTCAAGAAAATCACATACAGTGTCAGCATCTCCATAAACCGCACGCAATACAATTGGTAAATCATGTTTACTAGCTAGTTCAACAAACTTTTTTAACACCGCTATGTATGGATCGATAGCAATATTTTCATCTTCTTTCCTTAAATAATACGGGAGTCCCACTTCACCAATCGCAACAATGTCCTCTACATGAGCTTCAATTAATTTAAATATGCGCTCACATTCTTCTCTATGAATCGGCTGCTCCGGATGAAAACCTATTGCTGGATGTACAAAAGGATATCGCTTTGCTAAAGATAAAGTTTCTAGGCATGATTGATAATTCATAGATACTGCAATAAGCCCTTGTATCTCTTTACTGTTTTCCACATCTATAAGTAATCTACTTTTCTCTTCATTCTCATATTGATCAACATGTATATGGCTATCAATCCATTTCATCTTTATGCCCCCATAAAAAAAACAAGAAAGGGTCCCCCTTCTTGTTTTATCATCTATATTATTTAACAATTAAATTTGTTATTATATCAAATAATCCAATACATACTATGGCAACAGTAAAGTAGCTACAGAAATCTTTAATTGGAAACTTCACTACTTCTTCTTTACGCATCCCAGTTTTCTCCCTTCTTAATATATCCCTAATTATTTTTTATCTATTTGTATCTATTATGCAAAAAATATGACAAAATTACTATCGAATTAACTTACGTAAACCTTACAATATTGTAAGGTTAAAAAAAGAGCCTCATCTAAATAGAGATGAGGGCTATTAAAAAGTAGTTGGTTTTTCATTCTTCATTAACATTACAAACGGAAAGTGATACAGTGAGACTTTCTAGTTATACTATATGAAATTCACTATATTTTAACTATCGAATTACATTACAGAAGGCTTACATGTTTGTAAGCTATGCGTAATGTAATTCGATAGTTTCCCTTACCTATATTTCGTACAATAAAGTTAGGAAGTAAGCCAAATAAGAAGAACACTCACATAACCAAATTACATTGCTAGTAGCTACTCTTCTTATATCTTTCACTCACGCTACTACAATGTACCCCCTTCCCCTTTATATAATAAAAAAAGCCTTAGTCCATATGGACTAAGGCTTTTTCATGAACTCCAAAATACCCCTACCTAGTATTTTTATTTTCGACAAAAAATAGGTGGGGGTATAATCCGCTATCTCATCGTTAAAAGTTTACTCTTCGCATTAATAGGAATATTTACAACTTCAATTTCTTCAATTGCCTCGCCGTAGCGTCCTTTTGCGTACACCTTTAATGCCCCCTCTCTCTTTAACATATGCTTAACAGTCTTCTTTATTTTTTGCTCTCTTCCACGTTCGTCAAATGCAATAAATTCATATTCATACCACTCATCACCAATATGCTGACCAATTGTATTCACAACCGTATAATATTCTTTCGTCTTATAAAGTGGATTATATTTATCGATAACTGGTCCAAGTTTCGTAGGCAATAACATTACTACTATCACTATCATCGCTATTATAGTAGTGATCATTTTTTTCTTCATAATAAATCTTCCTCCCTTGCAGGATATATATACATCCATTTTAAAAAGAAGGAATAAAATCTACTATTGAATCTCATTACATTACACTTACATTTTTGTAAGAATTAAAAAAGGCGAACGAATTTACTCGTTCACCTTTTAGCTCGCTTTAAAACCACCGCCAAGTACATCACGCACATCGTGAATGACAACGAAGGCATCTTCATCAACCCGGCCGATAACTTGCTTTAACTTAACAAGCTCTTGTTTATTAATAACGACATATAATACTTCTTTATTTTTACCAGTATATCCGCCGCGCCCCTCTAATACAGTGACACCACGTGTCATGTTTTTCGTAATAGCTTCACGAATTAAGTCTGGTTGATTCGAGATAATCGTAACTGCAGTCTTTGTATCCATTCCTTCTACAATGAAATCAATTACTTTCGCTCCGATAAATACAGCAACGAGTGTATACATTGCCTTTTCTTGCCCTATTATAAATACAGAACCAGCAATTACAACGATATCAATAATGAGTACGCCTTTACCAACACTCCAACCTAAGTATTGATTTGCTAACTGCGCTAAAATTGCCGATCCTCCTGATGTACCTCCAGCTTTGAACATACACCCTAATCCGATACCTACAAATAGACCCGCGAATAAAGCTGCTAAGAGCGTATCACTATTTACATGATACTCAATGTGCTCTGTAACATATAAAAACAAAGATGTTTCTACAATCCCTAAAATTGTATAAACCATCGTTTTTTTATCAAAAAATTTATAACCAACAGCCAGTAAAATTGCATTTATAGCAAAATTGACAATCCCTGGCGACCAACCAAATAAATAATACGTAACAACCGTTACACCAATAATGCCACCTTCTGATAAACGGTTTGGAATTGCAAAATAATTAATACCGATTGCGAATAACAATGAACCAATTGTAATTAATGTTATCTCTTTTATACGTTGATTAACCATAGTTCATACCTCCCCCCATTTGACATTGTATCACTATCTCCTAGAGGTTTAGAAGTGGTTTTTATTACGCCATTCTTCTCATAACAGCAATGGTATTATGTTTAAACAAACACCTGATTAATTATTCATATTTGCTCTAACTGCACGAGCAAAGCGTTCCACATTACCTTTCTGAATATACTTAGCTGTTACCGTTTCCTGATTACAAGTAAACACTAATTGCGGATGAAAATTTATGTCGTCTATATGCAAATACGAATACTCTTCAAATGTTGATGGATAATACGAAAATCCTCCATAAAAGAGGAGACGTCTAGTAGTAGCAACGAAAATTCCATGCCGATATGATAAGGTAAAATCATCTTTCTCAAATATCCCTATCACAAATGCTAAAATTTGTTCATCATCCTCTACATACTTTTTCATACTTAATAAAAGTTCATTCATACATATCCCTCCAAATTCTATTCATTGCTTTAACACTTGAAAAGAATCCATGGATTATTACAGACCGGTGTAACTCTTTTATAAAGTATGAAATGCGTTTCCTGTCAAAGACATTTCAAAAAATAATCCGTTATGTGATTATACACATAACGGATTATTGCTAAACTGTAGAGCGTTCCACAAGTTTATACGGAATTTCCATCTTTTCTTGTTTAGAACCCTCATCACTTACTCGTCTGTAAAACATTTCAAAAGCCGTCTTACCTATTTCCTTTAAATTTTGGTCAATAGTTGTCAGTTGTAAAACTTGAGAAATCGGTTGATTATCAAAACCAATAATCGCTAAATCCTCCGGAACTTTAATACCTAGTTTATTAACTTCTGTCATGATCCCAATAGCAACTTCATCTCCTGCCACTATTAATGCTTCAGGTGGATTCTCCATCTCCTTAAATTGATGTGCAACTCTTACACCATCTTCTAATGTAAAGCATTCTGTGAAAATCCGATCTTCCATCACTTCTGCATCTATTAATTGTAGCTGTTGTTTATAAGCATCAAAACGTTTCTTACTACTTGGTCCTAACTTTCTTCCCGTACAATATCCAATCTTCTTATAACCTTTTTCAATAAGGTAACTCATCCCTAATTGAAAGGCATTAAAATGATCTGTATATACACTCGATATACTTTCAATATCATTATCCTCACAAGCAATAACCGCCCCATACGCTGCATACGGCTCTATAATTTCCCACTCATTGGCACGAGAACAAATGATCAGACCATCTAGTTGCTTTGTTTTCAACATATGTAAACTTTTCATTTCTTCTTTTTTATTGTAATTCGTTTGACAAAGAAGCACTCGATAATTGTGAGCTAACGCAACTTCCATCATTCCACCCACCATCGCATCAAAACACGGATGATTAATATAAGGTAAAATCACACCAACAATATTCGTCTTCCCTTTTGATAAATGAACAGCATTTGCATTTTGTGAGTAATTCAATTTCTCAACTATTTCTAAAACAACTTTCCTTTTTTCTTCACTTACATACGGATGATCATTTAATACCCTCGAAACAGTCGTAACCGAAACCCCAGCCATCTTTGCAATATCTTTAATATTAGCCATACACTCACCTCTACTTTTAACTTAATAAATCACATGAACATATGTCAAATCTTCTCATCATGACACCTTCATTCGTTTTTCTTACAAAAGTGTAATTTTCCTGTAAGCTAATTCGATAGTGACTCTCCGCTATATTTCATACAATTAAGTCAGAAACAGGGCAACAACCATTCGAAAAGGAGCGGATCTAATATGATAAACAAAATGAAAGCAAACAATTTCTTAAACACAATGGGCATGGTATTATCTGCTCTTATCGATGCAAAAGCTGTTGCTTCTACATTAAACAAGTAAGGAGAATATATTATGAATAACATCACTTTTAACAAATTAGATTTTTTAGGACTTGCTAGTGGCTCGATTCTTCTTACTGCTTTTATTTACGCCGCTACGCTTGTATAAACTTTGTGTCCCCTTTCCCCTTTATTATAAATAGTAATAGAAAAGACGACCGTCTATGCCCGGTCGCCTTTTCTTATTTTTGATTTGATTGCAAAGTTACCTTTAGCTCTTCAAATTTTTCATTTAATTGATCTGTCATCATTTTCATAGCTGTTTTCCGATCTATTTGTTCTCCCGGATCAATTTGAATCGGATCTCCAAAAATTAATTGCGCCCTTTTTCCTTTTATTAATTCTTTTACACTTGATGGACCAATATAAGCTGCCGGTACTAATGGAACGTTAGAACGCAGCGCAATCGTAACAGCCCCAGCTTTTAATGAAACATCTTCTGATGATCTCGTTCCACTCGGAAAAATCCCGACTACCTTTCCTTCTTTTAATAGGCGTGATGGAATTTTAAGTGTACTCGGTCCTGGATTCGCACGATCTACAGGGAATGCATTTACATTTTTAAAGAACCAATTTTTAAATTTCCCTTCAAACAATTCTTTTTTTGCCATGTAATGAATTTGGGTTGGATACATCCCCGTTGCTAACATTAAAACATCCATAAAACTTGTATGTGTGCACGCAACAACGTAAGGGCCACCTTCTGGTAATTTTTCTCTCCCTTGCACTTCTACCTTCCCAGCCATTTTAAATATATATTTCAACGAAAATGTAATTGGTTTATACATTTGTTTCGTTCCTTTCTGAATATCCGAAGTATAATCATTTTCTTACAACGATTATAACACTAAGTTTTAGGAGTTGGTAATAAAAATAAGTATTTATTGTTAAATTTCAATTCTTACAAAAGTGTAATTTTCTTGTAAGCTAATTCGATAGTTACTTCTTACAATATTTCATATAATTAAGTCAGAAAGAAACAAGTAAGGCGAATGTATTATGGATAACATCACTTTTAACAAATTAGATTTTTTAGGATTAGCTAGCGGCTCCCTTCTTCTTACTGCTTTTATTTACGCTGCTACGCTTATATAAACTTTGTGTCCCCTTTCCCCTTTATATAAATAGTAATAGAAAAGACGACCGTCTATGCCCGGTCGTCTTTTTAATTTTTTCTTTCCTTCAATTCTTTTAAAAGCTGTATCAGTTCAGCTTGTTGTTTTACATTCTTACGACCATTTCGATTAATTGCTGCAAGCTCGCAGGCAACTCCAGCAGCAAAGAAAAACAATAAACTTTCTAACATATAAAATCCTCCAGTTGCCTATTAAACAGCTTGGCGCAATTGCTTTCCTTGCAACATTTGCTTATTTGCATTTTCTTCTTTTCTCTGACAAACATTATTACGAATAAGCGCTGCAATAACAAATAATGTTCCTACAATATCAAATGTTGTTATTTTATACCCTTGCATCATCATAGTAACTAACGTAGTAATTGGCACAAAGTTAATAAATAAAATACCATTAATGGATGATAAGATTTTCACACCGTAGTTCCAAGCAAGTAGTGCTACGATACCTGGTAATGTCATCATAAATAACAAGTCATACTTCACAATAGAGATCGTTTCCATACTTGGAATTGATACATATCCAAGTGCCGTAATGATTACCGTTATAATCCCTGTGACAGTTGTACCAAATACACATGTCAACGTAGAATAACGTAATGTTGACCAATCGCTACATGTTTGACCACCCATCGTATAAATAACCCATCCTACAACACCAACAAATATAAATGCTAGTGAAAACATGTTATCTTTCAATGTTAAAAAGAAACTCATGTCGCCTTTCGTAATAACAAATATAGCCCCTACAAACGCGATAATCATGCTCGTTATCATATACTTCTTCGGCTTTATATGTTTATATCCCCATAAAATACAAATTGAAATCATCGGCATCAGTGCCTCCATAATAGAAGCTACCATTACACCTGATTTCCCCATTAACATTTGTCCTAGAAAAATTAATACATTATATACGGTAAACGCCATTGTTCCAAAAAAGACGAGTAACTTCCCTCTTCCTTCTAAGCGAAATGCTTTCTTTCCTTCTTTCATTAGCAATAATACAATCAGTACAATTGCTACCGCCCCATAACGAATAAACGAAAAATAAAACGGATCTATGTATTCTAGCGCATGATCAGCAACAGGAAACATCGCTCCCCATGACATACTTGCTATTAAACACGCCAAAGCGCCTATTATCATTTGACCTCTTTTCACCACAATCCCCCACTTCTTTCTATTTGCACAAAGAGAATTGTAAAAGAAAAAATATATCACGTAAAATGATTCAAAATGATGTTAAGTATCATTTATAATGATACTTAACATCAAGGGGGCATAAAATGGAATTACGAGACTTACAAATCTTCCAGAGCGTTGCTGACCGAGGTAGTGTAAGTAGCGCAGCAAAAGAATTAAATTACGTACAATCAAATGTAACAGCACGTATTAAACAGTTAGAAAACGAATTAAAAACACCGCTCTTTTACCGTCATAAACGAGGCATGACTTTAACAGCTGAAGGTAGAAAAATGCTCGTCTATGTTAATAAAATTTTGCAAGATGTTGAAGAGCTAAAACAAGTATTTTTAGATAGTGAAACACCATCAGGCATATTAAAAATCGGTACAGTCGAAACAGTAAGTACATTACCTACCATTTTGTCTTCTTACTATAAAAGCTATCCAAATGTCGATTTATCATTACAAGCCGGTCTAACGGAGGAACTTATTAGAGAAGTTCTTGATCATCAATTAGATGGCGCCTTTATATCAGGTCCTATTAAACATCCACTAATTGAACAATGCGATGTTAGTACAGAAAAATTAATGCTTGTGACACAAAATAAAGCTTTTCATATAGACGAATTTACAACGACGCCCCTACTAGTTTTTAATCAAGGATGTGGATACCGTTCCAAACTAGAGCGCTGGCTGAAAGATGAAGGTTTGCTACCAAAAAGAATTATGGAATTTAACATATTAGAAACAATATTAAACAGTGTTGCACTCGGCCTTGGAATTACACTCGTACCACAGTCTGCCGTTCAGCACCTTTCTACAGCAGGTAAAGTACACTGTCATCCGATTCCCGAAAAATACGGCAGTATTTCAACTGTTTTCATACGCCGGAAAGATAGCTACATGACCAATTCGATGCGCAGCTTTTTAAAAACAATTACGGAGCACCATCATATCAATATGCTTTAAAAGACATTCTTACACGAATGTCTTTTTTTCTTACAAAAGTGTAATCCTCCCGTAAGCTAATTCGATAGTTGTAACTACCTATATTTCATATAATTAAGACATAAAGCAGGGCAACAACAATTCGAAAAGGAGCGGATACGCATGATGAACAAAATGAAATCAAACAAATTTTTAAATACAATGGGCATGGTGCTATCCGCACTTGTCGATGCAAAATCTGTTGCAACTACATTAAACAAATAAGGAGAGATTATAATGAGTAACATTACTTTCAACAAATCAGACTTTATCGGACTTGCAAGCGGAGCAACTCTTCTTACAGCTTTCATTTATGCACTTGCTCAAAGTCTTGTTTAATACTTTGTTTCCCCAAACCCCTTTATATAGAAAAGGCTGCTCGTCTTATAGACAAGCAGCTTTTTAGTTTGTTTCATATATAATTTGACCTGTTTTCGTCATATCGTATCCGCCAATCGCTTTTAATTCATCATGAAATTCTTCCGATTGCAGAATGTCTTTCATGACTTCGATCAGCTCTTCATTTTCTTTATTCTTCAAAATCACTAAATCATACTGCTCTTTCATGATTGGAATAAAGTCTACGTTCACAATTTGTGAAAACTTTTCTGATCCTACCCCAACATCAGCTTTTCCATTCGCAACTTGCGAGGCAACACCAAGGTGATTCGATTCTTCCCATTCATACCCGCTAATATCTTCTTTATTTATTTTTTGAATTCGCAATTGCTCATCCACTAATACCCTAATACCAGAACCCTTTTCTCGATTTATAAATCGTATAGATGACTGAGATAAATCAGCCCATGTTTTTATATTTTTTGGATTCCCTTTTTGCACATAAAACCCAACATTCCTTGATAATAAATTAATCATAATACATGGTTGTCCGACTAAAATACGTTTTACGTAAGGAACATTATACGTACCCGTTTCCCCATCAAACAAATGCAAACTAACGACGCTTCCTTCTCCTTGATACATCTTCACCAAACTCGTTAAACTACCTTGATACGCTCTTAATATATTAGAATTTGGCATACGATTTTCTATACGTTTTGCCAGCATATCTAACGTTAGTTCTTGCCCGCTAATAATACATGTATTCGAGGTACTATTACCATCGTTCTTTACAGGAACAACTTGCACCTTACCAGTTTTCATTTGCTTTATATATTGTTCTAAATCCGCTGCATCAATGCGCATCTGTCTACCAACTCTATAAGAAGGCAGTTCTCCTTTTTTAATTAAGTCGTATACAGTTAGTTTTGATACTTTTAATCGCTTTGCTACTTCTTCCGTTGTGTAGGAATGATGATCCATAGACGATTCCTCACTTTCTTCCTTCATTGTAACAAAGAAAAGAATATTTCTCCTATTTTTTAAAAACAACCATATCGTTCAAATTATATTCAATTATAACTAGTTATAATTAGTTATAATTAGTTATAATTAAATATGTCGAAACGAAAGGGGATTTTCTTATGAACAAATTCACATTACGATCTATTGGGGCACTTATACTTTCTTTCCTTCTTATATTTAGCGCTGCTTGTACAAGTGTGGAAAAGAAAGAAAGGTCAGCTGCTAAAGAGGGACAAACAATCGAACTGACTATATCAGCTGCTGCTAGCTTACAAGATGCATTAAAAGAAATTGAAAAGCAATATAAAGAGAAAGAACCAACTATTCAACTTTCTTTTAACTTCGGTGCTTCTGGTGCACTTCAACAACAAATTGAACAAGGCGCACCTGCTGATTTATTCTTCTCTGCAGCAGAAGATAAATTCCAAACTCTTGTTAAAAAAGGATTCATCGATGAAAAAGAAGGGAAAAATCTTCTTGGAAATGAACTAGTTCTAGTTGTCCCAAAAGATAGTTCTCTTGCAAAATTCCAAGATTTAAAAGATGAAAAAATCAAGAAAATTGCACTTGGTACACCTGAATCCGTACCTGCGGGAAAATACGCAAAGGCTTCTCTCACACATGAAAATCTTTGGAATGACATTCAAAATAAAGTCGTATTTACAAAAGACGTTCGCCAAGTGTTAACATATGTAGAGACAGGCAATGTCGATGCTGGTATCGTATACAAAACAGATGCTCTTATTTCAGACAAAGTAAAGATTGGTGAGACAGCAGCAGCTACTTCTCATGAGCCAATTCACTATCCTTTAGGTGTTATAAAGGAATCTAAGCATAAGAAAGAGGCGACTTCATTTTATGAGTATTTGCAGTCAAAAGATGCACAATCTATCTTTAAAAAATATGGATTTACAGTCCTATCATAATTGCCATGAGCTTTGATGCTATTTTGTCACCGATCTTTCTATCTTTACGAGTAGCTGCATACGCCACCATTATCGTTACAATTTTAGGGACGATTATCGGGCGAGCGCTAGCACGCTCCTCATGGAGATATAAAGTAATATTAGAAACGATTTTCTTATTACCAATGGTACTTCCGCCAACTGTAATTGGCTTTTTTCTCATCATCATTTTTGGACATAATAGTCCCATTGGAATGTGGATAGAATCATTGTTTCAGCAGTCCATTATGTTCACATCTACTGCTGCGATCATCGCTTCTACAGTTGTTGCATTTCCGCTTATGTACCAATCAGCAAAAACAGGATTTTCTATTGCGAATGTACAAATTGAAGAAAGTGCTCGTGACCTTGGTGCCAGTGAATATCAAGTTTTCCTGCACGTGACACTCCCACTTGCATTTCCTGCCTTATTAAGCGGAATGATTTTGAGCTTTGTTCGTGCGCTCGGTGAGTTTGGTGCTACACTCATGTTTGCTGGGAACATTCCTGGTAAAACACAGACTATCCCAACTGCAATTTATATGGCGATTGATGCAAGTAATATGCAACTCGCCTGGACACTTGTAGTTATCACTATTAGTATGTCACTTCTATTTCTGCTATGTATTCAGCTTATTAATAAAAGAATTACTAACTCTTAAAGCAGCTTTTTTCGAAGCTGCTTCTTTATTTCTTAGGAAATAAAATATACCGATGGTAAATAACTGAATTTTACCTTTTATTAAAATATACATTTTATTTGAATTCACTTTCTAAAATAGGCAATTTCCTGTTATTATATGGAGGTGTTTCAAAAAATGAAGAAATGAAAACGCATTTATATCGTAAGTTCTTCATCCTGTTTTAGCGATCGGTAATCTTCTACTCTATTAGTGGGGCATTACCGATCGTTAGAACGATATTTAATTATATTGGTATAGAAAACCGAAGGGAGTCTTGTAATGGACATTTTATTAGCGCTTCTTCCTGCAATCGCATGGGGAAACATCTTATTAGTAAGCGTAAAAATGGGCGGTGGTGCATACAGCCAAACGGTAGGTATGACAATCGGTGCTCTATTCTTCGCAACAATTATGTATGTATTTACTCAACCAACTTTAACAATGACAGTCTTGATTGTTGGTTTTATTTCAGGTTTATTCTGGGCTTTAGGACAAGTAAACCAATTAAAAACAGTTGAAAAACTAGGTGTTTCAACTACTGTAACTATTTCTACTGGTATGCAGCTTGTTGCAACTTCTATCTTTGGAGTTATCGCTTTCCGTGAGTGGACTACTACTACGACGATTGTTCTGGGAACGATTGCAATCCTATTAATCGTAGTCGGTGTTGTATTCACATCACTAGACGATAAAGAAAATGCTCAGCCACCAGGACAATTGAAAAAGGGACTTCTCACTTTAATTGTTTCTACTTTTGGCTATCTTGTATACGTAATTATTATTCGTTGGTATAACATTGATGGTTGGTCTGCTATTTTACCACAAGCAGTTGGTATGTTTGTTGGTGCGGTTGTACTGACATCTAAACATAAACCATTTAACAAATATGCAATTCGTAATGCTTTATCTGGTTTACTATGGGGAACAGGAAACTTATTCTTACTTCTTTCATTACCACGTGTCGGAGTAGCAACAAGCTTCCCATTATCTCAAACTGGAATCGTTATCTCAACATTCGGTGCGATTGTATTCTTAGGTGAAAAGAAAACAAAACGTCAATTGATCTTTATTGCACTAGGTAGTGTTTTAATTATCGGTGGCGCTGTATTGCTTGGTATGACGAAAGCATAAGCTTATAATTTATCAATCCCTGAAGCATAAATGCTTCAGGGATTTTTGATTATAACTATTTTTCAAATATAATAATCTTCATAGTTCTTTTTATATAGCCTCCCTTCCCTCCAATTGTATTCTCTCCACTACAAGCCGTTTCTTTTTACAAAATTCTCTTAAAAATGGTATCGTTTTTATAACATATTCTCATCAGAAAGGAATAAAGGATATGCCTAATAAACATCGAATTTTATTTATTGGTGCCGGTCGTATGGCAGAAGCTATATTTGCTGGACTACTTACAACAAGTAAAGAATACATCGAAGAAATTATTGTTTCCAATCGAAGTAACATAGAAAAACTAACGCAACTACAAACTCAATATGATCTATCGATTACAACGGATTGGAAGCAGCATATTAAATCTGTAGATACAATTGTTTTAGCAATGCCGCCTGTTGCACATGAACAGCTATTAGCGGATCTATCGCCTCTTCTAACTGATCAATTTGTCGTGACAGTTGCTGCCGGAATCGGACCATCTTATCTAGAAGAAAGACTTCCTCAAGGGACACCTGTTGCCTGGATTATGCCAAATACAGCTGCTGAAATTGGCAAGTCTATCTCTTTATACACGACGGGAAATTCCGTAGAGCAACGACATCATGAAACGTTACAACTTCTTTTAAGAGGTATTGGTACCTCGCAGTTTTGTACCGAAGAGGAAGTTCACCAACTTACCGCAGTTACTGGTAGTGCACCTGCTTTTCTCTATCACTTTGCTGAAGGTTTAATTGAAGCAACGAAAAGCTATGGAATTGATGAGGAAACAGCAAAACATCTTGTCATTCAAATGATCGCTGGCTCTGCCGCTATGCTCCAGCAAAACCAGGATCCAGCTATGTTACGTGAACAAGTAACAACACCAGGAGGTTCAACGGCTGAAGGTTTAAAAGTTCTATATGAAAATAATTTTTCAGAAGTCATTCAACAAGCAATTGAAGCGACCAATAAAAAAGCTAGGGGGAATTAATATGACTTTAACAAGTTTAAACGACTACACAACATTACATAACGGCGTAAAAATGCCTTGGTTCGGTTTAGGTGTTTTTAAAGTAGAAGACGGATCAGAAGTAATTGATTCTGTAAAAGCAGCTATTAAAAATGGATATCGTAGTATCGATACAGCTGCCATATATAAAAATGAAGAAGGCGTTGGACAAGCAATCCGTGAATCAGGTATTCCACGTGAAGAATTATTTATCACATCAAAAGTATGGAATAGCGATCAAGGTTACGAGTCAACATTACAAGCATTTGAAACTACATTAGAAAAATTAGGTCTGGAATATTTAGATTTATATTTAGTACATTGGCCTGTAAAAGGAAAATACACTGAATCATGGAAAGCTTTAGAGCAACTTTATAAAGATGGTCGTGTGCGCGCTATTGGTGTGAGTAATTTCCATATTCACCATTTGCAAGACGTATTTGAAATTGCTGAAATTAAGCCTATGGTTAACCAAGTGGAATACCATCCACGTTTAGCACAAGAAGAATTGCACACTTTCTGTAAAGAGAATGGTATTCAGCTTGAAGCTTGGTCACCATTAATGCAAGGACAACTACTAGATCACCCAACATTACAAGAAATTGCTACCAAATATAATAAATCGACTGCACAAGTGATTCTACGCTGGGATCTACAAAATGAAGTTGTAACGATTCCTAAATCAATTAAAGAACACCGTATCATTGAAAATGCGAACATCTTTGATTTTGAATTAAGCTCGGATGATATGAAAGCAATTCAAGCTTTAAATGAAAATCACCGTGTTGGTCCAGATCCGGATAACTTTAACTTCTAATAGGGAAACCACTGCCATATGCAGTGGTTTTTTTATTTTTTGATAAAACTGAAAATTTAAACTATATTTCATTTGATTGACACTTCATTATATAAGGTGTAAGATTTTGAATTATCAAAGAAACACAAAAATTAATAAAATTCATTTGTTTACTCATTGTATCAAGAGAGGTGGAGGGACTGGCCCTTTGAAACCTCGGCAGCAGGTTCATTTTGAATACTGTGCCACTTCCTGCAAGCTTTGTGCTTGAAAGATAGAATGAGGGACTTCGTTTATATACGGGTGCATAACTTGTACGTAAAAATCCCTCTTTCTCAATACGAAAAGAGGGATTTTTTGTTTTTCATTCCCTCATCATCCAATCTTATTAACTATTTAGGAGGAAAATCAAATGAAAAAGAAGTTTGTACCCGGTATTGCATCAGTTGTAGGAGTAAGTATTTTATTATCTGGTTGCGGTAGTTATAAAAATGAAGCGAGCGGAGCAAATGCAAAAGACGAGGCACCTAGTAAGCAAGTTTTAAACTTATCTTCACCTACTGAGATTCGAACAATGGATACGGCTCGTGCTACAGATACTGATTCTGGTCAAGTAATGAGAAACGTATTTGAAGGTTTGTATAATCTTGGTGAAGGTAACAAACCTGTCCCTGGCGTTGCAAAATCTCATGAAGTAAGTGCTGATAAAACAAAATACACATTCCATTTACGAGATTCAAAATGGTCAAACGGCACTCCTGTTACAGCGAAAGATTTTGTCTTCGCTTGGCAAAGAGCTGTCGATCCAGCAACAGCCTCTGAATATGCATTTCTATTCTTTGATATAAAAAATGCAACAAAAATTAACAACAAAGAACTTCCAGCCGACCAACTTGGTGTAAAAGCAGTTGATGACCATACGTTTGAGGTAGAATTAGAGCGTCCTGTTCCATATTTTATTAGCTTAACAGCGTTCCCAACATTTCTACCAATTAACGAGGAATTCTTTAAAGCACAAGGTGATAAGTACGCTTTAGAAGATAATACAGTCTTGTACAATGGAGCTTTTACACTAAGCGATTGGAAGCACGAACAAAGCTTTAAATTTAAGAAAAACCCTACCTATTGGGATAAAGATACTGTCAAACTAGAAGAAATCAATTTTAACGTCGTAAAAGAAAAATCAACAGAAGTAAACTTATTCGAATCAAAACAATTAGACCGTATAAAATTAACATCTGACTTCGTTGATAAATATAAAAAGGATGCGAACTTTAAAGAACGCCCGAACGTAGGCGTACAATTTTTACGTATGAATCAACAAAATAAAATACTTCAAAACGTTTCTGCACGCCAAGCAATCGATCAAACAATTGATCGAAAGTCCTTTGTAAATACGTTATTAAATGATGGCTCTACACCAACTTTTGGTCTCGTTCCAAAAAACTTTGCAAAAGGATCTGATGGAAAAGACTTCCGTACTATAAACGGAGATTTAACCAAAGTTGATACAAAATCGGCACAAGAGTTATGGAAAAAAGCTAAACAAGAGCTTGGTTCTGAAAAGATCACATTAGAATTATTAACAAGTGATGCTGACCTTGATAAGAAAACTGGTGAGTTCTTAAAAGGGCAACTAGAAAAGAATTTAGACGGATTAACAGTAAATGTAAAGCCACAACCACGTAAACAACAAGTTTCACTTTTATTAAAAGGTGACTATGAAATCGGAATTGACGGTTGGAGCCCTGACTTTGCTGATCCAATTACATTCCTTGAATTGTTTACAACAAATAACCCTTACAACTTAGATCATTACTCTAATAAGGAGTTCGATGAAACAATTGAGAAAGTTAAAACGACTTTAGCTGGTGATGAAAAAGCTCGCTGGGAAGCATTACTAGCATCCGAGAAAATATTATTTAAAGACTCTGTTATCGCTCCTCTTTACCAAAAAGGTGAATCTTATTTAGAGCGATCTTTTGTTAAAGGCATTGTGCAAGTAGACTTTGCTGGTCAATTAAACTTCAAATGGGCACAAATTGAAAAATAAAAGGCAAGCTGAATTGAAGTTTTTCTATCCACACCAATTGTTTTATTGGAAAAATGTATTAAAAGCGGATTCTCAATAAGAGAAGATCCGCTTTTTTAATATATTATTTTAAAAAATCAATGCTCCACTTTTTATTATTGACATATAGTTCTTTTCAGTGTTAATATTCTAAATAATCAAAGAAACGAAATATTTTACCATCAACATGTAATGTCTACTAAGTTGAAACATATAACGATAGATTATAGTTCAACATGTATATACATATAGAACACCTGATTACCTATATACACATATTTATAATAGGTTTTATCTTCTTCTATAGCTACACTTCAAGACATGGACATTATGACGTTACGAACAACACATTTAGGGAGGAAAGAACAATGAAGAAAAAAGTTGTACCTGTTGTTGCATCTGTTTTAGGGGCAAGTCTACTACTAACTGCTTGTGGGGGAAATAAAGATAATGCGAGCGGAGCGAAAGCAAACGATAAAGCACCTGATAAACAAGCGATTAACTTATCATTTGCTTCAGAAATTCCAACAATGGATGTTGCAAAGGCAACAGACGGGGAATCCATGAATGTAATGCGAAATGTTTTTGAAGGTTTATATGCAATGGGAGAAGATAATAAACCAATTCCTGGTGTTGCTGAGTCGGTTGACGTTAGTCCCGATAAAACAAAATATACATTCCACCTGCGTGATTCAAAATGGTCAAACGGTACTCCTGTAACAGCAAAAGACTTTGTCTTCGCTTGGCAACGTGCCGTAAGCCCTGAAACAGCAGCTGAATATGCATTCTTATTCTTCGATATACAGAATGCAAAACAAATAAACCAAAAACAATTACCAGTTGATCAATTAGGCATCAAAGCTCTTGATGACAAAACTTTAGAAGTACAACTAGATCGCCCTGTTCCCTACTTCTTAAGCTTAACGACATTCTCAACATTCTTACCAATTAATGAAGATTACTTAAAATCCCAAGGTGATAAATATGGTTTAGAAACAAATCATTTAATTTACAACGGTGCCTTCACATTAGGTAACTGGAAACATGAACAAAGCTTCCAATTGAAGAAGAACCCTAACTATTGGGATGCTAAAACTGTAAAATTAGAAGAAATCAACTTCAATGTCGTTAAAGATAAGTCTACAGAAGTTAACTTATATGATTCAGAACAAATTGACCGTGTTGCTTTAACTGCGGAGTTTGTTGATAAGTATAAGAACGATTCAAACTTCAAGGAACGCGCTGAAGTCGGTATCCAATTCTTACGACTAAATCAGAAAAATGCAGTATTAAAAAATCAACATGCACGCCTCGCTATTAACGGAGCAATGAATAAAAAAGCATACGTAGAAACAATTTTAAATAATGGTGCAATCCCAGCAGAAGGAATGGTTCCTGCGAAATTCGCAAAAAGTCCAGACGGTAATGACTTCCGTAAAGAGAATGGAAATCTAGTCAAAGATGATGTGAAATCTGCAAAAGAAAACTGGAAAAAAGCGAAACAAGAACTTGGTACTGACAAAGTAACAATTGAACTATTAACAAGTGATAATGCTTTAGCTAAGAAAACTGGTGAATATTTAAAAGGTGAACTGGAAAAAAATCTAGATGGATTAACAGTGAATTTAAAACCTCAACCACGTAAACAACAGTTAAAACTACTATTAAGTGGTGATTACGAAATCGGAATCGATGGCTGGGGCCCTGACTTCGCGGATCCTATTACATTCTTAGATCTATTCACAACAGATAGTGCTTATAACTTCGATAAATACTCTAACAAAGAGTACGACGAGCTTATTCGTAAAGTAAAAACTGATTTAGCTGGTGATGAAAAAGGTCGCTTTGAAGCAATGAAGCAAGCTGAAAAAATCTTATTACAAGATGGTGCTGTCGCTCCTTTATACCAACAAGGCCGTTCTTACCTACAACGCGGATTTATTAAAGGACTTGTAACAACTGATTTCGGCGGTGAATTTAACTACAAGTGGACAGAAGTTGCAAAATAATAAAATAAAAAAGGTATCCTTCGTGGGGTACCTTTTTTATTTTATACTTCTTTAACTACATGACTTTTTCTCTTTACTATTCCTTTTATAGATACAGTAACCACTGCTACCACTTGTGTAACTAATATAATGACTAATAATGAAATAATATTTTTCTCTAAACTAACCCCCCAAAAATATTATTGTGTAATAACCATTCGCTGCATATGTTGCGGGAAATAATTCGCCGATTGTTTGAAATGCCTATATACATACAAATTTTTTCAATTTAATTAATACATAAGCATGTGTCCCCCCTTAAGTAAATAATTTATTTGGTTTATACATAATTACATGAAATTGGGAAAAACTTGTATAGAACAAATTTACATAAGGAGGAATTTATAATGAGAATTTTACTATCAGCTTTATTAGCTCTTATGCTAGTACCTGCATTAACAGGATGTAAAGCTCCTGCAAAAGAAGACACAACTTCTAATAAAAAGACTACAGAAGAGGCAAAAAACGAAGCTCCTGCTGATTTAAAGCTAAATTTCAATGAATTTGATTTAAAAGCGGACTATCAGGATACAAAGAAAGACTACGAAGCTGATTATAAAAATGTAGCAGCCGATAAAAAAATGGAAGCAAAAGTTGAAGACCATAAAGCAGATGTAAAATTAACAGGTGATGAAGCTATTACAAAATTAAGCCCTCTTCTACAAGAATTAAAATTTGATAAAAACACACCCGATCAAGAAGTAATTGATCAAGTAGTAAATGTATTCAAACTTGATAAAGACTATCAAAAATTCGCTTTAGAAGTTGTCTTCTCTGATGGAACGAAAAAAGAATATAAAAGAGAAATAAAATAAAGAAGTAGGCAGATGCCTACTTCTTTATTTTTTAATTTTTACGTATCTTAGTTCTGGACTAGAACCGATAATGAATTGGACGCCAGATACTGATGGTTTTTGTAAATATGAAGCACTTGGGAAAATAATTGGGATTAATGGTGTTTCATCAAACATAATGTCTTCTGCTTTATGCAATATATCAAAACGTTTATTTTCATCTTGTTCTGTTTTTGCTTGATTAATTAAATTATCAAATTCTTTATTGTACCATTTCGCATAGTTACTTGGACCATCACCTGCATATAATTCTAAACGGGCACTAGGGTCTAAGTTAGAACCTCCCCATCCCATATAAGCTAATTGGAAATCACTTTGCTTGTATGTGTCGATGTAACTCTTCCACTCTTTATTTTCTAATTTAATATCTACACCAAGGTTTTTCTTAAACATTTCTTGCATTGCTTCTGCTACTTTTTTATGTTGTGTATCTGTAGTGAATTTTAATGTTACTTCAGGTAATGTAGACCATCCTTGCTCTTTCATACCTTCTTCTAATAGTTTTTTCGCTTCCACTGGATCAAATTTTACATAATCGCCTTTTTCTTTACGGAAATCACGACCACCTTGTGTTTTTGCCCCTTCTGGAACGAATGCATATGCTGCTTGTGCATTATTTTTATACAATTTTTCAACGATAAATTTACGATCAACTGCTAATGAAAATGCTTTACGTACTTTCGCATTTGTAAATGGCTCTTTTTCTACGTTAAAGGAATAAATATAAGATGAAAATCCTGCAACGCGTTTATATTCTTTATTTTCTTTTTCTTTCTCAATCATCTCTTGTGGTAAACCACTTAGTAAATCTAATTCTTTTGATTTAAATAATTGATACGCTGTTTTAGAGTCTGGAATAATACGAAACTCAATTTCTTTTAATGTTACCTTTTTATCATAGTATTCTTTATTTTTTTGTACTGTAATTGCTTGGTTATGCTTCCATTCTTTTAACGTGAATGGTCCGTTCGTAATTAACTCTTTTGGATCTGTTTTTAATTTATTATTATCATCAATTGATTTTTTAGATAATGGAATAAATAATGAACTTGCTAGTTTTTGTTTGAAAGAAGCAACTGGATATTCAAGTGTTACTTTTAATGTTTGAGGATTAACCACTTGAATCCCAACTTGTCCCTCTTCACCTTTTCCAGTATTATATGCCTCTGCACCTTTAATAAAATACATTTCTGTCGCATTCATAGAACCCGTTTTCGGATTTAATAATCGCTTCCATGCAAACTCAAAATCATTTGCTGTAACAGGAGAACCATCTGACCATTTAATATCTTTCTTTAAATGAATTGTATATTCAGTCCCATCAGCATTTACTTCTTCTTTATCCGCTAACTCATTATGGATTTTCCCATTGTTATCCTCAGTATATAGACTTGAAAATAAATTCCCAATTACATATCTCGAAGTAGTATCTGTCGCAATAGCGGAATCAAGCGTATATGGATCACTACCAATATTCGTTACTAATCGATCCCCTTCTCCCTTACCAGCACTCGCCTTTTGCGTCTCTTTCTTACCGCACGCAACAGAAGTTATTGCTAAAACAGTCATAATGACAAACAGTAAAAACTTCTTCATCCTACATTCTCCTTTAACCTGAAATTTTTGGTGTTGATGCTAATAATGTTTTTGTATAAGAATGTTGTGGATTACGGAATACTTCGTCCGTATTTCCAAATTCAACAAGTTCTCCTTTGTATAAGACAGCCACTTTTTCACATAAATAGTGAACCATCGGTAAATCATGCGCGATAAATAAGTATGTATAGCCTTGTTCCTTTTGAATCTTTTGTAGCAAATGTACAATTTGGATTTGCAGTGAAACATCTAATGCTGAAATTGGTTCATCAAGGATTAATACTTCTGGCTCACATAATAGCGCTCTTGCAATGGCAATACGTTGACGCTGTCCACCGCTAAATTCGTGTGGGTAACGATCAATATATCGTCTATCTAATCCAACACGCTCTAGTGCATCACCTGCGACTTTATCTTTCAGTCCTTTATCACCTAAACCGAACGAAATATATCCTTCTGTTACACTATCGCGTACTTTCCAGCGCGGATTTAATGCAGCTGTAGAATCTTGAAAAATGAACTGTACTTTCTGCAAGAACTCCCGCTTATGAGCTGACTTCAGCTTGTGAACAACTTGACCGTTATAATCAATTTCACCAGACGTTGGACGCTCGATCCCAGCTATGAGCTTACCAAGTGTCGTCTTTCCAGAGCCACTTTCTCCAATAATGCCAAGCGTTGTTCCTTTTGGGATAGAGAGTGTTATATCTTTTAACGCTGCGATTTCTTTATTTTTACTTCCATACGCTTTCGTTACTTGCTTTACAGTAATTAAATCTGTCGTCATGAGGCATTCACCCTCTCTTTTGATTTCGCTTTATTATGCTCCAGAATATGCTGCCAGCAATGTGAACTATGCTCCTCAGAATATGTTGTTCTCTCTGGGAAACGATGAATACATTCTTTTATCGCTACTGGGCAACGATTTACAAAAGGACAGCCAAAGCTATTTAATGTTTCAATGGAAGGTGTCGTTCCTTCTATAGCACGTAATACTTTTTCGGAATCATCTATATTCGGAATTGCTTGTAATAAGCTTTTCGTATATGGATGTTTAGGAGAACCTATTACCTCCTGTATCATTCCTTTTTCAACAACACGTCCCCCGTACATCACAACTACTCGATCAGCTACTTCACGTACAAGTGCTAAGTCATGTGTAATGAGTAAAATGCTCGTATTTTGTTTTTCTTTTCGCTCTTTTAATAGCCCCATAATTTGTTTCTGAATCGTTACATCTAACGCTGTTGTAGGTTCATCTGCAATTACAAGTTTCGGATGGCAAGCAAACGCAATGGCCAAACAAATACGTTGCCTCATACCACCACTTAATTGATACGGGTATTGTTCAAAGCGTTTCTCTGCTTCATGTATGCCTAAATCATTTAGTAAGTTAATTGCAATTTCTTTTGCTTCTTTCTTCGATTTCTTTTCATGCTGCACAATTACTTCTGTAATTTGTCTTCCCACCTTCATCGTCGGATTTAAAGATGAAAGCGGGTCTTGAAAGATAAAGGAAATATCTTTCCCGCGAATTTGATTCCATTCTGATTCTTGTAAATTAGTTAATTCCTTTGATTGGAAAGATATATTTCCATCATCAATATGAATCGATTCTTGATTTAAGCCGATAATTGATTGTGCTGTAACACTTTTCCCTGAACCACTTTCTCCGACAAGTGCAACTATTTCACCTTCGTTAATAGAAAAGGAAACATGCTTCACAATTGCTTGCTTACTAGTCTCTTTTTCAACGGCTAACGTTACGTTTTCTAAAGATAAGATTTGCGCCATGTTTTTTCTCCTTTCGATTACGTTTTACGATTTTCGGATCAATCGCATCTTGCAAACCATCACCAATCGCATTAAATGCGAACATGATTAGTGCAATCATGATTGCTGGGAAGAAAAGTTGCCACCATTCACCGCTTAGTAATGTCCCGAGTGCATCGTTCGTCATCGTGCCCCAGCTTGCCGCTGGTGATTGTACTCCAAGTCCGATAAAGCTTAAAAATGATTCTGAGAAAATAGCTGCTGGAATTGTAAATGATAAATTTACGATAATAATCCCCGTTAAGTTTGGAATTAAATGCCCATATATAATTTTCATATGAGATGTACCTAATCGCTCTGCTGCGATAACAAATTCTCTTTGTTTTAAAGACAAGACTTGCGCTCTAATGAGACGTGCCATGCCAATCCATCCCGTTAACGCAAGGGCGATTATAATTGTAAAAAGTCCTGGTTTCATAACGATTAATAGTAAAATAACAATTAATAAATATGGGATACCGTATAACACTTCAATCCCTCTTATAATCCACTCATCAATTAACGTTCCAAGACGATTACGCCCTCTCACGTATCCACTAAATCCACCGATAAGTACACCGAGTCCTATATCGAGAGCTGCTGCAACTAACCCAACTGTTAGTGAAATTTTCCCACCAGCCCAAGTACGCGCCCAAATATCTCTCCCTAAATCGTCTGTTCCGAACCAATGCTCACTACTAGGCGGTAAATTAGTTGCTTCTTTTACTTGTTCACTCGCAGTAAATGACGTTAAACTTTCGCCAATAAGTGAGAAAACAATAATTAGTAATAACGTCACTGCCCCTAAAACTGCTATAGGATTTGATATAAACTTGCGAAACACTTCCTTTTTTCGGCTAATCGTTTGCTGATCTTTATTTATAGTTAATTCTTTTTTCTCTTCATTCGTTAATAACTGGTCATTAATTTCATAAGCCCCCATTTAAACATCCTCCTCCTTACGTAATAGAACGAATACGCGGATCAACAATACGATGAATGATATCTGTAATAAAAATACATACAATTAATAGCGAACTATAGAAAATGGTTGTTCCCATAATTACCGGATAATCTCGGTTAAAAATACTATCTACAAAATATTTTCCTAAACCAGGAATTGAAAAGATTTTTTCAATAACGAAAGTTCCTGTTAAAAGTCCTGCCATTAATGGGCCAACAAATGTAAGTACCGGAACAATTGCATTTCGAAGAGCATGTCTTATAATGATTTTCTTAATTGGTATACCTTTCGCTCTCGCTAGCTTAATATAATCACTCTGCAACACTTCAATCATATTAGAGCGAACAAATCTTGTAATAACTGCGATTGGCCCGAGCGCTAATGCGAAAGAAGGTAATACAGTATGCTCAAACGTTCCCCAAGACGCCACTGGTAGTAATTCAAATTGGATGGCGAATACTTGTATAAATAGTGGAGCTAAAATAAAACTAGGAATAGAAATACCGAGAATCGCAAGCAAGCTCACACTATAATCAATCACTTTCCCGTGATATAGCGCGGCAAATGTACCTGCGGCAATTCCGACTAACAATGAAATAACAAATGCTTGTAAACCAATAATTGCTGATGGTCCAAAACCGGTTGTTATAATTTCCGATACACCTTGACCTGTCGATTGAACAGATTCACCAAAATCAAAATGAACTACCCCATCCAAATAAGCAACATACTGATTCCATAACGGTTCATCAAGGTGATACTTTGCTCTCATGTTTTGTATCACTTCTTCCGGAAAGATTTTCGCATCTGACGAAAATGGATCCCCTGGAATAATATGCATAATTAAAAATGTTACTGTCGTAATAACCCATAGTGTAAATACCATAACCGATAGTTTTTTAACAACATACACTCTAATAACCACCTAAACTCATAAATTTACTTTGTTTTATTGACGTATCTTTCCCATTACTCCCTTTTCTCTTCTTAAAATACAAAAAGCCTTGATCTTAAAAAATAAGATCAAGGCTTAATAAACAAAGGCCCATCACTTATCTTTCAAGACTTGCTTGCTGGAATTAGCACGGTGTTCTATTACAGAACCCGCTGCTGAGGTGTCATAGGGCCAGTCCCTCTACCTCTCTGGATAAGTAAATTGCTATATTATTATTTGGTTCAAATTGTATATTTTGAATTATAATTCTGAAAAAATGAAAAGTCAATCTAATTGGATATATTTAGAAAAATCAGTTTTTAATGGCGTTATTTCTTAAAATCACTACTTTAACTTATAATAAAGTGAAACTTTAATCAGTGGGGATCTTTGTCCATCCTTCACTGATTATTAGCCCACACCAATCGGGCTGCCCGCAAATAGCGGGATAAAATTAATTACTTTAAAGGAGTTATACGATGGATCCCTTACTTCTAGCCAGCATAGGATTGCCATTAACAATCGTCATACTCTTCATCATCGGCTTCTACAAACTCTTCATTAAGAAAAAACGTATCACTTCTTTTTATACTCCATTCGATAATATCACTGGACAAACAATTTCAGAATTTCACGAAGAACAGAAAGTATTAGTATCCGAGGATGAAGATGGAGATGGTAAGAAGAAAAAATAACCTTGCGCATGCGCAAGGTTATTTTTGGGCCTCTGTTTGAAAACGTTTATAGTATGTCGATGCTGTTGCAAAATTAATTTCTATATCACGAATCAACGAGGAGTCTTCTTCTTCTGCTAACTTCTGCAATTTTTTCATTGATTGTTCTGATTCATTTAAGAAACCAACATATAATTCATGTTCCTGTTCTTTCGACTTCGGAACACGAATTTCTTTACGCATATGATCAATATCTTCTAACATACCCGTTGTTACCTGTTTCACGTCTTCCTTATATTTAGCATTAGTTATTTCCTTACCGCCCTTTTCTTTTGCCACTTCAAATAACTGTAACGCTTTATTAATTTCTTTGTTCATTTTCGCATCATACTTTTCATGTACCTCTTGATACACTTTCATATCTTCTGTCTGTTCAGTAGATTGCTCCACCTTTTCTTTCGGTTCTTTCGCTTCTTTATTCCCATTACATCCTGCTAGAAGGAGCATACCTCCCATTACAGCAATACCCAAAACCTTCTTCATCTTTAATTCTCCTTTTATCTACAGCTACTTCTAATTATAGTTTCTTTTATCTCCACTTGTTTTATTATACCGAGAACATCCTAAATTTTGTACTTAAGATGATTCCTTAATATATATACCCACATTTTTGTCACAGTATCGTCACTTTATGCAAGTAACTTTTGCATGAGTTATTTCAAAGAAATGAAAAAAAGAGCTGATTCAAAGAAATGTTTGAATCAGCTCTTTTTTGTTAAGCCTCTAAATTTTGTTTTTGTTGCAGTTCAAACTGCTTTTCACTTCTTTTTGCCATGAATAAATAACATAACACAGCACCAATTTCACAAAGAGCTATAACAACACCCATAGGAAGTGCGGTATTGCTTCCACCAATACCTACTAGCGGCGCTACAAGTGCTCCTGAGATGAACTGTAATAATCCTAGTAAAGCTGATGCTGTTCCTGCAGCCTGTTTTTGATTTCTCATCGCTAATGAGAAGCCAGTTGTTGATACAACCCCAACACTTGATACAACAAGGAATAGCGAGCATAAAACACCGATTAACCCTATTCCTAATACAATTGTAAGTAGTAACGATAGGCCGCCAACAGCCGCAATAATAATACCGGAAACAAATAAAGTCTTCTCATTAACTTTCCCCGCTAATCGGCCAGTAACTTGGCTAGCAATAATAATACCGATACCGTTAATTGCAAAGAACAAACTAAACTGTTGTGGTGATGCCCCATATATATTTTGCAACACGAACGGTGAACCAGAAATATAAGCAAACATTGCAGCTGTTACTAATCCTTGCGACAATGCATACCCCATAAATAAACGATCTTTCAGAAGCTTTCCGTATGTTGCAAGCGTTCCTGATAATCCACCTGTCTCTCTTTCTTCAGGTGGTAATGTTTCACGTAATACGAAAGTGGCTGATATTAGCATGAATACACTAATTGCTCCAAGAACGATAAAAACGCCGCGCCATGATGTGAACTGTAATAATTGCCCTCCAATAATCGGTGCCAAAATAGGTGCAGCTCCGTTTACTAGCATAAGCAGTGAGAAAAACTTCGTCATTTCAGAACCTGAATACATATCACGTACCATTGCACGTGATATAACGATACCAGCAGACCCTGAAGCACCTTGTAAGAAACGTAAAAGCACTAAACTCCAAATCGATGGTGCAATAGCACAAAGTAAAGAAGAAGCAACATAAATAATAAGAGCGATAATAAGAGGTTTGCGTCTTCCGTAAATGTCACTAATTGAACCTACAAATAATTGTCCCACTGAAAGCCCAAGTAAACAAGCTGTCAATGTAAGCTGCGCAAGAGATGCCCCCGTTTGTAAATCATCCGTTAATTTTGGTAAAGAAGGCAAATACATATCAATCGATAATGGCCCAATTGCCGTAAGTGTCCCTAATACAAGAATCATCCATAACCTGTTTGTCTTTACAGGTTTATATACTTCGTGATTAACTCCATTCACTTTTTTCATTCACCCTTTCATATAAATATCGAATCGTAACAATTATAGTTACAACATAAATATACGTCAAGTATACTGTATTTTCCTGTTTAATAATGTAAAAAAAGCGATAGAATCTCTATCGCTTTACTTTTTCAAATTACTATTTGCAAATTTAGATACAGATGCCATCGTTTCTCCTGTGTCTAAATATGTGATTTGAATTGGATCTCCTACTTCTGTAAACATTGCATATGGGAATTTCTTCGCTGGTACCATAAATACTTTTTGCTCGTTTTCTAATAGTACGTACACAATCGTATTTTCACCTGATTTTTCTTTGTACACACGTTGTACAGTGCCTTCTTTTTGCGCCTCTTTCCCATTTGAAGTCGGTCTAAATGAATCACCACTTCCGCTTAGCGCATTTTTATAGTTCTCAAGTGCTTCTTTTTGCGTCGAACCTGACGCAAACACTTTTGCATTAGAAGCATATATAACAGTATGAGCACGTACTAATCCGCCGTCATCAATAACTGGTACAATCCAAGAAGGTTTACCGTATACGTTATAAATAACTGGCATTGTTCCATGCCATTTCTCTCTCTTAAAGGAATTATCTACTACTTCTGTAGCAGCCGAGCCGTCCATAATTCCCTTCACTTCTTTTCCGTTGTAGTAATACAACTTTCCTGTACGTGCATCAACTAATGAGTAGCCGAGGGCAGAATCTACGCCTTCTTTCGGAGAGGTGAAATCTGTAAAGTAATACAGTTTACCATCCTTTCCGAAGATTGGCGTAACGCCTTCCTTCGTCCCCCACTCAGTCGGAATCTTCATGTCAGTTTGTGAGAATTTCGTATTCCAAAATCCGTGAATATATTTTCCGAAGTACGTATTTAACGTAGATGCTGTTTCATGATTTAATACACCATCAACGAATTTGGGTGCATTCCCTTTATCGTATCGTTTCACATCACCTGTTTGTGCATCAACAACGACAACGCCTTCTACTTCAAACCCTGATCTTCCTGAAATAAACTCACCGTATGTCATTGTATAATACGGTTTTCCTTTATCATCAACTTCAAATTTTGGTTTCCCTTTAAAAACTAAATCTGGCTCTGCTTTTCGAACGACACGTTCTAATTTATTACCGAAAAACATGCTTGGTACATACTTCATTTTATATCCAAGATGTAATTTCGCTTCCGCATCAGGATTTGTACCTGACATTGTTACGTAACCTGGAATTGTTTCC
Organism: Bacillus sp. NH11B; assembly: GCF_001884205.1. Taxonomy (NCBI): domain Bacteria; kingdom Bacillati; phylum Bacillota; class Bacilli; order Caryophanales; family Bacillaceae; genus Bacillus; species Bacillus sp. NH11B. The sequence continues at coordinate 15,579 of NZ_MAOG01000110.1, read as the reverse complement.
GCTTTACGTGCTTTAAAAAATCCCGAAACTTCTATCGGTGCTACATACAAGGCTTCACCATTTACCATTTGTGGCGTTAATTCCCCTAGCTCAAAATAAGCTACTTTCGGAATATCACCAAATACCTTTTTCATTTTATTTTCCGCTGTTTTAGGCGGAACTGTAAACGGTTGGTCATTTTCAGTAAATGGCTCTGAAATATCTTTCTCTACCTTCACGACCGAATCATATTTCTTTTGCGAGATTACTATATCGTGTAAATAACCAAAATAGCCATAACTTGCGAGTAAAACAAACATTAGAAGTCCTTTTAACGTACCTTCTAATTTCCCTACCTGCTCTTGTGAGAATAAAACAAGCCCAATTAAAATCGCTACTGCAACAGAATAATGAGTAAGAATAGAATCTGCTCGATCATCAATTAGCCAGAAATATTCATAGATTACAATACCTATCCAAAATAAAACAGGAATAACTAAAATAGATGATTTCTTACCCTTTACAACTTTCTCATTTCCTCCTTTATCCACCGCGCGAATTTTATTACCGCTTCTAGTCCATGGAATCAAAAACAAAGTGAGAATAGCTAAAACTATAAATTTCATCAAAGGCAATGTCCCCTTTTCTTTTGTCTTCTCCATAAGTATAACAAATAAAGGGTAATCAGGTAAAAATGGGTATGATTATATTTTTTTGCTACTTAATACAATTCCGCTCACTACATATAAAACTGAAGCAATGTAAAAAATAGTCCCTATCGTAAAGAAATCCACTAAGTAACCAGTTGCAATTATAGCTCCCCCGCCACCAATTGATGTCCATACATGGTATTTCCCAATTTCGTAACCAGCTTCCTTATGCGCTACCTTTCGTGCTAATGATGTCTTCTCCGTATTGCGCTGCACAGCACCTAAAATACCCATTAAAATTTGGAGAATGTATACGTGCCAAACCTCTGTTGCAATAGGAAAACAAAGCATTAATATAGCCATGGACCAGGCGTATATAATTAATAACTTTCTATCACCTACTCTATCAGAGATTCTTCCAACTAACGGATATACTAGAGCTGAAGTTAAGGCAAATAAACCGTACGCCCAGCCAAATTGCGAGAAGCTATTCCCAACATTTCGAAGCAATAGAATGTAAAAAGGAAATACCATACTTCCCGCCATCATAATTATGCTTTGTGACGCTACAAATCTTCTATATGTCATTTGCTATACTCCTTATAAAATAAATTCACAAATCGTTCCTCTGGGTCTACTTCCTTCTTCTTCTGAAGGAATTCTTCTATACGAGGATATGCTTCCTTTAGTTGCTCTTTTGCCGGATAAGAATAATACGGTAAATAATAACTTCCATTATGCTTTAAAGTAACATCAATCATCTTCTGAATAACCACTTTTGTTTTCTTTATTTCCTCCTCAGAACGCCCTTGATTAATTAAAAACACAAGCGCAAACATATCATCTTTCGCATAAGATAGCACCGCATTCTCATTCTTTTCTACATAGCGGATTGTAATGTTAAGAAGGTTTAATTCCTCTTCATTTAAAACACTTCGTAAATCATCTATATACTCTGCAAAACTATCTATTGGTACAAAGTACTCTTGTAAAACTTCGGTCAAGTTCGGATTATCATATTCCATAAAAGCACTATCAGATCTCATTACATTATTTCGAGTTTCATACTTACCATCTGTACGTTCAAAATAACTTCTTTGTATATCCCAAAATGCATTCTTTCCCCAATCACTATAACGCGATAATCCAAGCAAAAACTTCGGTGCGGCTATAATATTTTCTTCCTTTAATTCGCTGTATTCTCCCAGCTTCTGTTGATCTTCCGCCAATACATAATCCGTCACATACATTTCTTTCAAGAACGACTTTGGTGCAACAGAAATACGCGCTAAATGCATACGTATATTCTCAGCCTTCTTCACCTTCTCCTTAAAATACGAAGAATATTCCTTATAGTCTAGTACCCCCGTATGCGTTTCATATAATTCATCATTAGTTAACTTTAGCGTCACATCTAAAATTACACCAAACAATCCGTATCCCCCAATTACATACGGAAACAAGTCCGCATTTTCTTCTCTACTTACATTACGTACCGTACCATCTGCCATTAACAATCTGAGCGACTCTACTGTATCAATCAATGCTTCATGACGAATATCACGCCCATGTACATTTACACTTAATGAACCACCAACAGTAAAAATATTTTGAGATTGCATCACTTGAACTGCAAGACCATATGGATTGATTTTCTTTTGAATGTCATTCCATGTGACACCGCTTTGTACCCTAATCCTCTTTTTCTCCGGATCAAACTCTAATATTTCATTATAGCCCTTCATATCAAGCATCGTGCCGTTCGGATAATACGTCTGTCCGCCTTGGCTATGTTGCATACCTGCAATAGAAATCTTCTCTCCAGAAACATTTGCATCTTGCACTAATTTTTTTAATGAACTTTCATCCTCAGCATTTTCAACACGTTTAATTTTCGTTGGAAGTAACTTTCCTACATCACTCATAATAGGATGATCCAGTTGCTCTTTGTATGTATATATAGATGTCGCGAGCAACACTGTATACGCTACAATAACAACTGCTATCTTTCTTTTTTTCAAATGGCACTCTCCTCGTTTGAAATTCTAATCTCACTAGTACTTCTCTCTATTTTTATTGTACCTACTTTCTTAAAAGGAAAATACTACACTGTAAAAAAGAACTATCCTTCTTTTACTTATTGTGAAGCGAAACCATAAGCATGATTTAAAAAACATTTAAATATGATGTAGAGGAAAATAACTTTATTCAGGAGGTTGCTATGAAAGCAATTATTTGCACAAAATACGGGCCACCTAACGTTCTCAAGCTTCAAAACGTAAAGAAACCTACTCCTAAAAAGAATGAAGTATTAGTTAAGATTCATGCAACAAGTGTAACAACTGGAGATTGTAGAATGCGGAGCTTTTCTAGCCCCCTATTATTTTGGATTCCTATGCGAATTATATTAGGTTTCAGAACACCGAGAAGGCCTATACTCGGTGTAGAATTATCTGGTGAAATTGAGGAAATAGGTACGGATGTAACTCAATTTAAAAAAGGAGACCCAGTCTTTGCATTAACAGGATTGAACGTTGGTGGTTATGCCGAATACACATGTGTGCATGAAAGCGGATTGATAGCATTAAAGCCCCTCAATTTAACATATGAAGAAGCTGCTGTTATTCCTTTTGGTGGCACTTCAGCATTACACTTCTTAAGAAAAGGACATATACGAAAAGGGCAACAAGTCCTCATATATGGCGCTTCCGGATCAGTAGGTACCGCTGCTGTGCAACTTGCTAAATATTTCGGTGCAACTGTTACAGCTGTTTGTAGCAATTCAAATTTTGAGTTAGTACAATCTTTAGGAGCTAATCACGTAATTGATTATACGAAAGAAGATTTTACACAGCGGGATGAACACTACGATATTATATTTGATGCAGTTGGAAAAATTAAAAAATCCTATTGCAAGAAAGCATTAACCGCTAACGGTAAATACGTGTCAGTCAATGGAACGATGGCAAAAGTAAGCAAAGAAGATATGCTTCTACTAAAAATGCTAACGGAAGAAGAAAAATTAAAGCCAGTTATCGATAAGACTTACCCGTTAGAAGAAATTTCAAAAGCTCATACGTACGTAGAGACCGGACATAAAAAAGGGAATGTTTCCATTACCTTAAAATAGAATATATTCAGAAAATAACATTGACAATTCTTTTTGTAAGATTTACTATTAGTACCATATTTAAAAACTACATACACATACTCTTATCAAGAGTGGCGGAGGGACTGGCCCGATGATGCCCGGCAACCGAGCTTATAACGTATAAGCTAAGGTGCTAATTCCTGCAGAACGATTTTCGTTTTGGAAGATAAGAGAGGAACCTATTTCGTCTATTCGGCACCTCTCTTATTTTTGAGAGGTGCTTTTTATTTTGGAACGTATATTAAGGGGGAATTATAGATGAAAAAGGTATTATTAAGTATTGTAAGTGGAGCTGTATTATCGTTAGGTGCATGTGGTGCTAATTCTGATAAAGAGGTAAAAGCATTAGATGAGAAAAAGATTACCGTTGGTGTAACAGGTGGACCGCATGAACAAATTTTTGAAAAGGTGAAAGAAGTTGCAGCAAAAGATGGTCTCGAAATTGATGTAAAGGTATTTAATGATTATGTAGCTCCAAACGTATCTTTAGATGAAAAAAGCCTCGATGTAAATAGCTATCAAACTAAATCTTATTTAGACGTATTTAAAGCTGAACGCAACATGAAATTAACTGAAGTATTTTCCACAGTAACATTCCCTATGGGTGTATATTCTAAAAGTTTAAAAGATGTAAAAGAATTAAAAGAGGGCGATGCAATCGCTGTCCCAAATGATCCAACAAATGAGCTTCGTGCTTTAAAGCTATTTGAAAAAGCGGGAGTTTTAAAAGTTGATCCAAAAGCTACAGAAAAAGCGACTGCAAAAGATGTAATTGAAAATCCGAAAAATTTAAAGATTGTTGAATTAGAGGCATCTCAATTACCAACGCAGCTAAGTGAAGTAAAGGCAGCTGCAATTAATACAAACTTTGCATTAGGTGCAAAATTAAGCCCCGCGAAAGATTCTATTTTCCGCGAAGGAAAAGATTCACCATATGTGAACTGGGTCGTTGTTCGTACTGAAAATAAAGATGATGCTGTTGTTAATAAATTAAAGAAAGCTTATCAATCTAAAGAAGTAAAAGATTTCATTGAGAAAAAATTCGATGGTTCTGTTTTACCGTCTTGGTAGGAGCTGACTATAATGATTGAATTAAAAAACGTCTCCAAAGTATTTACAACAAAAAAAGGGAATGTTGAGGCTCTTAAATCAACTTCCCTCAAAGTAAAAAAGGGCGAAGTATTTGGAATCATCGGATATAGTGGCGCTGGCAAAAGTACATTAATTCGTTGTGTAAATTTATTAGAAAAACCAACGACAGGAAATATCATTGTAAATGAAAAAGATTTAACAACCTTATCGACAAAAGAACTCGCAAAAGCAAGACAAAAGATCGGCATGATTTTTCAAGGATTCAATTTACTTAAAACCGTTACCGTTTATGAAAACATCGCTCTACCCTTACGTCTATCTGGTCTCTCCAAAAATGAAATTGAAAAAAGGGTAGAAAAGTATTTACGTATTGTTGATCTTTTTAATAGAAAAGATGCATATCCAAGCGAATTATCTGGTGGTCAAAAGCAACGTGTAGCAATTGCTCGCGCACTATCTCATGAGCCTGAAGTTTTATTAAGTGATGAAGCAACGAGCGCATTAGATCCGGAAACGACCGATTCTATTCTTGATTTGTTATTAAAGATCAACGAAGAAATTGGAATTACGATTTTGCTAATTACACACGAAATGAATGTCATCCAGCGTATTTGTGACCGAGTTGCTGTAATGGAACATGGGGCGGTAGTCGAAAGTGGAACCGTAAAAGATATTTTCACGAACCCACAACATGTAACAACGAAGAAATTTGTAAATAGCGCATTTGCAGCTAAAATTCCAGAAGAGGTACAGAAAGAGCTACAAAGTACTGGAGAAATCGTAACACTTTCATTTATAGGAACCGCTTCAGGAGAACCAGCGTTAGCTATCGCTACAAAACGTTTTCAAGTATATCCGAATATTTTATCAGGCAATATTACGCAGTTAAAACATGAAGCATATGGAAAACTGACCGTTCATATGCAAGGTGAAAAAAATGAAGTACACCGTGCCTTATCATTTTTAAAAGAACAAGGGATCATCGTAGAAGGAGGTAGAACAGATTATGGGAAACAAGTCCTTTTTGGATGAGTGGGGTAACGTAATATGGGAAGCAACAATTCAAACATTCCAAATGACATCTATTTCACTACTTATCTCTATTCTTATTGCGTTACCACTTGGTGTCACACTTGTTTTAACGAGACCTGGTGGACAGCGAGAAAATAAAATTATCTATCCTATTCTTAATACAATTATTAATGTCATTCGCTCTCTTCCATTTATCATTCTATTATTCTTTATTTTACCTTTCACAAAGTTTCTAATGGGAACGTCCATTGGCATGCAAGGTGTTATCGTACCACTTGTCGTATTTACAGCCCCTTATATTGCACGTTTAATGGAAACTGCTTTATTAGAAGTGGATCGCGGTGTCATTGAAGCATATCAAGCAATGGGAGTCTCTACTATAAAAATCATTTGGCACGTTATGGTTAAAGAGGCTCGTCCGTCTCTCGTACTTGGATTAACAATCGCAACAATTGGCTTAATCGGTGCAACAGCAATGGCTGGACTTGTAGGTGCTGGAGGCCTCGGTGATCTCGCATATCGATTCGGACATTTACGCTACGAACCTGAAGTAATGTATGCAACAGTCTTTATTTTAATCATTCTCGTTCAAGGATTACAGTCATTAGGGAATGGTATAGCACGAAGCTTGAAGAAAGATTAAAAAGAAGGTATCTCACTGAAATGAGATACCTTCTTTTTATTTATAAATTTATCTCTTAAATCCACCTTCTGAATGAATAACTTGCCCTGTAATCCATCCGGCTTCTTCGCTCACTAAAAACTTAATAAGCCTTGCTGCATCTTTCGGTTCACCTATTCTACCGAAAGGAAACATTGGTGTTAACCCCCGCTTTATCTCTTCTGTCATCCAGCCCGTATTAGTTGGACCTGGATTAATCGCATTAACCGTTATCCCTAAATGAGCCACTTCTGCTGATAACGTACTAGTGAGAGCATCAATAGCTCCCTTCGTTGTTGCATACGCTAGCTCTCCAGCCATAGGTCCTTTAAATTGCCCCGACGTAATATTAACAATTCTACCACCAGCTTTCTTATCAAACCCTTGGGCAAATTGACTACTTAACAACGTAGTCGCACGAACATTTACCATGTAGTGCTTATCTAATTCTTCAGCAGTCAAATTAGAGAAATCATTATTCGTAGAATACGCTGCATTATTAATTAATATATGGGGGTACCCTAGTTGTTCAGTAACTTTATTTATAAGCTCTTTCGGTGCATCATTTTGAGTTAAATCTAACTCCATACTCGATACTTTGACACCGTTTTGTATCAGCTCTTCTTTTAATTGTATTTGTTCATTTTTATCAACGCCCCAAGGCATCTCTTTATCGTATTCTGTCCAATACGTAAAAAATATATCGTATCCAGCCTCTGCTAACTCTTTACAAATAGCTGCTCCAATACCGTCTAGACGACTAACACCCGTAACAACTGCTACTTTACTTTTTAATTGGTCCATCATACACTCCTCCAAAGTTAAAGGACGCATATTTTATATAAGAGATATAAACTTTCCCCACATAGGTATCTATTCTTACAAAAGGGATGTACAAGCTAAATATGCAGTCCTTGAATGATTTACAGATAGCTAAATAAACCCTCATTAATGAGAGAAAATTTCCTCTATCCACTTTCTAATCATTAAAAGTTCATCCACATATCTAGTCTTTATCCCCTTTCAATATATCTCTATTATTTACTCTAACAAAAAGATTAAATATTTAAAATAGAAAAGATAATCTTCTCTCTCTTTTGGCGGAAAAATATTGTAATTACCTATATAAGCTTTAACTATGTTTCTATTAAAAATAATCATTAAAATATCAAAATAATAAAAACAATCGGAAAAAGCTGGCAAATACTGGTTCACTTTCTTATAATAAAACGTGGGGCTAATGTGAGAGGTATAAAGGGTCTGATTATACAGACTCAACTGGTTTTAAACAAATAGGGGGAAGAAATATGTCAAAAAAATTACTTTCTTTATTTTCTACACTAATCGTAGCAGCTTTTGTAATAACTGGCTGTGGTCAAAGTGATACGACAAATAAAGAACAAAAAGAAGATGTAACGAAAGAAAGCAAAACAGAAAAAACGGATACAACGAAAGAAAATAAACCTGAAGAAAAAAAATCCGAAGATAAAAAGACTGAAGATAAAAAGACCGAAAATACAGCCACTAGTTCCAGCGATTATTCCAAGCTGATTTCTTATATGGAAAAAGAAACAGGTGGTAAAACAAAAGTTCTTTTTGAAAATAAGGAACCACAAGTCCATAAAGCTGAAGATATTTCAGTATCAATGAATAGTTATACATTAGTTGAATTAAATGGATTCCATACGGACTTTAACATTCCATTTAATCGTCAAACAGAGGGCGGAGTTATTCTTGTGAACTATAGCATAAAAAATAGTTCAGCTAAAGATCTTTATTATATGCCAACATTGGACATGTCATTTACTGGTGCTCAAAAAGCATATAGTAACTATAGAGATTTAATTCCAACAGAAGATCAGCTACCAACTAAGCTCGCTCCAACAAATGATTATTTAGTAAAAGCAGGAGAAACAATTTCTGGTTATATCGCTTATCCATTTGGAAAAGATGATCTAGCAAAAATTTTAAGTCTCTCAACAGTCTCTGTCTCAGTCCCAACTGCACAAGCTAATAAAGGAAAATTTGATGCCCCAATTGGAAGCCCTGGAAACTTTTCATTAAGTTTAAACAAACAAGGCGCTGAAAAGGTTGCAGCAAATAAAACTTTCTACCAAGATAAAGTAACTGCTAATAACATGGGCGATAAAAAAATGCTAAAAGAACAATCCGGTATTAATAACAGTCAAGAATTAGGTGCTGTCAATGTTACATTAGATGGATATCAATTCGCTCAATTCACACCAAATTCCGTCGAGGCTCCACGATTTGCAAATTTCAAGAATGGTATTGTTCTATTAACAGTAAAATTCAAACTTGATAACAAAGATACGCAAGACGTTGCACTATCTCCTATAAGCTCTACATTGAGAGTTAATGATGGTTCACAATATACAATTAGCGAAGGTATGCTATTAAATTACGACTATAACGCTGCAGTCAAAACAGGAACATCTGGAGAGTTACTGCAAGTATATATTTTAGATCAAGAACAGTATGAAAAAATTTGGAAAGACAAAAGCTTTGAGATTGAATTAGGACCTATGAGAAATAAAGAGGCAAAAGATATTTCACAAGGTAAAAAAGCTAAATTTGCATTACCTAAATAAATTACTACTTATATAATAGAAAAGGCATATAACATATGATTGTTATATGCCTTTTCTATTTGTATCAAGAACAAAACTTTAATTTAAGTGTATACATTTATGATTACCTATCCGTTGTATAAGTGTAGGGAGGAAAAATGATGGGAAAAGAAAATATATTAACCTCCTATCTTATCAACTTAGAGGAGGAAGTGTTTAAGCTATTACTAGCGAAAGGGGCTATAAAAGAAGATGATCTCAAGAATGCCATACCTAAGGATAAGACCAAAACAGTAACGCCAGACAACTCCATCAAATTAAATCCATCATTTGAGAAACTACCTACGAAAGAAAAAAATAAAAAGCTGCAATCACAGGCTAAATAAGAAAAAAGCTTCCTTATGTATCCTGTGAGGATATCCATTATAAAGTCCTAAAATCTTTCATACTTTCCCCAAGAATATAGTGTGAAAACCACATCAAATTCTGCTTCATAATAGCCGCATTAATTCCTGGCTGGTCAGAACTATATGCCATTCCTTTAAATATAATTAATTCTGTATCAACTTCCATATCCCTTAATCCTTGATATAGCTCATATGCGTTTAGAGTTGGGATTCTTGCATCCTTTTCGCCATGTTGGATTAAAGTGGGCGTACAGGCTGATTTAATATACGTCATTGGTGATGTTTTCGTATATATCTCTGGATCATTCCATGGTGTATTTCCTAGATGCATTCTAATAAAGTAAGGGATATCTGTATTTACATAATGGGTACTCCAATTAGTAATTCCACCTCCAACTGAAATAGCTTTAAATCTACTACTATATGTAGAACAGAAAGCTGATATATATCCCCCGTTGCTCCATCCCATAACCCCTACTCTATCCTTATCTACAATCCCTTGATCAACTAGTTTATCCACTCCAGATATAACATCATCGTAGTCAGCAATTCCCTGTTTTCTATAGTTTGCTTTTAAGAATTCATTACCATAACCAGAACTTCCCCTATAGTTCGGCTCTAAAACTATAAAGCCTTTTTCGATAAACTGTTCAATAGGATATTTCTCATTAAAACAGTCTGAAAATATCGGAAAGGATGCCCAAGCCGGACCACCATGGATTACTACTAATAAGGGATATTTTTTATTTGCGTCAAACTCTACTGGAGTTGATAAAACACCCTCTATTTCAAGACCATCACTACTTTTCCATGAGATTATTTCCCTATTACTTTTAAGCTTTCCTTCGAAAAAGCTATTTTCATTCGTTATTTTTTTATCGTCTAAATAGATTTCAAAGGTTTCATTTGTTATAGCTTTATTATAGGATATATGATTTCCATCCCTTGTTATAGAAGCATCCATTATAAATCCATCTACTTTTTCACTTAGCATTTCTACAGTGCCATCCTCAGATAGCAACCCGATAAGATAATTAGTTTTATCCTGCCATCTAATTAAAATTCCTTTAGCTGTCCACTGTAATGGCATAACCGTACTATCAAAATCTAGTAAAGGTTGAATTAGCTCTCCATTATTAATATCATAGATTTCTAATGTACTGTCTTGTATATGAGTCTTATAGTATTCCTTCTCCCTTATGCTTACTGAGTAACATATTTTGCTGCCTTCAGGAGAAAAGCAAACGCTCCCTCCCAACAACTTATCTATATTCATCTTTTGTAGCTCTCCAGCTTCAATATCTAATATGTATAGATCACCATTCATATAATCATTTGGACTTGGTGTAGCCATAAATACAACCTTTTTCCCATCATTTGAAATATCAAATCCGTGGATATGAAAATCCTTCCCATTAGTTAGTTGATAAACACCACTATTTTCGTGTTCCTCTTTATCATTTTGTATCGCTTTTTCTACTTCAATGTAATATAAACAATTATTCTTGTACTCCTTACCTATATGTTGGAAATCCCCATATAGTTCCTTCCGTTTCTTTATCAGCTCAGATTCTTTTGACTGTGCCACATAATAAAAGCCTTTGCCATTAGGCTCCCATTTAAAATTACTGACCCCTTCTTTCTCATCAGTAATTTGTAACTCACTATAACCATCTATTGACTTAACAAAGATTTGATTTTTCTTATTATCCCCGTCACCAACTGGGCTAAGGTATGCGATATCCCTAGAATCTGGAGACCATAATGGGTGTATACTATCTATATCCCCAGTTGTTAATGGGTAACTCTGCTCCTTATCTTTTTCATATATCCATACATGATTCCTATATGTATTGTCTTTCCAGTTAGCTGTCTTCTTAACAAATGCTACGCTTTTGCCATCATCACTTATGTTTGTATTTGATAAGGTTGGTAATGAAATGATCTCTTCTATACTTAAATATGTTTTTTCTTTCACCTTCATTAATAATCCCCCTCGTAATGTCTAGTAATCTAATTTGTTCAATAAAGTGAAACTCTAATCAGTGGTTTTTTCCATCAACAAATACCCGAAATAACAACAGAAAATTCAGTTAAATGGAAGTAGTTCCGTCCCAAATCCGATAAAAACTCATGTTGTCTGCCGATTTTTATACTTTTTAATCCTACTGACCGATTTAATGAGGAATCGTCTTGAATTTCAAGACAAGGCTGATAATCTCTCCCACTGCCAGTTCCTTGCCCTCTTTAATCCACTTATCGATATTAGATGTTCTTTTTTTCGACACAAAAATGCCCCTTTAGATAATCATATCCAAAGGGGCAAAGCTTCACAACTTTTTTATAAACGTCGCGACTTTATTTTAAATTTACAATAATCTGTTGGATGACAAAAAAGTTGGGAACTATGAAGCAGCAAAACCCGCAATCTTACGTTCAGATTCACCGCTTGTAAAAATAAAATTCAGGAACCGTGTTTTTTCCTACTGTACAAAAAAGTCGGGAACTGAATGATTTACAACTGCTTATTTTTAAAGTTCTCTAATTCATTTTATAGTTAGCTATAATATGTAATAATTGCTCATGCTGTTTATATAAAGAATGAAGCCATCCAGTAAATCATAAGGGACAATAAAAAATTGAGTTTAAAAATCTACAAGTTTCAAACTGAATTACGAATTTTTCTTAATCTAGTCTATACCATTGTAATAAATACTAGACTAAAGCTGTCCCTTCTTGTTTTGCGCTTGTAATTGAAACATGATTTTCTTTTATAACCCGTTCGATAATTGAGTTTTCAGGAAGATAATCAGTAGAGGAAATTGATCTAATAAACCCTCTATCTTCCAATTCACGCTCATGTAAATATTTTAAGAATATCTCAATTGTTTTCTTAATATTATCAAGTTGTCCTGATGAAGGATTATAAAAATACTGTTTTACATTCTTCTCTAACTCTTCAGCTATTTTCGGATCTGTTATGGGTGTATCTATTAATACATGGTATAAATATCGCCAGTTTAATAATAAACTATTGAGGTAATACTTCCCGAGTTCTGATATTCTTACCTGTTCTGTGTTTGAAATTTCTCTTCTAGCTCCAATATCTGAGTCAATAATATAATGTTTTAATAAAGGCTCAAGGACAGCCATTAATTTACTTTTGTCTAAAAAGAAAGCCGACATATGTTCTAATATCTCATCCAAATCTATAAAGCCGTTTTGTTGTTCGTAATGTTTTTCTTTCTCCTCCAAATATTTAAGAATGTAAATTCCTGAGAAATGAGAGTACAAACCATCATCATATATATTAAAAATGTTATAAATACCTGAATCCTCAGAATGATAAAACCGATTATCTCCTAAAGCAATTCCATCAAAAATATCTTCGAACTCCATTATCTCTTGTTCTAAGTTTTTTATTAAACCTATTTTTTCGTACAATTTTGTATTCCCTGATTGAATAAATTTTTTAAATAGTAAAAGAGACCTTCTCATATCATTTCCAGATAAACTTACGATGAGTTCTTCAGAAGATACGTCAGGAACATTATTCAAAGTATTATCTAATAATTTCACAAACTTTGAAATAGGAACTGAAATTGATTTCCCCTTGATTTCCAAATAAAAATTTTCTCTTGGATATTTCAAAGAAGCTTCTAGACGTTTTCTTAATAATTCCTTTACACGCGGTGGTTCAATTCTAAATATATTTGGTTGATAAGCATCAAATGTTGCCTTGTTCATAAATGTAAAATACTGTTCCAATCTTATTGCTGTTATTACAATACTTTTATAAATATTTGCCCTTTTAAATGAGTTAAAAATGATTTCCTTTTGTTCTTCATAAGTTTTTTGGTCCGTATTATCAAAAACAAAACATATTTTCTTACCCAATTTATTTCTTAAGTAACTGAAAACACTAGATAAATGCTCTTCCCTGTTCTTTTCCTGCTCTGTAATCAGATTATATATTTCAGTTTCTACTTTCTCTTCATTCTTTTTCATAAAAGGTGGCATTCCACTAATTAATTTCTGTACTTCCTCTTCATAAATCAACTTTTTAACTTCATATTCTTCTAACTTCAAATCCGAATACATACCTGATTTAAATAATATTTTATATATTTCATTTGTTATCCATTCATCAAGTTTGTTAATAGGTGATGCGAAGTCAAGAAAATCCATCTTAATCCAGATAATATTTTTTCTATTTTGTTCCGTTAATCCATAGTGATAGAAATGACTGATAAAGGTGGATTTGCCTGCACCAACACCACCAACTAGTACGAAAACAGAGCCATCCGGTTCCTTTATTTTCTCCAAATACCTATCTTGAACATTTCCGTAATCCTGAAACTTATCTTTTACGGTAGCTCTTGTTATTGCTTCAATAGGCTTTGATTGAAGACGATTTTTTAATGATGTTTGCAAACTCAAAAATCTTTGATTTGAGTCACAATAGCATTCTTTTAGGATTTCAACCTGAGAATCACTAGTTAATTCATCAAAATATTTTCTAATATAATCTTCCGTTGCACCCTTAATTGGATTTAATTTAAATTGATCATATTTATTAAACAACGAATCAAAAATTCTTTTTTCATGTAAAGGTTTTGGCCGCTGTTCATCGGGTCTTGCAAAAATTTCATCTAGAATCAGCGCACCATTTGAATACGGACTGAGGATGTCCCAAAATTGAATAAAATTACTTTCAATTTCTTCTATATCTCGGAATACTATAACATCCCTTGTCTGCTCAACCCGCGTATTACGGATAATAATGAATTGTAAACCATTAGACAACACACAAAAAGGCATACCAACTTTTTTCGTATATTTTATTCCCTGATCCATAAATGAGGCATTACTGTCGTACTTACGCAAAACTCCTCTACTTGAATATATTCTTTTTTTTGTATTTGGTATTTTAAAATACCTACCATTTTTTTTTGCTTCGACAATAAATTTATTTTGTTCTGCGTCCAATAAATAATCTGCAAATAACTGCTTATGTTGTTGAACTTCAGCACTATCTCCCATGCTAAATTCGAGGTCCATAGCTTCTTTACTCCAGCCAAGTATATCGATAAATATGGTATCGATTATTTTTAATCTTGTATTGGCTTCGTTCAAAACTTGATTGTTACACCTGACTAACTCATCTTTGAGTTCTAAAAATTTTTCCAATGCTTGTTCTGATGGATTCATAATTATTTTCACCTACACAAAATAAAACTTAAGTTTTTACACTTAAGTTCCATTTTATAACAAACTGCTATTTTCTAACAGACTCCAGGCATAATTATTTACTCTAAGGTTATTAAAAAATGGCTTTAATCTTAATAATTTTTTTATTGTTTGTTCTTTTGTTCTTGCACCATTTTTTGATAAATAATGTATGGAAGCTAGTAACTCAGACCACTTTGCCACTGTCATATCTTCTGGGCATTTATTTACAAGTTCTTTTAAAATATTTAATTTTTGTTTCGCTCCGGGGTTTAATGTAAACTCATTAGCTTGATTAGAAACTGTACCCACATTATCTCTAATGCCATACAAAACACTAGTATAACTGCTTGAATATGGACCTGCTAAATGCCAATTAAAGTTAAATTCATCTAATGGTAACCCCATCTGTTGGCTTAAGTAACCAACTTTTTGCCACAATAAACGATTATCGTAAGTATCAGTTGTAGGCGAGTTTCCTATTACATGCCTATATATCATATAGGGTACTAGTAATTCAGACATTACCTTACCTTGTTTCATGTTTAATTCCCTCTCTATATTGACCTGTTGATCATTATTTGTTATTCTCCAAAAAATTTATTTAAATTATATTATTAATATTAATCTTGATTTTAATTTAGATCTTAATCTTGATCTTAATCTTGATCTTAATCTTGATTCTACTCTAGATTTTAATCTTGATTCTACTCTAGACCTTAATCTTGATTCTACTCTAGATCTTAATCTTGATTCTACTCTAGATCTTAATCTTGATTCTACTCTAGAT
>NZ_MAOG01000109.1:0-221510 GCF_001884205.1 Bacillus sp. NH11B | reverse complement strand
AACGGGTCCAACGGGAGCGACAGGAGTAACGGGAGCAACAGGAGCAACGGGAGCAACAGGGGCAACGGGTCCGACGGGAGCAACAGGAGCAACGGGCTCAACAGGAGCAACGGGTCCAACGGGAGCGACAGGAGCAACGGGCTCAACAGGAGCAACGGGTCCAACGGGAGCGACAGGAGTAACGGGAGCAACAGGAACAACGGGTCCAACGGGAGTAACAGGTACGAGTATCACGGCGACGTATGCATTTGCAAATAATACGTCGGGAACAGCGATATCGGTACTTCTTGGTGGAACAAATGTCCCACTTCCAAATAATCAAAACATCGGTCCAGGAATTACTGTTTCTGGTGGGAACACAGTATTTACGGTTGCAAATGCTGGGAATTATTATATTTCATATACGATTAATATAACGGCTTCATTATTAGTCAGTTCACGGATTACAATTAATGGAGCACCACTTGCTGGGACGATCAATGCTCCTGCGTTAGCAACCACATCATTTAGTGCAACAATTATTACAACTCTTGCAGCAGGAGATGCTATTAGTTTGCAACTATTTGGTTTGTTAGCTGTTGCCACATTATCAACAACTACACCAGGAGCTGTGTTAACGATAATAAGATTAAGCTAAATAATAACTCTCTTATTCTTTTATAGATTAGGAGAGTTTATACATATAATAAGAAGTTAATGGAGTGAAGCATAGTTATATAAAAGTCAGAATATTATGATTGTAACGCTATGGCGACTATAATATAATGAAAACAACCATCATGAATGAACATTCATTTATTTTTTATGTATTTGAAGGGGGAATGAAGGTGGAAAAACCATGGTTGAAAAGTTATCCAGAGGAAATTCCAAGTACGATTTCTTATGATATTCAGCCGCTTCATGGATATGTGGAACAGGTGGCTTCTCGTTATCCAGAAAAGAAAGCGCTTCACTTTTTAGGGAAGGATATTACATTTTCAGACTTCCACGATAAGGTGAAAAGGTTTGCAAATTATCTTCAAAAGCTAGGTGTGGAAAAGGGTGATCGGGTTGCTATTATGTTGCCGAACTGTCCGCAATCTGTAATTGGTTATTATGGTACATTACTTGCGGGAGGTATCGTAGTACAAACAAATCCACTATATACAGAAAGAGAATTAGAATATCAGCTTCATGACTCGGGAGCAAAAGTAATTCTTTGTCTCGATTTAGTGTTTCCAAGAGTAACGAATGTTCAAGCTACTACAAAAATTGAACATATTATCGTAACCCGTATTGCGGACTTTTTACCCTTCCCTAAAAATTTACTTTATCCATTTGTACAAAAAAAGCAGGCAAATCTTGTGGTGAATGTGTCGGAAAGTGAAACGATTCATCTATGGAAATCAGTAGAACGAGAAAGTACTGTTAATGTTGAAGTTCCTTGTGATCCTGAAAATGATCTAGCTCTTTTGCAGTATACAGGGGGAACAACGGGATTTCCAAAAGGGGTTATGTTGACGCATAAAAACCTTGTTTCGAACACTTTAATGGGAGCTCATTGGCTATATAATTGTAAAGAAGGAGAAGAAGTAATTCTTGGTGTTCTTCCGTTCTTTCATGTGTATGGGATGACAGCTGTAATGAATTTAAGTATTATGCAAGGATATAAAATGGTGCTGATTCCGAAGTTTGATATGAAAATGGTTTTTGAAGCAATAAAAAAACATAAAGTCACACTATTTCCAGGGGCACCAACCATTTATATTGCTCTATTAAATAGTCCCCTCTTAAAAGAATATGATATTTCTTCTATCGAGGCTTGTATTAGTGGATCTGCCCCGCTTCCTGTAGAAGTACAGGAAGAGTTTGAGAGAGTTACAGGTGGAAAATTGGTAGAAGGTTATGGATTAACGGAGTCGTCGCCAGTTACACATGGGAATTTTTTGTGGGAAAAACGCGTGCCAGGAAGTATTGGTGTGCCGTGGCCAGATACAGAGGCAAACATTATGTCACTTGAAACTGGAGAGGCTTTACCTCCGGGTGAAATTGGTGAGATTGTTGTAAAGGGTCCTCAAATTATGAAAGGGTATTGGAATAAGCCAGAAGAAACAGCAGCTGTATTACAAGACGGATGGCTCCATACAGGGGATGTTGGTTACATGGATGAAGATGGATTTTTCTATGTGAAAGATCGTAAGAAAGATATGATTGTTGCGAGTGGATTTAATGTGTATCCTCGTGAAGTAGAAGAAGTATTATATGAGCATGAAAAAGTGCAAGAAGTAGTGACGATTGGAATTCCCGATCCGTACCGAGGAGAAACAGTTAAAGCATTTGTTGTGTTAAAAGAAGGTATGGAGTGTTCTGAGGAAGAATTAAACCAGTTTGCGCGTAAATATTTAGCGGCTTATAAAGTGCCGAAAGTATATGAGTTTAGAGAGGAACTGCCGAAAACGACAGTCGGAAAAATTTTACGCCGTGTCCTAATAGATGAAGAGAAAAGAAAGAATGAGGATGAGCAAACGGGCTAAGGCCCTTTCTTTTTGAAAAAATAGGATTGACACTTTTCTAAATAGTCAGTATTATAAGAATATGAATGACTATTCATTCAGTCATCTTCTTGAAGGGGACAGTAAAGTGAAGAAAAATAGACCGAAATACAATCAAATTATTGATGCAGCAGTCATTGTGATTGCAGAGAATGGATACCATCAAGCGCAAGTTTCTAAAATTGCAAAGCAAGCTGGGGTAGCTGATGGCACGATTTATTTATATTTTAAAAATAAAGAAGATATATTAATATCCTTATTCCAAGAGAAGATGGGAGAATTTGTTGAAACAATTCGTCAAAAAACAGCAGGAATTGAAAGCGCTGTAGCGAAGTTATTCATGTTGGTAGAAACGCACTTCTTGCTGTTGTCGCAAAATGATCCTCTTGCTATAGTTACGCAATTAGAGCTAAGACAGTCCAATCAAGACTTGCGCCTTAAAATAAATGAAGTATTAAAAGGCTACTTACAAGTTATGGATGAGATTTTAGAAACAGGTATAAAGCAAGGTGAATTCCAGGCGGATTTAAATGTTCGCGTGGCAAGACAAATGATCTTTGGAACAGTGGATGAAGTTGTGACCAATTGGGTAATGAGCGATCATAAGTATGATCTGGTCGCACTTTCGAAAACGGTACATGGGCTACTTAGTGCAGCTTGTGGTTATCGTCAATAATGGGAGGGATCATGTTGAAATTCCTATCTGTAAAAGTTGAAGACCATATTGCGGTGGCGACGCTAAATCATGCGCCAGCTAATGCAATGTCTTCACAAGTTATGCATGACGTTACTGAATTAATCGATCAAGTGGAAAAGGATGATAACATTCGTGTTGTTGTTCTACATGGTGAAGGGCGTTTCTTCTCAGCTGGAGCAGATATTAAAGAATTTACATCTGTTACTGAAGCGAAGCAAGCGACAGAATTAGCACAGCTTGGACAAGTTACGTTTGAGCGTGTTGAAAAATGTTCAAAACCAGTTATTGCGGCAATTCATGGAGCGGCACTTGGCGGCGGCCTGGAGTTTGCTATGTCTTGCCACATGCGCTTTGTAACTGAAAGTACAAAGCTTGGTTTACCTGAATTAACACTTGGATTAATTCCTGGTTTTGCAGGTACACAGCGTTTACCGCGTTATGTTGGTAAAGCGAAAGCTTGTGAAATGATGTTAACAAGTACACCAATTACTGGTGCAGAAGCATTACAATGGGGGCTTGTTAACGGGGTATTTTCTGAGGAATCTATTTTAGAAGATACGCTTAAAATTGCAAAACAGATTGCTGGAAAAAGTCCAGCAACAACTCGTGCTGTGCTAGAGTTATTACAAACGACAAAATCGTCTCATTATTATGAAGGTGTACAGCGGGAATCACAGATTTTTGGTGAAGTGTTTACGAGTGAAGATGGAAGAGAAGGTGTAGCAGCGTTTTTAGAAAAACGTAAGCCTTCATTTAGTGGTAGGTAGTCCAATTATTTTTTTTATATAAATTAACAGAATTTTAAAATTGATAGAATCTTTCTGAAAAACAAGGGGGTAAATGGAATGAACATCTACGTACTCATGAAACGAACATTTGATACAGAAGAAAAAATCGTAATTAAAAACGGTGCAATTTATGATGGCGAAGCGGAATTCATCATCAACCCTTACGACGAATATGCGATTGAAGAAGCAATTCAAGTAAGAGATGCACAAGGTGGAGAGGTTACTGTTGTAACAGTTGGTGGCGAGGATAGTGAGAAAGAACTTCGTACTGCGTTAGCGATGGGCTGCGATAAAGCGGTATTAATCAATATTGAAGATGATGTTGAAAACGGTGATCAGTTCACGACAGCAAAAGTACTTGCTGAATATTTAAAAGATAAAGAAGTAGATTTAATTTTAGGCGGGAACGTTGCGATTGACGGCGCATCTGGACAAGTTGGTCCACGCGTGGCTGAAGCGTTAAACATTCCATACGTAACGACAATTACAAAGCTTGAAATTGACGGTACAAATGTGAAGATTGAGCGTGATGTTGAAGGAGATACAGAAGTAATCGAAACATCATTACCAGTCTTAGTAACAGCGCAACAAGGTTTAAATGAACCGCGTTATCCATCACTTCCAGGCATTATGAAAGCGAAGAAAAAGCCACTAGAAGAAGTAGAATTAGATGATTTAGATCTAGAAGAAGATGATGTGGAAGCAAAAACAAAAACAATTGAAATCTATTTGCCTCCTAAGAAAGATGCAGGAAAAGTGTTACAAGGCGAGCTGCAAGATCAAGTAAAAGAACTTGTATCGTTGCTCCATACAGAAGCGAAAGTAATCTAATAAAATACGAAATTATATATGCAGGAGGGAAAATCTATGGCTCGTAAAGTATTAGTAATGGGTGAAGTTCGTGATGGATCGCTACGTAACGTTTCGTTTGAAGCGGTAGCAGCAGCAAAAACAATTGCAGAAGGCGGTGAAGTAGTAGGTCTTCTAGTTGGAGACAGCGTTGCCTCTTTTGCAAATGAATTGATTCATTACGGTGCAGATCGCGTTGTGACAGTTGAAAATGATAAATTAAAATCATATACGTCTGATGGTTATGCGCAAGCGTTTTTAGCTGTATATGCTGAAGAAAATCCAGAAGGTATTGTATTTGGACATACAGCACTTGGTAAAGATTTATCACCAAAATTAGCAGCAAAGCTTGAAGCTGGTTTAGTTTCTGACGTAACTGCTTTAGAAGTTGAAGGTGGAAATGTTATCTTCACTCGTCCAATTTACTCTGGTAAAGCGTTCGAGAAGAAGATTGTAACAGATGGTATCTTATTTGCGACAGTGCGTCCAAATAACATTACAACGCTTGAAAAAGATGAGTCTCGCAGTGGTGATGTATCTTCTATTACAGTTGATGTAAAAGATTTACGTACAATCATTCAAGATGTCGTCCGTAAAACTGCAGAAGGTGTTGATCTTTCTGAAGCGAAAGTTATTATCGCAGGTGGACGCGGTGTGAAGAGTGAAGAAGGATTTAAACCATTAAAAGAGTTAGCTGACGTATTAGGCGGCGCTGTTGGGGCATCTCGTGGTGCTTGTGACGCTGAGTATTGTGATTACTCATTACAAATTGGTCAAACTGGTAAAGTTGTTACGCCAGACCTATACATTGCGTGCGGTATCTCTGGTGCGATTCAGCATTTAGCTGGTATGTCTAACTCAAAAATAATTGTTGCGATTAATAAAGATCCAGAAGCAAGTATCTTCAAAGTAGCTGACTATGGTATTGTTGGTGACCTATTTGAAGTTGTACCTCTTTTAACAGAAGAATTTAAAAAGTTAAAAGTACATTCATGATTTGAGTACCCTTGAGTTCTAAGTGAAGTACCCCTATATATAGAAAAAGGTGAGGGATCCCCTGTCTCTCACCTTTTTAGTATTTAATCCGTATTTTTATATAGTATAAAGGAACATTTTTTTGTTACAATACATAACGATACATATTATTCGCCACGTATATAAGTTAATGATATACTCTTGGTAGAATATACTTGAAGGAGGAAATAAAATGGCAATTGTAAACGCAAATGACCAAAGCTTCGCAGCTGAAACTAGCGAAGGTGTTGTATTATTAGATTTCTGGGCACCTTGGTGTGGACCTTGTAAAATGATCGCTCCTGTATTAGAGGAAATTGATGCAGAACTAGGCGAAAAAGTAAAAGTAGTAAAAGTAGACGTTGATGAAAACCAAGAAACTGCTCGTCAATTCGAAGTAATGAGCATTCCAGCTCTTTTCGTATTAAAAGACGGTAAAGTAGTTGATCAAGCGTTAGGTTATAAACCGAAAGAAGCGTTAGTAGAATTAGTTTCTAAACACTTCTAAAATAAAGAGGCTACCATTTGGTAGCTTTTTTTATTTTCTTTTTTATAACCTTTCAGTTACAATAAAAGAACGTATGTTGGGTGTTTTGGCATAGTATGTTTTCATGTGAAAATAAAAATGCTAAGCATGTAGAAATGGAGGGTGACGAGTGCACGAACATTTGAAAGAGAAGTTGGCTATTTTACCAGATCAACCTGGTTGTTATTTAATGAAAGATAAGCAAGGAACGGTTATATATGTCGGTAAGGCAAAAGTACTAAAAAATCGTGTGCGCTCGTACTTTACTGGTTCACATGATGGGAAAACACTTCGGCTTGTAGGAGAAATTGTTGACTTTGAATATATCGTAACCTCCTCAAATTTGGAGGCTCTTATTTTAGAGTTAAATTTAATAAAAAAGTATGATCCAAAATATAATATTCAATTAAAAGATGATAAAACATATCCTTTCATTAAAATTACAGCTGAAAAACAGCCACGCTTACTCATTACGCGAAATGTAAAAAAGGATAAAGGAAAGTATTTTGGTCCTTATCCAAATGCGCAATCAGCTCATGAAACAAAGAAATTATTAGATCGTATGTATCCGCTTCGTAAATGCTCAAATATGCCAGATAAAGTTTGCTTATATTATCATATGGGCCAATGTTTAGCGCCTTGTGTGAAAGAAGTAACGGAAGAGAAAAATAAAGAAATTGTAGATGAAATTATTAAGTTTTTAAATGGTGGACATAAAGAAGTTCGATCAGAATTAGAAACAAAGATGTATGAGGCTTCAGAGAAACTAGAGTTTGAACGGGCGAAAGAGTTGCGCGATCAAATTGCTCATATTGATGCGATTATGGAAAAACAAAAAATGATTATGAGTGACTTAGTGGATCGTGACGTGTTTGGATATGCGGTTGATAAAGGGTGGATGTGTGTTCAAGTTTTCTTTGTTAGAAAAGGAAAGTTAATTGAGCGTGATGTTTCTATGTTTCCAATCTATGATGAACCAGAAGAGGGATTTTTAACGTTTATCGGTCAATTTTATGAAAACAGTAGTCACTTTAAACCGAAGGAAATTGTCGTTCCAGGAAGTATAGATTCAGAATTAGTAGAGCGCTTTTTAGAAGTTGAAGCGACACAGCCGAAACGTGGTAAGAAAAAAGATCTTGTAGAATTAGCAAATAAAAACGCAAAAATTGCACTAGAAGAGAAATTTTACTTAATTGAACGTAATGAAGAGCGGACGGTTAAAGCCATTGATAATTTAGGGAAGCAGCTTAGTATTGAAACCCCATATCGTATTGAAGCATTTGATAACTCGAATATTCAAGGGACAAATCCCGTTTCCGCAATGATTGCTTTTATCGATGGGAAACCAGCAAAGAAAGAATATCGGAAATATAAAATTAAAACGGTTCAAGGTCCTGATGATTACGAATCTATGAGGGAAGTTGTAAGACGCCGTTATACGAGGGCGCTTAAAGAGAATTTACCTTTACCAGATTTAATCATTATTGATGGTGGAAAAGGCCATCTGGCCGCTACAAGTGATGTTCTGGAGAATGAACTCGGATTATATATTCCAATGGCAGGGCTTGTAAAAGATGACAAACATAAAACATCACATTTAATCATTGGAGATCCGCCTGAACCTGTGATGCTTGAGAGGAACAGCCAAGAATTTTATTTATTGCAACGCATTCAAGATGAAGTGCATAGATTTGCAATTACATTCCATCGCCAGTTGCACGGGAAATCGGTCATTCAATCAGCATTAGATGATATTCCAGGAATCGGCGATAAACGCAAAAAGGTATTGTTAAAACATTTTGGCTCGTTAAAAAAGATGAAAGAAGCTTCCATAGCTGAATTTGTCGAAGCAGGTATGCCGAAAAATGTTGCAGAGGCGATATACACTTATTTAACAGATAAGAAGACGTTGTAGTTTACAACGTCTTCTGTTTTTTGATATAATTTCTGAAGATTTAAAATAAACTCATCTGAATGAATATACAAAAAAGTCAACTAAACTTATATGTCTAGTTGACTGTAGGTAGATGCTACGCTTCAATGAGATCTTTAATATCCCATTTAACAAGAAATGTAATAGAGTCTGAACGTTTCTTTTGTTCTTCGTAGGACTCTGCAACGACGTTTCTTTGTCTTTGAATTTGCTCGGCGATAAATCCAGCTTCTAATTGATAAGAAGAATGTCTCTTTTGTTTTTGACGCTCAGTAATAAGCGTACCTTTAAGTTGGAACTGCATTTCACGACGTTTATGTTCAACGATGCTTAAAGTGCCCCAACCAGCTTTTTCAAAAAACTGAATGACTTCTTCAATTGTTTCTAGCGGATATTTTCTTGCAAGGTTTCTGCCGGACCAGTATAAAATACCGTCTAAATCGTTACCAATTAAATCAGGTAGTAATTCTTCACGTAGCAATTCATAAGCGAAGGCGTTCAATGAAACATCCTCTAAAGATGTTATATCGATTGTATTTTTGCTCACAATATTCCCCTCTTTCTATAGGGATTATTATATAACATTTTTCATTTATAAAAACAGATTTTTCTTTAGGGAAATCTGAATGTCTAAGAAGAAAAAAAGAATTGGCAAATTATATGCAAATTATGTATACGTTTTCTTGACGCTTCGACAAAAATAGGGGTAAAATGAACTTGTTATCAAATTATGCTGAAATATTTCGAATAATTTTTTCAGTTTTTCTTATGCCAATAGTGAAAAAACATTATTGTTATAAATTAATCTGAAAACAGCAGTCAAACATTCAAGGGGGTAATGGGGACATGAAAGGCCGCGAGTATACGTTTCGTAAGTGGCACTCATTAATGGGGGTCATCCCGGTTGGTGTCTTTTTGACGCAACATCTAATTGTAAACAACTTTGCAACAAGAGGAGCAGAGGCTTTTAACAAAGCTGCAGGCTTTATGGAGCTCCTTCCATTCCGGTATGCGCTAGAAATTTTCATCATCTTTTTACCTATACTGTACCATGCTATATATGGCTTATATATTGCATTTACAGCTAAGAACAATGCGGTATCTTACGGTTATTTCCGTAACTGGATGTTCGTCTTCCAAAGAATTTCAGGTATCGTTACGCTGATTTTCATTTCTTGGCACGTCTGGGAAACTCGTATTCAAGCATTGTTAGGTAAAGAGGTAAACTATGATATGATGGCAGATATTTTAAACAACCCATTTATGTTTGGTTTCTATTTAGTTGGTGTTGTTTCAACGATTTTCCACTTTGCAAATGGACTATGGACATTCTGCATAAGCTGGGGAATTACAGTATCTCCACGTTCACAAAGAATCTCTACTTATGTAACATTAGCTATTTTCTTAGGTCTATCTTATGTAGGTGTGAGTGCATTATTAGCGTTCATCGATCCACAGCTAGCAAACCAGTAAGGAGTGGGAGAGCATGAAAGGGAAACTTATAGTAGTCGGCGGTGGCTTGGCCGGCTTAATGGCAACGATTAAAGCGGCAGAAGCAGGAGTAAATGTTGAACTATTTTCTTTAGTACCAGTAAAACGTTCACATTCTGTATGTGCCCAAGGTGGAATTAACGGTGCCGTAAATACAAAAGGTGAAGGGGATTCTCCATGGATCCACTTTGACGATACAATTTATGGTGGGGACTTCTTAGCGAACCAACCGCCAGTTAAAGCGATGTGTGAAGCAGCACCAGGTATTATTCATTTAATGGACCGCATGGGTGTTATGTTCAACCGTACGGAAGAAGGACTTCTTGATTTCCGTCGTTTTGGTGGAACACAACATCACCGTACAGCATTTGCTGGCGCAACAACTGGTCAACAATTACTATACGCATTAGATGAGCAAGTACGTCGTCATGAAGTAGCGGGACTTGTAACGAAATACGAAGGTTGGGATTTCTTACGAGCTGTTGTTGATGATGAAGGTGTGTGCCGAGGAATCGTCGCACAAGACTTACAAACTATGGAGATTAAAAGTTTCCAAGCTGATGCCGTGATTATGGCAACAGGGGGCCCTGGTATCATCTTTGGAAAATCAACTAACTCTATTATCAATACAGGTACAGCAGCATCTGCTGTATATCAACAAGGTGCATATTATGCGAACGGTGAGTTCATTCAAATCCATCCAACGGCAATTCCTGGAGACGATAAGTTACGTCTTATGAGTGAATCCGCACGTGGTGAAGGTGGGCGTGTTTGGACATATAAAGATGGTAAGCCATGGTACTTCTTAGAAGACAAATATCCAGCTTACGGAAACCTTGTACCTCGTGATATTGCAACTCGTGAAATCTTTGATGTTTGCGTAGAGCAAAAACTAGGTATTAACGGTGAAAACATGGTATATCTAGATCTTTCTCATAAAGATCCGAAAGAACTAGATATTAAACTTGGTGGAATTATTGAAATCTATGAGAAGTTTACAGGTGATGATCCTCGTAAACTACCAATGAAAATCTTCCCAGCGGTTCACTATTCAATGGGCGGACTATGGGTTGATTACAAGCAGATGACAAGTATTCCAGGTTTATTTGCAGCAGGTGAGTGTGATTATTCTATGCACGGTGGTAACCGCCTTGGTGCAAACTCACTATTATCAGCAATTTACGGTGGTATGGTAGCAGGACCAAACGCAATTGAGTATATGAAAGGTCTTTCTAAATCATCTGATGCTGTTTCATCTACTGTATATGAGCAAAATGAATTAATCGAAACAGAGAAATTTAACAATATTTTAACGCTTGATGGTAACGAAAATGCGTATGTTCTTCATAAAGAGCTTGGAGAATGGATGACAGATAACGTTACAGTAGTTCGTGAAAATAAAAAGTTACTAGAAACTGATGCGAAAATCGAAGAGTTAATGGCACGTTACAAACGCATTAACATTAACGATACAGCAAGATGGAGTAACCAAGGTGCTTCATTTACACGCCAACTTGCAAATATGTTCGAGTTAGCGCGTGTTATTACAATTGGCGCATATAACCGTAATGAAAGCCGCGGAGCGCATTACAAACCAGAATTCCCAAATCGTGATGATGCAAACTTCTTAAAAACTACGATGGCGAAATTTGAGGGAGAAGGAAAAGCACCAGCATTCCATTACGAAGAAGTGGATGTTTCATTAATTAAACCACGTAAACGTGACTATTCTTCAAAACACGATGTAGCTGCTAAGGGTGAAGAGAAGGGGGATAAACAACATGTCTGAGAAAACAATCCGCCTCATCATTACGAGACAAGATGGACCAGATGCACAAGAATTTGACCAAGAGTTTGAAATTCCGTATCGTCCAAATATGAATATTATTTCAGCGTTGATGGAAATTCGTCGTAATCCTGTTGATTCAAAAGGGAACCAAACGACTCCGATTGCATGGGATATGAACTGTTTAGAGGAAGTATGTGGTGCTTGTTCGATGGTGATTAACGGAAAACCACGTCAATCATGTACAGCTCTTATTGACCAGTTAGAACAACCAATTCGCTTAAAGCCGATGAAGACATTCCCAGTTGTACGTGACTTACAAGTTGATCGTAGCCGTATGTTTAACGCGTTAAAACGTGTTAAAGCTTGGATTCCAATCGATGGTACGTATGACCTAGGACCAGGACCAAGGATGCCAGAGAAAAAGCGTCAATGGGCATATGAACTTTCAAAATGTATGACATGTGGTGTTTGCTTAGAGTCATGTCCAAACGTAAATAGTAAATCTGACTTTATTGGACCAGCACCGTTATCACAAGCTCGTTTATTCAACTCACATCCAACGGGTGAAATGCATAAAGCTGATCGCTTACGTGCAATTATGGGAGATGGAGGACTTGCAAACTGTGGTAACTCTCAAAACTGTGTGCAATCATGTCCGAAAGGTATTCCATTAACAACTTCAATTGCGGCATTAAACCGTGATACAACAATTCAATCGTTCAAAGATTTCTTTGGTAGCGACAATAACTATTAATAAATATTGCCTCTTCATGTTGAAGAGGCAATATTTATAACTTTATTTTTCTGTTTATTCTGTTTATTTTAAGGGCGAAAAGGAGAGGTAGCAATGAAGAGGATTTCTTATATTGAAGACTTTGAGCAATGGGAAAGTGGTTTTTCATTTTATAACCCTGTCAAAGTTCGTTTTGGTGAAGTAGATATGTTTGGGCATGTAAATAATGTCGTTGCTTTTACATATTTTGAAGAAGCACGTATTGCATTGTTTAAAGAACTCGGATTTATGCAAGAATGGACACATGAATCATCAGAAACGATGATAGTCGTCGCAGATCTACAATGCAATTTTATTAAACAAATTTATTTTGATGAGCAGTTGAAAGTATATGTAAAGGCAGGAGCGGTTGGGAATTCCTCATTAGATTTACACTATATGGTCAAAAATGCAGAAGGAGAAGTTTGTTTAGTTGGACGCGGCATGATGGTGCAAGCATCGAAAAAAACGGGAAGAGGCGAACCATGGCCTGAAGAATGGAAGGAAAAATTACTAAAATAATAGAATGAAAGAAAAATAAGAGAGCAATTTGCTCTCTTATTTTTTGTCTTCCATCGCTTCTTCTAATGTTAAATGATGTTTATATATGTATGTAGCGTATGGATTACCAACGTAGCGTAAATGCCACGGTTCATATGAATATTCTGTTGTTTCTGTTTTGTCTTCTAAGTAACGGATGACAAAGCCGAATTCATGGGCATGTTCTGCAACCCATTTTCCTTCTGCTGTTTCTCCGAAGATAGGCTCTAATTGGAATTTAGCAGATTTTGAACTAATATCCATTGCTAAACCAGTTTGATGTTCACTTGTTCCAGGAATTGCACTTACCGAATTAGCCTCAGTTTTTCCTTGGCGTTTAATATATGTATTATGTAATGACTGTTGACGTTTGTAAGAACGGTAACCTGAAACTGCTGTAAGTTCTACCCCTTCGTTTTTCGCTGCTTGGAACATTTTCTTAAGCGCATCTGCAGCATCTTTACGAAGTAATGTTTTCTCTTTATCTTTTGGACTAGTAAATGGTACGTTCGGTTTCGTTAAATCTTTTGGAATGTATCCATCTGGCAATTTACGATGTTTATTGACTAATACAAGAGCAGAATCTGGATTTGTTACAACGGAAAAATTATCATCTAGTTTCTTTTTATTATGATCAGCTTTTGGAAAAGCAGGAATCTCTTCTTTTTGATGGTTACTATGTTTTTGACTTTCGACAGCCTTCACCTCGTTTTGTAGTGGTGATTTAGAACCAAAGTAAGCGAAAGATGTGATACCGATTACAATAGTAGCGGCAGAAACAATTATTATCTTTTTCATGATGCCTTGTAATCACAGTCCTTTCTTAATAAAATATGTATCGTTTTTATTATAAGTCTAGCTTATTGAAAAAGAAATATAAGAGCCATAACGTAATAGAAATGCAAAGAAAATGTCAGAAAATGTGTGAAATTGTAGTGTTTTTTTCATATAATTCATTTCTAATCTTTCATGAAATTCATTTTTTATGTAATATATACATATAGATAGATTTAATGATTAGAAAGGGTGAAGGACTTCTTGTACAGAATAGGGGTGAATGGGAATGGATTTTGCAACAATTATTGGAATCGTTTTAGGAGTATTGGCGATAGTAGTAGGAATGGTCGTCAAGGGCGCTGACGTAATGGCCTTACTGAATCCTGCCGCGGCACTAATTATTTTTGTCGGTACGTTTGCTGCAGTATGTATTGCATTTCCGATGAATCAACTAAAAAAAGTTCCAAAATTATTTAAAGTTCTTTTTGGTTCAAATAAAAAAGATTTAAGCTATGAACAGTTATTAGAGTTATTTGTTCATTGGACATCTGAGAGTAGAAAATACGGTATTTTGTCTTTAGAACAACAATTAGATAAAATTGAAGATGAGTTTCTTTTACGTGGTATGAAATTTGTGATTGATGGCGTATCCGCAGAAAATTTAGAACAAATTTTAGAAGCTGAATTAGAAGCAATTGAAGAAAGGCATGCAAAAGGAGCGGCAATTTTTTCTCAAGCTGGTACATATGCACCGACATTAGGGGTTTTAGGTGCTGTTATTGGTCTTGTAGCTGCACTTGGAAATTTAACTGATATTGAAAAGCTAGGACATGCTATTTCAGGTGCATTTATTGCAACGATTTTCGGTATCTTTTCAGGTTACGTGTTATGGCATCCATTTGCAAATAAATTAAAGCAAAAGTCTGCCGCTGAATTAGAGAAGAAACGTTTAATTATTGATAGTTTATTAATGTTACAAGAAGGTACATATCCATTTATTATGAAAAACCGCATTTTAGGTGCGCTTTCTGCAACTGAGCGTAAAAAGCTAGAAAAAGGAGCGGAAAAAAATGCGGAGTAGGAAGAATAGAAGAAATAAAAAGAAAAAGCATGACGAACATATTGATGAAACGTGGTTAATTCCGTATGCTGATATGCTAACGCTGTTGTTTGCATTGTTTATTGTTTTATTTGCAATGAGTAGTATAGATGCTGAGAAATTTAAACAGATGGCAGTAGCTTTTCGCAGTGAACTAGCAGGTGGAACAGGAAATAAAGAGTTTTTAAGTGATCAAAAGCCAAATGATGAAAAAGGATTATCAGCAAGTGGTCTTGAGGCGGAACAAGAAAAAAAACAAGAAGAAGCTAGAGCCGAAGAAAAAAAAGAGATGGCTGAGTTAAAAGCATTACAAAAAAAGATTGATCAATATATTAATGAGAACCAATTATCCTCTGCTTTTCAAACTAAATTAACTGAAAAGGGATTAATGGTGACAATACTAGAGAATGTGCTGTTTGATTCGGGGAAAGCAGATGTAAAGTTGGAATCATTGGGAATTGCAAAAGAAATGTCTAATGTACTTGTTTCAGCAGCTCCTCGTGAAATAACTGTATCTGGTCACACTGATAATGTTCCGATTGCGAATGCAAAATTTGCATCAAACTGGGAATTGAGTACACAGCGCGCTGTGAATTTTATGCAAGTATTGCTTCAAAATAAAGAGTTGCCACCAGAAAGTTTTAGTGCAATTGGTTATGGAGAATATCGTTCAATTGATAAAAATGATACACAAGAAGGAAAGGCAAAGAATAGACGTGTGGAAGTGTTTATCTTGCCTTTAACAGAGAAGGAAAAATAAAAGAGGGTGGCGAAAGCCATCCTCTTTTATTTTGTATCAAATGATTTTAAGTTGTCACGACGAATTTTATCTTTTTCTGCATCTGATTTTTTGAAATCATAATCATATAAAGCGCCTTCCCAATCACCATACATTGGATTCGGGAAAATAATGAATTTCTCACCAAATTGTGCTTTTGAATTTGCTACTGTTTGATTACGATCTGTTACAGATTTTCCATCAAAACCAGTGAAATCAGATAAGTTATCACCGAAGAATAAGACAATATCATGTGTTTGTGAAACGAGTTCACGGCGTTTTTCTTTTCCTTTTTCTTTTGGATCTTGTAGTAATATATGTTCTTTCGTTGCTTGAGGAGCACCTACACGCTCAAGGTTTTTAATTGTTGCATCTAGTTGGTTCGTTTTACGATTTGAGATGTAGTAAATATCTACACCTTTAGATTCTGTATATTTTAAGAAATCAATTGAGCCTGGAAGGGCCTCAGCTTCAGCCTTATTAATCCAGTCATCCCATTTGTAAGGATAGCCTTTTCCTGTTTTTACGCTCATTGCTTGATGAGGACTGTTGTCTAAAACAGTTTCATCTAAATCAAGTACGATAGCAGGTTTTTTCTCTGTCCCTTTTGCAAGAGCTGCATCAAGCTTCAATTGACCAATATTGTATCCTTGGTAGTAAAGTGCTTTCGTTTCACCAGCTGTTTGATACCATAAATCAGCCATTAATTGCTGGTCTGTTAATTTTACTTTTTCTTCTTTTGCCACTGTTTTCTCTGGTGTTCCTGAACATGCTACAAGTGATGTAGATAGAACTGCTGCAGATAATAAAGTGGTAATGCCCCTCTTCATCTTCATATGTATCCTCCTTGATGTTAGAAAATCATTTAATATTATATATCGAAAAATAATATTTTTTTTATGAACATTTGCATATTGTCTTTTGTATATATAGTAGTCTGTCCTATATTAGAAAGGTGAGTTAAATAATAATACCTGTTTTGACAAGTTGTATTGTTGTAATGACAATTATAATTGACAGAAATAAGGTTTTTATTTACAGTTTTAACTAAATGAAACAAATGATGGATTAGGTGTAGTGATACATATAAGAGAATGAAATATAGTACTATATTTCATTCTGAACAATCATAGGATTTAACAGAGAGTACGAATGATACTAAAGGGGAGGCTTTATACTTTGAGTTTACAAATTCAAAATTTAACGAAACTATTTGGAGAATCAAAAGCAGTTAACGGTTTGCAAATTTCGTTACCAAAAGGTGAAGTGCTAGGATTGCTTGGACGAAATGGTGCAGGGAAAACAACAACAATCAAGATGCTTCTTGGATTATTAACACCTAATGAAGGCTCTATTACATGGGATGGAAAAACATTTGGTAATAGCGGGGTGACAATTGGATATTTACCAGAGGAGAGAGGTTTATATACAAAAAGTAGAGTAATAGATCAATTGCGTTATTTTGGTAGATTAGAAGGAATGACGAAGAAAGAAGTAGATATTGCTATCGATCACTGGTTAGAGCGATTAGCAATACCAGAATATAAATTTAAGACGGCTGGAGAGCTTTCAAAAGGGAATCAGCAAAAAATCCAATTAATTGCTGCCCTTCTTCATAATCCTGAACTTCTTATTTTGGATGAACCGTTTAGCGGACTGGATCCAGTTAATGCTGGGATGTTAGCTAGTATTATTGGAGAACAAGTACAGAGCGGAAAGACAATTATTTTATCAAGTCACCGTATGGAGCAAGTAGAGGCTTTTTGCCAGCATGTATGTATTTTGAAAAAGGGTGAAGCAGTTGTAGAGGGACAGTTAAGTGATATTAAGAAGGAATACGGTTTCCGTAATTTAACGATTGAAGATATAGCAGAGAATGAAAAGGGATTAGAAGCTATACAAGTCCCGTATGAAAAACAACAAGGCCTTCTTTATGTAAAAGTACAAGACGATGCAGAAGCTCTAAAGATTTTGCAACAATTGCAAGAACAAGGTGTTAGCTTACGACAATTTAAAATGTTAGAGCCAACGTTGAACGAAATCTTTGTAGAGAGGGCGAAATAACGATGCGTAAATTTTCTCATGTATTTTCATTTTATTTTAGGGAAGCGTTTTTATCTAAAAAATCATTAATTACGAGTGCGATTTTATTTTTAGTTGTGTTTGGGATTTTTGCATTTAATCATTTTACTACAGGCGATGATAAAAATAAGGATAAAGATAAAATTGCAGTTGTAGTAGAGAGCTCCACATACAAAGTACAAAAAGAAGAGCTAAATAAGCTATTACCATCAGCAAAAATAACGGTTGGTTCAAATAATGATTTTGATAAATACCATAAACAAGTAGAAGAAGGCGATTTAGATGGTCTATTCCATGTGACGGAAAAGGATGGGGCTCCAGCGGTTACATATATGTATAATGGATTTCCAAGCCAAGCAACTTCTGCAATTATGGCAGGCTATTTAAAACAACAATATACGATGGTGACGATTGCAAAAAATAATGTTTCACCAGAAATTGCGCAGCAATTACAAGCAGAAATTCAAGTGAAGCAAGAAGCGATAAAAGATCGTACATCTTCTTTCGGAATTGCGTATTTCTTTACATTTGCTTTGTATATGTTTATTGTAGCTTTCGGAAATACAATCGCAATGAATATTGCATCTGAAAAGGCGTCACGTGTAATGGAAGTAATGCTTCCGAAAGTAAAGCCACTTACGATGATGTATGCGAAAATTTTAGCGGTTGTTTCAACGGCGTTATTGCAACTTGTAATATTGACGTGTGGTTACCTTATTCCTTATTTGCTAGGTTGGGTCGATTTAGAAAGTGCCTCATTATTTGGTGTTCCAATTGACTTTACAAAATTAGATGCAAAGGTTATAAGCATGTTTCTTGTCTATTTCATTACGGGATATTTACTTTATGCGATGATGTACGCTGCGGCTGGAGCTGTTGTGTCTAAGACAGAGGATTTACAAGCTGTATCTTTCCCGGTAATGATTTTGATTATGGCTGCATTCTTCATTAGTATTAAATCATTAAGTGATCCGAATAGTACTATTGTTGTTGTAAGTTCGTATGTTCCGTTTTTCACACCGATGGTCACCTTCTCACGGATTGTAGCCGGTGAAGCAGGTATGTTAGAGATTACGATAACATTAATAGTTTTATTGGCGACAATTGGTATATTAAATGCTGTTACAAGTCGCATTTACGTAAACGGTGTAATGAATTACTCCGACAAAGTGAAATTTAAAGATTTAGCAAAATTTATAAAGCGTCAATAAGGAGAGAAAAGCATGATTTTCTAATGGAATCATGCTTTTTCTTTATGTATAAATTAAAAATAGTATATAATAATAAGAGTTGTCTTTTAATAGAATGAATACAAAGGAGGGTGTGCAGATGGGAATTAGTAGTCGGTTTACAGTAGGTGTTCATATGCTGACGTTACTTGCGATAGATCGAAACTCTCGCTGTACCTCTGAATGGATTGCTGGTAGTGTGAATACAAATCCAGTTGTGATTCGTCGCATTACAGGAATGTTGAAGAGAGCAGGACTTGTTGATGTACAAGCTGGTAAAGGTGGTACGACACTTGCTCGTGATTTAGAAGAAATTACATTACTTGATGTATATAAAGCAGTGGAAGTAGTAGAAGAAGGACAGCTATTTTCCTTCCATGAAAATCCCAACATTGAATGTCCAGTAGGAGCTAATATTCAATCAGTATTAGAAATTATTTTGATGCAAGCGCAAGAAGCGATGGAAAACGTACTTGCAAATGTAACAGTAGACCAATTAGTTACAAATTTAAAGTCTAAAATGAAAGAATAAAAAAGCGAGCTTCCTCATAATGAGGGCTCGCCTTTTTTTATTCAGAAATATTGAAAATTCTATTTTTCAGTATTTAAAATAAATTTCCCTACAACAGCTGCTACGATACCACCAAGAATTGGTGCTACGATGAATACCCATAGTTGAGAAAGTGCTTCTCCACCAACAAATAAAGCTGGTGCGATACTACGAGCTGGGTTAACAGATGTTCCAGTTAACGGAATTCCTAATAAGTGGATTAAAACTAATGTGAAACCAATTACTAGTCCTGCTAAAGAAGAACTTCCTTTTTTACCTGTTACAGCCACGATTACTAAAATAAATACGAAAGTTAAAACGAACTCAACTAAAAATGCTCCAGATAAACCAAGAGTACCAAAACCATTTTGTCCTAAATTATCTAAAGGTGTTTTAGCAGAGCGTAAAATTGTTACTAACGTTGCAGTTCCTAATAAACCACCTAAAATTTGAGCTAATACATAATAACAAAGTTCCGTAGCGTTCATTCTTTTGTTGATGAACATAGCTACAGATACTGCTGGGTTAATGTGACATCCAGAAATTGTTCCAATGCTATATGCCATAGCTACAATAGATAGACCGAAAGCCATAGCGATTCCTAATGTTCCAATTCCTTCAATTCCGCCGCCAGTGACAGCTACTCCAGTTCCGAATAATACAAGTACAAATGTACCAATAAATTCAGCGATTGCTTTTTTTAACATAATTTACCTCCTATTAATGCGCATGAAACGTATTATAACATAGGTTTTAGTATAAACAGCCAATAAAATACTATTCTGATAAGGCGAAATAGGGGGACAATAAAAAGGGTATGGTTCATTGTTATAGAACCATACTCTTTTTTATGCCGATTTTTTCTGTTTAATGACTGGAGCAGAACGGTTTAAAATACTATTCGCAACCATTCCTAACATAATAATAATCATTCCGAGTAGGGAAAGACCACCAGGGAATGAACCATTCAAGAAAATAATCTCACCAAGCACGGTAAAGACCATCGTTCCAGCTTGTGTTGCTTCAACAGCTCCAAGTAAAGCAAGATTGTCTTTTGCTAAATCAGTAGCAAAAAAGAATGTCATCGTCGCAATGACTCCAGAACATAGTGCTAACAAAAAACCTTGAAGCATTTGAGTTGATGATGGAATACCCGTAGTGGCAAAGCCGTATATACCAAGGAGAATTGTAATAGGAAGACTTCCAATTGCCATTCCTAATACACGTTGGAATGTATCAAGACGTCCGCCAACAAGTTCCATCATTTTTCGATTGCCGAACGGATATAAGAATGCAGCTAATACGACAGGTAAAAAACCCGAAATGAACTGCGTCATTGTAATATGACCTGCTGCAGTTGCTTGCATACAAATTACACCAAGTAAAATAAATAATGCTACATATAAACTACGAAGTGGAATTTTTCCGCGTACAAGTTTCGTACCTGACTGTGTCTCTATTTTCACGAAAAATAGTGGTGATAAAAGTAAACCTGCTAATATCGTAACTTGCCAAGTTCCAGCAACGAGCCAAGCTGGAGAAAAAACAGCTGCGAAACTTAATAAAGAATAGAAACCAATCCCTGCAACAGAACCCCATCCAATCCACATAAATGGATGTTTTTTTAACTCTTCCCATAAACCTCTTAAGTTTTTGCGAAATAAAACGATAAGGAATAAAATAGGGAGAGCGAATAAAAAGCGGAAGGAAGCTGTCCAAGCCCAGCTTGTTCCAGATACATTCATCGCTCTATTAATAATAAAGGTTGCAGAAAAAAAGGCTGATGATAAAAGCCCTAATAATATTGCGCGCATGAAATATAACACTCCTTTTGGAAGTAAATCATTATGTATAGTATAATATACTTAAGTGTGATAAAAGTAAACTATTTTATACTTTAAGGTGGTTTTATAGATGAAAGAAAATGAAGATATGCAAACGAAAGAAGTCATTCAGCAAGTAGGTCAGTTATTAAGACAAATTCGAAATGAAAAAAAATTAAGTTTAGAAGAGTTAGCCCAAAAAACAGGTGTGAGTAAATTAACGTTGGGAAAGATCGAAAGAGGAGAAACGAATCCGACGTTAGCTGTCATTTGGAAAATAACGAAAGGGTTATCAATTCCTTTATCGAGATTAATGGTTGTTGGAGAACCTGTAGCTGTTGCGCGCTGCGGAGAAGGATTTGCAGTAGATGTAGGACAAGCATGGCATTTAGAAACGATGTTCCGTTACACGAAAGAGACAGGGATGGAAATGCACCGTGCTTGTTTAAGAGCGAATAGTATATATGAACCGGAAGCTCATCATGAAGGTGCTATTGAGCTTGTAACGGTAATGAAAGGGAAAGTATCTATTCAAGTGGAGAATGATGTATACGAATTAAACGAGTTTGACTCCATTCAATTTGAAGCGAATAAGAAACATAGTTATAAAAATCAAGAGGATGAAGTGGCGGTATTACATTTAACGATGAAATATTCTTCATGAAAAAATCACCTATAGAAAAGAATTCTATAGGTGATTTTTTATATGCTCTTCTTAAGTATATGAGGAGATGCCGTTAGTACGAACGTGGCATAAGTAATAAACAAATAAAATAGACTAAAAATCCTGTCCCAAAACATAAAACTGCAATGACCCAAATGATACGAATGAGAGTAGAGCTAATATCAAAATATTCTCCTAAACCACCACAAATACCAAATAACATTTTATCAGTTTCGGACTTACATAATTTTTTTGACATATTACGATCAACTCCTTTTTATATCAAACTACATACTTCTATTCTATATGGAAATTTATGAGAAGACTATGAGGTTGTATTACATTTATTTTAGGAAACGGTCGTATTAATTGTCTTAATTTTCAGTTGATATTAAAATTATAGATAAGAGATGTAAGATGATTTTTAATAAAGGGTGGGGAAATAGAGATGACAGTATATTGGCTGACTAATGTAATGCTTGAATCAGGGTATACATATGAAGAAGGGGAAATTTCACGAACAGAAACAGAATTATGTAGTTTACTCATTGAAGATGGACGAATTAAAAAAATTATAGCAGGTGTTGTTCAAGAGGAAGGGATAGTAACTCTTGATGCCAATCGCTTATTAATTTTGCCAGCTTTCGAAGAGATGCATATTCACATTGATAAAACATATTATAGTGGTCCTTGGAAAGCTAGCATGCCAGCAGAAAATATTTTTACTCGTTTTAAAGAAGAAGAAACGATTTTGCCAAAGCAATTAGCAACTGCTCAAGATAGGGCGGAAAATATGCTAGAGTTGCTGCTTCGAAATGGTGCAACGAATATTAGAACGCATTGTAATGTTGATCCAATTATTGGACTTGGTAATTTGGAGGCGACGTTAGCGGCGTTAGAAACATATAAAGATCGGATGTCTGGTAGAATCGTTGCTTTTCCGCAACATGGATTATTGCGCAGTAATTCTGTGCAACTTGTGAAAGATGCGATGCGTATGGGTGCGCATCTAGTCGGCGGAGTGGATCCAGCTACAGTAGATAATGACATTGAAAAATCATTACATACGATTATGGATATCGCAGTAGAGTTTAATGCGGATGTTGATATTCATCTGCATGATGCAAATAATCTTGGAACGTTTACGATGAAAAGATTGGCAAGCTTAACAGAAGAAGCGGGGTGGCAAGGTCGTGTAACAATTAGTCATGCGCTTGGACTTGGTGGTGTTACTGATAAAGAAGTTGAAGAAGTGGCAGAAAGACTAGCGGCTTTAAAAATTGATATTACTTCAACCGTGCCAATTGGTAAACAAGTAATCCCGATTCCGTTATTAGATAAAAAGGGTGTTAAAGTTTCATTAGGAAATGATAGTATTACAGATCATTGGTCGCCATTCGGAACAGGTGATATGCTTCAAAAGGTAAATCGATTAGCCGAGCGTTTTGGGTGGAGTGACGAAAGGTCGTTAGGGAAGGCACTTCGTTTTATTACGGGAGGAAAAGAAACGTTAAACAATGAAGGAAAGCGAGTATGGCCGAATGTAGGGGATGAAGCAAGTTTTGTTTTAACGAATGCAACATGCGTCGCTGAAGCAGTAGCCCGTCAAACAGAGAAACGTCTAGTCGTATATAAAGGAAATATTGTTGTTGGAAGTTTAAATGAGATGGAATTGAATAATCTTGTGTAGAAGAATCGTTTGAATATTTTAAGGAGGGTTCTAATTATAAATATAGAACTCTTCTTTTTTATTCTAACGCTATATTTCGTGTAGGAAAGTTAGAAGGGATGAAACAATTGGACAATCAACATAACCAAAATCATATTATGGGAACTTTGCAATGGTTTATATTTTTATTAGCGAATTCAATCGCACTACCAATTGTCGTTGGCGGATTATTTCATCTTACGACGGAAGAGATATTTTATTTAATGCAGCGTACATTTTTTGTAGTTGGTATATCTTCTTTTTTACAAGGATGGCTTGGGCATAGACTACCAATTGCGGATGGTCCAGCTGGATCTTGGGTTGGTGTATTTACTGTACTTGCTTATGCAACTGTCGGGCAAGATCAATTACATAGTACGTTGCAAATTTTAGAATTAGGAATGATGATTTCCGGTGTTATTTTAATCGGATTAGGAGTAACTGGTTTTATAGGACGTATTTTATTTTTGTTTACGCCGCTTGTGACAGGCACATTTTTACTTTTATTATGTTTACAATTAAGCGGTGTGTTTTTAAAAGGAATGCTAGGAATTACAGCTACTGTTTCTCAAATCGATGGATTTACAGCAATAATCGCGTTTAGTATATTTCTGTTCGTTATTATACTATCTAATTTTGGAAAAGGTTTTGTCAAAAGTTATGCAGTTTTAATAGGATTAATTAGTGGGTGGATTATTTTTCTAATTGCAGGGAAAGTGACGATTCCGTCTCAAGTAACTCATTTTGTGCAACTTCCACATATATTTGCTTGGGGACTTCCGAAATGGAATACAGGTATGGCTGTATCAAGTTTCGTTATGGTATGTATTTTAGTTTCAAATACTGTGGCAGCTATTATAGCGATTAATCAAGCTACGATTCATAAAGCGACTATTGAACAAAAACAGTTGAAAGATGGTACGTGGGTTGGGGGAATTTCACACATCATTTCTTCCGTATTTTCAACTGTAGGTGTCGTTCCTTTACCAGCAACGGCAGGGTTTATTCGTTTAACAAAACAAAAATATATACGATCGTTCTTAATGGCATGTATGTTATTAGTCGTTATGTCACTATTCCCAAGTATTATTCGTTACTTAGCATCGTTACCATCTGCTGTTGCATCTGCAGTTTTAATGGCTTCATTCGTACAGCTAATTGGAATTGGGCTAAATAATATAAAGCAAGTGGAGCATAGCGAAAGGAATGTAACGATTTTAGGAGTTGCTATATTATTTGGAAGCGGTGTTATGTTTTTACCGTCTGGAGCACTCCAATCATTGCCGTCTGTTATGCAATATATATTCGGGAATGGTTTGTTTGTAGGTACAGTTGTAAGTATATTGCTAGAACAAATATGGCGCATTAAAAAGTAAGCGGATAAAATGAGTGCACGCACTGTATAAAAGTCTAAAATAACATAAGAAATAAAGCCTATTTTCATTCACCACCTGCACATTTCGTTCATACAATATCTTGACTAAATAAACACCCAACTTACACATATACAGCTCTGGCTTAAGCAAGGAGGGTTATACCAGTTGAAGGAAAAAGCGTATCAATCTAAACCGTTACTCACAAAGAGAGAAAGAGAAGTATTTGAATTACTGGTTCAAGATAAAACAACGAAGGAAATTGCAGGTGAACTTTTTATAAGTGAAAAAACAGTACGCAACCACATCTCAAACGCAATGCAAAAGCTAGGGGTTAAAGGACGTTCACAAGCAGTTGTTGAGCTTCTTCGTATGGGAGAGCTCGAACTATAAGAAAGCAGCCGACTTTTATACAAAGAGTCGGCTATTTTTCTGTTTGTTTCATGTTCTATATGAATGATAAGGATGTTCTATACATAAATAGGTAGTAGGGAGGGGATATGTTGAAAAGAGTATTATTAGTTTCAACAAGCGCTCATGATATGAATGGACACCCGACTGGTTTATGGCTTGAAGAGCTCGCAGCTCCTTATAATTTATTTAAAAAGGCTAAGTTCGATGTTGATCTTGTATCTATAGAAGGTGGAAGGGTACCTATTGATAGAGTATCAATTCCCAATGGTATACCTCATGAATTTAAGCAGGTAGCTACGATATTACAAAATACGCAACCAATTTCGAAGGCTCATTTTTCGGATTATGATGCGGTTTTGTTTGGTGGTGGGCACGGGGCGATTGTAGATTTTCCAGGTAATCCGTATGTAGCGAATTTGATTGTAAATATGTATAACAATAATCGGATTGTAGCGGCTGTTTGTCACGGCGTAAGCTCTTTAGTCGGTGTGAAAAATAAGGATGGTTCGTTTTTTAGTGCAGGTAAGCGAATAACAGGTTATACAAATGATGAAGAAAAAGCTGTGCATTTAGAAAAGCGAGTTCCATTTTTGTTAGAAAGTAAATTGAAGGAAGAAGGAGCTTTCTTTTATGTTGCACCTAACTTTACGCCACATGTTGTAGTAGATGGGCGTTTGATTACAGGGCAGAATCCGCAGTCTAGCGTGGAAATAGGTAAGGTTATAAAAAGAGCTGTAAATAAATTATCGTCTTTTTAATTTCTGCACATTTCTTCTTATTAATAGGAATGTCTTCTATTCAGAGAAAAGTGGCGTAATGAATATGTATTTTATATAGAAGAAACCGACTTTCATATAGAAGGTCGGTTATTTTTCTGTCTTGCAAATTATGAAAAAAAGGAGCAAAATAAAAAAGGTCCTGATCTATACAGGTACAAATGAAAATTTTCATACAGAAGCAGTTTAAGTGAGCGAACTTAAAGTGTGTAAAATATAATGATAAAATAAGATGATGAATGAGAAAACGGGTGATGAAGTTGAATAGAGCAATCGGTGTTATCGATTCAGGAGTTGGCGGTTTAACAGTAGCGAAAGAATTAATTCGTCAGTTGCCGAAAGAGCGCATTATATATTTAGGGGATACAGCACGTTGCCCTTATGGTCCACGTTCTCGAGAAGAAGTGCGTCAATTTACGTGGGAGATGACGGAGCATTTATTAGATTTAAATATCAAAATGTTAGTTATTGCGTGTAATACAGCAACTGCGGTTGTATTAGAAGAAATGCAGAAACAATTACCAATTCCAGTAGTTGGAGTTATTCATCCAGGATCACGTACAGCTTTAAAAGTGACAAATACGTATCATGTTGGGATTATTGGAACGATTGGAACAGTAAAAAGTGGTGCCTATGAAGAGGCGCTAAAGTCTATTAATAACCGTGTTATGGTAGAAAGTTTAGCGTGCCCGCCTTTCGTTGAGCTTGTAGAGAGCGGGAATTTCGAAAGTGAAATGGCGTATGAAGTTGTAAGAGAAACGTTGCAACCATTGAAAAATACTGATATTGATACACTTATTTTAGGGTGTACACATTATCCGATTTTAGGTCCTGTTATTAAAAAAGTAATGGGAGATAAAGTGCAACTAATTAGTTCTGGTGATGAAACGGCGCGTGAAGTAAGTACAATTTTATATCATAGTAAAATGTTGAATGAGGGAGAGGAACAAAGCGATCATCTCTTCTTAACAACAGGGAAAATAGGCCTATTTAAAGAAATTGCATCAAAATGGTTCGGTCAGCCGATTGAAAATGTGAAGCATATTAATTTAGAAAC
Organism: Bacillus sp. NH11B; assembly: GCF_001884205.1. NCBI lineage: Bacteria > Bacillati > Bacillota > Bacilli > Caryophanales > Bacillaceae > Bacillus > Bacillus sp. NH11B. The sequence goes on along the minus strand of NZ_MAOG01000109.1, from coordinate 194,250 downwards.
AGAATAATAGTAGATTCATATAAGAGAACTCCTGAGAAATCAGGGGTTTTTTTCTGTGTAAGTAGCTATAGCTTGTTCTAAAATATGAAACAGCTCGTATACATAATAGTACAAACTTAGATTTTAGGGGGGAATGGCATGCCTAAATCCACTTTTAAATGGGTTGTTGGTGCTACTGTGAGTGCGATTTTATTATCAGGGTGTGGCTTATTAAATCAAGAGAAAGCGACAGAACAAATTGATCCGCCGAAAAAAGTTACGTATACAGAAGGTGAAAAGAAAGAAACAGCTAAAAAAGATAAACAAGGGCAAACAGTAAATAGAGAGTTATACCTTGTTGATAAAAATGGATATGTCGTACCGCAAACTATTGCAATGCCTACTCCGAAAGCGAATGAGGTTGTAAAGCAAACGTTAGAGTATCTTGTGAAAGATGGACCAGTCACAAATTTATTGCCAAATGGATTTCGAGCAGTCCTTCCAGCAAATACGACGATGACCTTGGATTTGAAAAAAGGTGGGACAGCAGTAATTGATTTCTCTAACGAAATGAAAAATTATTCAAAAGAAGAAGAGCGTCAAATTGTTGAATCAGTAGCGTGGACTTTGACTCAATTTACAGAAATAAAACAAGTGCAGTTCCAAATAAATGGTGAGAAGTTAGCTAAGATGCCTGTTGCGGGTACACCGCTTGGTGAAGGTGTAAGTCGTGCGAATGGAATTAACTTTGATGATGAACAAGTAGCAGATGTAACGCATACAAAACCGGTTACACTTTACTTTATGGCGCAAAATAATAATAAGCAGCAATATTACGTACCGGTAACAAGACGCGTTGCAGAAGGGAAAGAAAATGATTACGCGACAATTGTGGATGAGCTTGTAAAAGGCCCGATTCACAGTTCGTTACTAAATGATTTTAATCCGGGAGCTAAGCTTATTACGAATCCGAAAGTGGAGAACGGAAATATTACATTAAACTTTAATGAAAATATATTTGCGAACCAAGACAAGAGTGTGATTTCAAATTACGTATTGAAGTCGCTAGTTTTATCTTTAACGGAAAAACAAGGTGTGAAAAATATTTCCATTGAAGTGAATGGGAAGGCGAATCTTATGGATGAGAAGGGTGAAAAGTTAACAAAACCTGTTAATCGTCCGCAAAACGTGAATACAGGTAGTTTTTAATCACGAATAATTTGATATACTTATGTAAGAAAGGGGAATTGCTTTTTGAGTTCCCCTTCTTTTATTGTTATACATATCGTACATTTAAATTTGGCTATACTAATAAGAGTAGTTATGAGGGGGTTATTTTTATGCGAGTAGATGGTAGAGGACAAGCAGAGCTACGCCATATACATATTCATACAAATTATTTAAAACATCCAGAGGGATCGGTACTAATTGAAGTTGGGGATACAAAGGTAATTTGTTCAGCGACAATTGAAGAGCGTGTACCGCCGTTTATGCGTGGAGAAGGAAAAGGCTGGGTAACAGCAGAATACTCAATGATTCCACGTGCGACAGAGCAACGTACAATCAGGGAGTCAAGCAAAGGGAAAGTAACAGGGCGTACAATGGAAATCCAGCGTTTAATTGGACGAGCATTACGTGCGGTTGTTGATTTAGAAGCGCTTGGCGAAAGAACGGTTTGGATCGACTGTGATGTAATTCAAGCGGATGGCGGAACGAGAACAGCTTCAATTACAGGTGCTTATGTAGCGATGGTATTAGCTTTTGAAAAATTATTGCAAGCAGATAAAGTATCTAAAATTCCTGTAAAAGATTATTTAGCGGCAACGTCAGTAGGTGTTGTTGAAGAACAAGGTGTCGTTTTAGATTTAAATTATGCCGAAGATTCTAAAGCAGATGTTGATATGAACGTTATTATGACTGGAAAAGGTCAGTTTGTTGAAGTACAAGGAACTGGAGAAGAAGCGACGTTTAGCAGAGCGGAATTAAATGAACTACTGGATGCTGCGGAACAAGGGATCTTCCAACTTGTTGAAAAGCAAAAAGAAGCGTTAGGTGACATCGTATCTCATATAGAGTAGAGGTGGAAAATATGAAACAAGTTGTTGTAGCGACGAAAAATCTTGGGAAAGTACGTGAGTTTGCTGAGTTATTTGAGAGATTTGACTTAGAAGTGAAATCTTTACACGATTTTCCTCATATTGAAGAAGTCGAAGAAACTGGTGAAACATTTGAAGAAAACGCAATTTTGAAAGCGGACAGTCTTAGTAGACAGTTGAATTCCATCGTAATTGCGGATGACTCTGGTCTTATTGTAGATGCCTTAAACGGGAAACCAGGTGTATATTCAGCTCGTTTTGCTGGAGAGCCGAAAGACGATCAGGCGAATATCGATAAAGTGTTACAAGGGTTAACTGACGTCGATTTAGAAAAACGTACAGCTCGTTTTTACTGTGCGCTAGCGGTTGCTTTCCCTGAAGCAGATAAAGAGCCTGTTATTGTAAACGGAACGTGTGAAGGAAAAATCTTAGAACAGCGCCGCGGGGAAAATGGTTTTGGATACGATCCGATTTTTTATGTAGAAGAATATAAAAAGGCAATGGCTGAGCTAAGTTCGGATGAGAAAAATGCCATTAGCCACCGTGGACGCGCTCTTCGTAAATTAGAAGAGAAAATCCCAGAATGGTTTTTAGAAGAATAAGGGAGAGAGATTGATGAAAGCTTTAATCGTAAGCGATAGTCATAGCTCTGTGAAGGAATTACAGCAGTTAAAAGAGAAATATGAAGGGAAAGTAGATATCATGATTCATTGTGGTGATTCAGAGCTAACGCCTGCTCACGAAGAGCTACAAGGTTTTCATGTTGTAAAAGGGAATTGTGATTATGCTAACTTTCAAGATGAAATTGTAACTGATGTAGATGGAATTCGTTTCTTAGTTGTACACGGTCATCGTCATAATGTGAAAATGACGTTACAAACGTTAGCGTATCATGCAGAAGAAGTAGGAGCGCAAGTAGCGTGCTTTGGACATTCTCATGTACTAGGGGCAGAATTACTTGATGGGATTTTATTTATTAATCCAGGAAGTATTTTGCTCCCGCGCTCTCGTGTGGAAAAGACATTCGCTTTATTAGAAATGGATGAAAATCAAATAGAAGTTCGTTTTGAAACATTAGACGGACAACTAGTTGAACAAGCAGTTTTTAAAAGAGGATAAGAAAAATTATCCTCTTTTAAAAAAGGTGTTGACTTTATGTATGGTTATACATATAATAAATATTGTCGATAGGGCAACAGCGCTAACGAAGAAAAATAAAATAAAATATGCGGGTGTAGTTTAGTGGTAAAACAAGAGCCTTCCAAGCTCTGGTCGAGAGTTCGATTCTCTTCACCCGCTCCATGTCCCAGTAGCTCAGCCGGATAGAGCATACGCCTTCTAAGCGTACGGTCGGGAGTTCGAATCTCTCCTGGGACGCTAACAAAACCTTGTTATCTTTTGATAACAAGGTTTTTTGTTTGTCTACCAATTGATGTATGTGCAAGAGGTGTAAAAAATATAACATAATATATGATAATTATTATATATTATGGATTAAAGTACATTAAGAAAAGAGCACCATTTATGCGCCCTATTCCTCTTATTTAATTTAAAGAATCAATAGGTTTATGGTGGAACTCAAATCCATATCCAGATTCTCCTAATTGTTCACTTACAATATTATAAAACTTTTTCCCGTAAAAACTAGGTTCATTCTGCGAATACACTTGTATAATGAATTGTGTTCTACCTATTGTACTTGGAACTTTTTCATAGATTTCATCACTTTCAATGAATCCTAAATATGTATTGATTTTGTCTTGTAAAAGTAAAATGTGTTCATCGTCAAGTTCTTCGCTTTTATTCCACTCTAAAGCATCAAAGACTGTTAAGTATACATTATCTTTATTATCCTCATCTATTAAAACTAAATCGACTTGATCTGTATCATGTAATGCCATATAAAGGCCTCCTTATTCTTCTTTTCTTATTACATTTATTTTCGTTGGTGGAATCTCTTCTAAATGTTCAAATGGTGGTTTGTTCCTACTTTTAACTATTGCACCTGATTCCGCAATTTCGGGGGAAGGCTTTTTTCTGATTTTTAGTAAGAGGTGCAGTAGGTGACGATTTTAACTCTACTAAGTCAATCTTACCATTTGCGCCCTATTCCTCTTATTTAATTTAAAGAATCAATAGGTTTATGATGGAACTCAAATCCATATCTGTATTATCCCAATTGTTCACTTAGAATGTTATAAAACTTTTACCATTCTAGTACGATTGAACAGCCGTTATCGGAACTTATCCCCGACAGTGTGTTACAATTAGTCGAAGTGGAAAGCGAGGATCTCCAATTGACTGGACGTGTGATTGATTGGACAGTTTTAGAAGGTTGTATAAAAAAGGGAGATGGCGCAAAGATGGCGAAATCTAAAGAGAATGATTTAACGGAGAAATTGGCAGAAGGTCACCGAAAATATGGTGACGGCAACTTTACAGTACAGAACATCGGTGATGAAACTAACCCGAATTGGACTGTCGTAAAAAATGTGAGGAAGGGATCGGCAGGCATTCGCGAAGAGGCAGATATATTAAGACTGCAATCAAAATATATAAAATAGTGCGGAAAGGTACGCCGAGATTCGCATTTTAAGACGATTGTTTTTTATTCCGTGGATAGGGAAATATCATCTAAATGCGTCAGAATTTTCGATAGGGAATCGATAGAACAAAAAGCATTCAACATTGGCGTAGAACTACTATATAGCGTATAATATTAATTAATAAAAACGGTCAGTTGACCGCACAAATGAACGTTCAGCAAGCGATGAAAGAATTGTTTATATATCATAGGTAATTGACGGGTCGGGAGTTCGAATCTCTCCTGGGACGCTAAGGAAACCTTGTTATCTTTGGATAACAAGGTTTTTTGTTTGTTTTAAATTAGTTATTAATAAACTTTTCAAATACAAAACCATAATCTTTCACATTATATTGTTTCTTCGTATCAACAAGCCAGTTAAAAGCGATCTCGTTCATCTCTTTAAATTGCTCTGCTAAGTTTACTTGTGCGTTTGAAATACGGCTGAAAGCGTTAGATGCCATATCTAAACTTTTATGTGCATATTGTAATGTAATGTCGTTGTCGTATGAAATTTCTTCGATTTTAAGTAAAGCCTTATATAAATCTTTTAATTCTTCAATATGTTTTTTATGAACATCAATTGAGTAATGCTCATCTCCCATTTGAAACTTAATTTCTACATCCAAATCAATCGTTCCCGCAGTTTCAAGTGCTACGTTTTTAATTTGATATTTACTATAACTAAAGCGGCGCAGTGTACGTTTTTTGCTTGTTGCACTTGTACCGTCTAGGTGGATTAATCCATTGTTTGTGAAACAATATTCATCTGATTTTGATTTAATAAGAAAATATATTTTCTCCCCATCTTCATGCATGACGTAATCATCAGCATCGACCTTATCATAATCTTTCGGAGTGATAACGGAACCTACATCGCTTAGTCCTAAAACATCAGCTGCCATTTTTTTGAACATATAAAATGCCCCTTGTAAATTAAATTCTTAATTGTACAAAAATATATTAACATGATTTTAAACTTATTTTTGAAATCTTACAATTCTGTAAGGTAACTGTAAGGAAGTTCGATGGTAACAAATTACGAATCCTCTATAATGAAGGTAACAACGATAAAACGAGGAGGAAGAAATGATGAAAGGATTAATCGTAACAGGTTTAACAGTAGCTTTTGGGTTTGTAGCGTATGAGAAATTAACGTATGTAGTTGATGTTGTAAAACATTTAATCGCTTAGAGAAAACTGCCATGAGAGGGAAAGGGAATGAGTGAATGAATGGAATGGTTATTTGGAATTATAGGTACTTGTAGTGTAGTTTTATTGTTCTTTGTCCCGAGTGGTATACTTAGTTCGACAACGAGTTTGTTCTTCTTAAGTTTGTTTGCTTGTACGATGCTTATCATTATGTTTTTAATGAAGCGAAGTAAACCAATCTTCTACTTTAGCATGATTGTTATGGCAATTATTGTTCTCCAAATTATTACCCTTGTTATATACCCCACAATTATAAATGCTTTCCATTAATGATGAATCCTCTGCTTCTGTTGCTGAGGGTTTTTGTTTGTGGAAAATGAATTTCATTTAAAAGGTTGTTGATTTCCTAATATGAAAATTAAATATTCCTATATTTCAAACGAATGGTTTTGGAATGTTGTGTTCTCATTACGCATTTGATATATTTACTTTGAAGATAATTAAAATCTAGAAAAAGAGGCGAACGTATGGATAAAAAAGAAAATACGGTCGTATTGTTTCCGCAACTATCAGAACGCTATATTGATGAAGGTTTTTTAGCGTTGAAAGAGCGGAAATTCGAAGATGCATTGCGCTGCTTTGAAATATTACGTCAGTATAATGCGGAAACGGAACAAACAGAATTAGCCTCAGTTATTTGTTTGTTAGAATTAAAGCATATGGAAGAAGCGAAAGATAAATGTGAGCAGTTACTTGAAACAGGAGCTGTATTATTTGGTGACATTCTTGAAACGTATGTGACTATTTTAGTTCAAACAAATGATTATGAAGGCGTTATTGAAACCGTTGAAAAAGTTTTGCAAACGAAAGATATAATGCCTGAGCAAAAGGAAAAATTAGCACAGCTCGCTTTATTTGCAGAAGGTATGCTAGATGAAGCAGACATGTCGCTAGTGGATTCGAATTTTGAATTGGAAGAATTTACCGATGAACTTTTTGGAGAAAACTTTGGTCAAAAGCTAAGAGTGATCCAAAAACTTTCATTAAAAGACCTGGATCTCGCACTTCCTGCTTTAAAGAAATTTTTAATAGAGGAAAAGCAACACCCTTATTTGAAAACTTCTATTTTGTATAAGATGGTAGAAAATCAAATAGAAGAAGAGATAGAAGTAGAGAAGTTTGGAAATACGATAAGAGTGATACCAGCATTTACGGGTCATAATGAGGAGCAATCCGATAAAATAATACATAAATTATCAAGCCAATTAGAGCAAAATTATCCGGATATATTTAGTGCGATGGTCACTTACTGGAAAGAATTACAAATTAGTATTTTCCCATTCCCTCTATTAATGGATAAAGTAGAAATTTGGGCTGCCGTCTTAGAGAGAATTGGAAGAAAGCGTTTCGGATTGGCTATTGATGAAGAAGAACTTATGACAGCATACAATATCGAGTTAGAGGAATTTCATATCGCCTATCAATGGTTACTACGCATTGAAAGAGAAGGATATTTGCCCGTATAATTATGAAAAAGAATCGTTCAGTTATTGAAACGAGCATATTCTATGTTATAATGTAAGGGTTGCAAAAGGCAGAAATCTGCCTGTTTGTAAGAGAAGAGGAGTATAATTCTCTTACTTAATATGTTTCATATTAGTCTCGAACAAAATATACCGTAGTTGTCTTTTAGACAATTAGTAGATTGGAACATTATATCTGAAAGCTTTTGCTAGAGGGTTATTTGTACATTTGTTATTTCAAAAAAGAGATAATGAATATTTTAATCTATAGAGGTATGTGCATACATTATTATAGTTGGAGGGAAAGAATAAATGTCTACAAAATGGGAAAAATTAGAAGGTAACGTTGGCGTTTTAACAATCGAAGTTGATGCTAAAGAAGTAAACAACTCTATCGACGCTGCGTTCAAAAAAGTAGTAAAAACAATTAACGTACCAGGTTTCCGTAAAGGGAAAATGCCTCGTCCGTTATTCGAACAACGCTTTGGTATCGAGTCTTTATACCAAGATGCTTTAGATATCATCTTACCAAAAGCATACGGTGAAGCAATCGATGAAGCTGGTATCTTCCCAGTTGCTCATCCTGAAATCGACATCGAGAAGTTCGAAAAAAATGCTAACCTTATCTTCACTGCAAAAGTTACAGTGAAACCTGAAGTTAAATTAGGTGAGTACAAAGGTTTAGCAGTAGAAAAAGTTGAAACAACTGTAACTGACGAAGATGTAGAGAACGAAGTAAAAGCTTTACAAGAGCGTCAAGCTGAACTAGTTGTTAAAGAAGAAGGAACTATTGAAAATGGTGATACAGCTGTAATCGACTTCGAAGGTTTCGTTGATGGCGAAGCATTTGAAGGTGGAAAAGGCGAAAACTATTCTCTTGCAATCGGTTCTGGTACTTTCATCCCAGGTTTCGAAGAGCAAGTAATTGGTCTTAAATCTGGTGAGTCTAAAGACGTTGAAGTATCATTCCCAGAAGAGTACCATGCTGCTGAATTAGCTGGCAAACCAGCAACATTCAAAGTAACAATTCACGAAATCAAAACAAAAGAACTTCCTGAGTTAAACGACGAGTTCGCTAAAGATGCTGACGAAGAAGTTGCAACTCTTGATGAATTAAAAACAAAACTTCGTACAAACTTAGAAGAAGGCAAAAAGCACGAAGCTGAGCACAAAGTACGTGACGAAGTAGTAGAATTAGCTGCTGCAAACGCTGAAATCGACATTCCAGAAGCTATGATCGACACTGAGTTAGATCGTATGGTTCGTGAATTCGAGCAACGTTTAAGCCAACAAGGTATGAACCTTGAGCTTTACTACCAATTCACAGGTACTGACGCTGACAAATTAAAAGAGCAAATGAAAGAGGATGCACAAAAACGTGTAAGAATCAACCTTGTTCTTGAAGCTATCATTGAAGCTGAAAACATCGAAGTTACTGAAGAAGAAGTAACTGCAGAAGTTGAAAAAATGGCTGAAATGTACGGTATGCCAGTAGACGCTATCAAGCAAGCTCTTGGAAGCGTAGACGCTTTATCTGAAGATCTTAAAGTGCGTAAAGCTGTAGACTTCTTAGTAGACAACGCTGCATAATAAAATAACAAGGCGCGATTTTAATCGTGCCTTGTTTTATAAATATAGAAATATATTTATAAAACTTTTCGATGAAGAAGGAAAAGTTTCTTCATAAGTCGAATATACATACTTCAAAAGTTTTAAAATTTTTTATTTGTACATAACTAGTCATATTATTTGTATTTCTCGCCACGTAGTGACATAATATGTATTTACATACGATACATTTATCGTGTACATACGAAGGCAAGAGGTTAGCACTTTGTAAGGGGTGTGAAAATATGTTTAAATTTAATGATGAAAAAGGTCAATTAAAATGTTCTTTCTGTGGTAAAACACAAACGCAAGTTCGAAAGTTAGTTGCAGGTCCAGGTGTTTACATTTGTGACGAGTGTATCGAGCTTTGTACTGAAATTGTACAAGAGGAGCTTGCGAAGGACGAAGAAGTAGAATTCAAAGATGTACCGAAACCGGTAGAAATTCGTGAAATCTTAGATGAGTATGTCATCGGACAAGATAACGCGAAAAAAGCACTAGCGGTAGCGGTATATAACCATTACAAACGTATTAATTCTAACAGCAAAATTGATGATGTAGAATTAGCGAAGAGTAATATTTCACTTATTGGGCCAACTGGTAGTGGTAAAACATTATTGGCACAAACATTAGCGCGTATTTTAAATGTTCCATTTGCAATCGCGGACGCAACATCTTTAACTGAAGCTGGATACGTTGGGGAAGATGTAGAAAACATCTTACTAAAACTAATTCAAGCGGCTGATTATGATGTAGAGAAAGCGGAAAAAGGAATTATTTATATTGATGAGATTGATAAAGTGGCACGTAAGTCCGAAAATCCATCAATTACACGTGATGTATCTGGTGAAGGTGTACAGCAGGCACTTCTGAAAATTTTAGAAGGTACTGTAGCGAGCGTTCCACCTCAAGGTGGTCGTAAGCATCCGCATCAAGAGTTTATTCAAATTGATACAACGAACATCTTATTCATTTGTGGTGGAGCGTTTGATGGCATCGAGCCAATTATTAAACGTCGCCTTGGTGAAAAAGTAATTGGATTTGGTTCTGAGAAGAAAAATGCTGATGTAAATGAGAAGCATGTTTTATCTCACGTATTACCAGAGGACCTTTTAAGATTCGGTTTAATCCCAGAGTTTATTGGTCGTCTTCCAGTTATTGCGAACCTAGAGCCGCTTGATGAAGATGCTCTTGTAGATATTTTAACTAAACCGAAAAATGCACTTGTTAAGCAATTCCAAAAATTGTTGGAGCTTGACGATGTTGAGTTAGAGTTTGAAGAAGGTGCACTAGTTGAGATTGCGAAAAAAGCAATTGAACGTAAAACAGGTGCTCGTGGACTTCGTTCTATTATTGAAGGCTTAATGCTTGATGTAATGTTCGAACTCCCATCTCGTAAAGATATCGAGAAGTGTATTCTTACAAAAGAAACAGTAGCTGATAATGCACCGCCAAAATTGGTGTTACAAGACGGTACTGTACTTGATACAAAAACATCTGCATAATGCGAAGAAGAAACAGCAATTTTTATAATTGCTGTTTTTCTTTATGTTTAGCACTATTCCTCCCAGGAAATACTAAAAGATAAAACATAGCGGGAGGAAATGAATTATGAGCTGGACAAATATATTTTTACTTGTTCAACTTGTTTTTGGTGTAATTGTCGGATTGTACTTTTGGCATTTACTTCGAAATCAGCGAACACAAAAAGTTTCAATTGATCGAGAATCGAAAAAAGAATTAGAGCAGCTTCGTAAAATGCGTGAGGTTTCTTTAACAGAGCCACTTGCGGAAAAGGTGCGTCCTATATCCTTTTTAGACATTGTGGGGCAAGAAGACGGGATTAAGTCGTTAAAAGCGGCTCTTTGTGGTCCTAACCCGCAACATGTGATTATATATGGTCCGCCAGGTGTCGGAAAGACAGCGGCAGCACGCCTTGTATTAGAAGAAGCGAAACGAAACCCAAAATCTCCATTCCGTACGAATGCAACATTTATCGAACTTGATGCGACGACAGCTCGGTTTGATGAACGTGGTATTGCAGATCCTTTAATTGGTTCAGTCCATGATCCAATTTATCAAGGAGCGGGTGCAATGGGGCAAGCTGGTATCCCGCAGCCGAAAAAGGGGGCTGTAACAGATGCACATGGAGGTATTTTGTTTATTGATGAGATTGGTGAATTACATCCGATTCAAATGAACAAAATGTTAAAGGTGTTAGAAGATCGGAAAGTATTTTTGGAAAGTGCGTACTATAGTGAAGAAAATTCGATGATTCCAACGTATATACATGATATTTTTCAAAAAGGTTTACCAGCCGATTTTCGCTTAGTTGGTGCAACGACGCGTTCGCCAGAGGAAATTCCTCCTGCAATTCGGTCGCGATGTTTAGAAGTGTTCTTCCGGGAGTTAGAAACAGAAGAAATTCAAAAAGTAGCGAAGAATGCAGCTGACAAAGTGGAAATGCAAATAGGTGAGAACGGTATTGAAATGATTGGAATGTATGCAAGAAATGGACGGGAAGCGATTAATCTCGTACAAATTTCTGCTGGTATGGCGATAAATGAAGAACGTTCTTTCATTAAAGATGAAGATATAGAGTGGGTTGTTCATTCGAGCCAACTTACACCAAAGTACGAAAAGCGCATTTATCCAATTCCAAGGATTGGCCTTGTGAACGGGCTTGCTGTATATGGACCGAATACAGGCGCTTTATTAGAAATTGAGGTAACAGCAATCAAGGCGAAAGATAAAGGATCAGTAAATGTAACTGGTATTGTGGAAGAGGAAAGTATTGGTAATCAAACGAAATCAATCCGCCGTAAAAGTATGGCGAAAGGTTCTGTTGATAATGTGTTAACAGTACTCCGTTCTCTAGATGTACTTCCAGAAGGCTATGATATACATATTAACTTTCCGGGCGGTATCCCGATTGATGGTCCTTCGGCAGGGATTGCTATGGCAACGGGTGTTTATTCAGCGGTGCATCGTACATATGTGAATAATGAAGTAGCGATGACAGGTGAAATAAGTATCCACGGAGAAGTGAAGCCTATTGGTGGTGTGTACGCAAAAATAAAAGCTGCGAAAAAAGCGGGAGCTAAAAAAGTCATTATTCCGGCTGAAAACATGCAACCATTTTTGTATACAATAAAGGGAATTGAAATCATTCCTGTCCGCAAATTAAAAGAAGTATTTGAATTAACATTTATGCAGGAAAATATGCATCGTGAGATTGATGTACAGACTGCTTTGGACGAAACAGATGCACAATCAATGTAAGAATAAACGATAATAAAATTTGCCAGACTTCGTTTAAGTTTGTATGCTTAAGCGGAGTCTTTTTTCTTTTCATAAGGGAGAAAAACAAGATATTTACAATTGCGGAGAATCTCTGCAATTGCATCTAGATGTATTGTAATATAAAATAGTTGAACAGGAGTTTAATTTATTATGGAGGTGCTATGTCTAGTATGAATACGAACGAAAGAATTGTGCCCCTCCTACCATTAAGAGGCGTTCTCGTATATCCAACGATGGTTCTGCATCTTGATGTAGGACGTGATAAATCGATACAAGCACTAGAGCAGGCGGCAATGGATGAAAATATCATCTTTTTAGCAATGCAAAAAGAAATGAATATCGATGATCCGAAAGAAGATGACATATATAGTGTAGGTACAGTGGCGAAAGTGAAGCAAATGCTAAAATTGCCGAACGGTACGCTTCGTGTCCTTGTGGAAGGTTTACATAGAGCAGAAGTAGTAGAGTTTATCGAAGAAGAAAATGTAGTGCAAGTTTCTATTAAAACGGTAACGGAAGAAGTGGAAGATGATTTAGAAGAGAAAGCTCTTATGCGTACGTTACTAGAGCATTTCGAACAATATATTAAAGTTTCGAAAAAAGTTTCAAATGAAACATTTGCAACGGTAGCTGATGTAGAAGAACCGGGAAGACTAGCTGATTTAATTGCTTCTCACTTGCCGATTAAAACGAAGCAGAAACAAGAGATTTTAGAGATTGTATCTGTAAAAGAAAGACTACATACACTTATTTCAATTATTCAAGATGAACAAGAGTTGCTTAGCCTAGAAAAGAAAATTGGACAAAAAGTGAAACGTTCAATGGAGCGCACACAAAAAGAATATTTCTTACGTGAGCAAATGAAGGCGATTCAAACAGAACTTGGTGATAAAGAAGGTAAGGGCGGAGAAGTTGAAGAACTTCGTGAGAAAATTGAACAGTCAGGAATGCCTGAAGAAACAACGAAGGCTGCGCTGAAAGAATTAGATCGTTATGAAAAGTTACCAACAAGTTCTGCGGAGAGCGGTGTTATTCGCAATTATATTGACTGGTTATTAGCCCTTCCGTGGACAGAAGCGACAGAGGATATGATTGATCTTGTTCATTCTGAAGAGATTTTAAATAAAGATCATTACGGCCTTGAAAAAGTAAAAGAGCGAGTGCTTGAATATTTAGCTGTACAAAAATTGACTAACTCATTAAAAGGCCCTATTCTTTGTTTAGTAGGACCTCCTGGGGTCGGAAAAACTTCGTTAGCTCGTTCTATCGCAACATCATTGAATCGTAACTTTGTCCGTGTATCCCTTGGCGGTGTACGTGATGAATCTGAAATTCGTGGTCACCGCCGTACGTATGTTGGAGCAATGCCAGGACGCATTATTCAAGGTATGAAAAAGGCGAAAACAGTTAATCCAGTCTTCTTATTAGATGAGATTGATAAAATGTCTAACGATTTCCGTGGAGATCCATCAGCAGCATTACTTGAAGTGTTAGATCCAGAACAAAACCATAACTTTAGTGATCATTACATTGAAGAGCCATATGATCTATCGAAAGTTATGTTTGTAGCAACTGCTAATACACTTTCAAGTATTCCAGGTCCGTTGCTTGACCGTATGGAAATCATTTCGATTGCTGGCTATACAGAACTTGAAAAGGTACACATTGCTCGTGAACATTTACTGCCGAAACAATTAAAAGAGCATGGCTTACGAAAAGGTAATTTACAAGTACGTGATGAAGCGCTTCTTGAAATTATTCGTTATTATACACGTGAGGCTGGTGTTCGTACACTAGAGCGTCAAATTGCAAAAGTTTGTCGTAAAGCAGCAAAAATCATTGTTACAGCAGAACGCAAGCGAATTATTGTAACGGAGAAAAATGTTGTTGATTTACTTGGTAAGCACATATTCCGTTACGGACAAGCTGAGAAGACAGACCAAGTTGGTATGGCGACTGGTTTAGCTTACACAGCAGCTGGTGGTGATACACTGGCTATTGAAGTGTCTGTAGCGCCAGGTAAAGGGAAATTAATTTTAACAGGGAAACTTGGGGATGTTATGAAAGAATCAGCACAAGCAGCGTTTAGCTATATTCGTTCTCGTGCAGAAGAGCTGCAGATCGATCCGAATTTCCATGAGAAAAATGATATTCATATTCATGTTCCAGAAGGAGCAGTTCCAAAAGATGGACCGTCAGCAGGTATTACGATGGCAACGGCACTTATTTCGGCACTAACAGGTATTCCTGTAAGTAAAGAAGTAGGTATGACAGGTGAAATTACACTTCGTGGTCGTGTATTACCAATTGGTGGTTTAAAAGAAAAAACATTAAGTGCTCACCGCGCAGGCTTAACAAAAATTATTTTGCCAGCAGAAAACGAGAAAGATTTAGATGATATTCCAGAGAGCGTAAAAGAAAACCTTACGTTTGTGCTTGCATCTCATTTAGATGAAGTATTGGAGCACGCATTAGTAGGAGTGAAACAATGAAAGTAACAAAAGCAGATATTGTAATTAGTGCTGTTAAACCAGAACAATATCCAGACAGTGATTTACCAGAAATTGCATTAGCAGGTCGTTCAAATGTCGGGAAATCTTCCTTCATTAATAAAATTTTAAATCGTAAAAAGTTAGTACGTATTTCTTCTAAACCAGGAAAAACGCAAACACTGAACTTTTTCTTAATCAATGAGATGATGCATTTTGTTGACGTTCCAGGTTATGGATATGCGAAAGTATCTAAAACGGAGCGCGCGGCATGGGGCAAGATGATTGAAACTTACTTTACAACACGTGAGCAATTAGACGCAGCTGTATTAGTAGTTGATTTACGTCACCAACCAACAAAAGATGACGTGATGATGTATGATTTCTTAAAGCATTATGAAATCCCAACAATTATTATTGCAACGAAAGCCGATAAAATTCCGAAAGGGAAATGGCAAAAGCATTTAAAAGTTGTAAAAGAAACGCTTGCTGTTGAAATTGGCGATGAAATCGTTCTATTCTCTTCTGAAACAGGACTTGGAAAAGAAGAGGCATGGAAAGCAATTCATAAAATGACAAAAACAAAAAACGCGTGACGAATGTCGCGCGTTTTTTCTTTATACACTTTTAGCGTACGTTTAATGTTACTTCAATATTCCCTCGTGTTGCTTTAGAGTACGGACACACCCCGTGAGCAGCTTCTACAAGTTCTTGTGCTTCGCTATGTGAAACGCCGGCGACATGTACATCAAGTACAGCAGATAGACCGAAACCACCATCTGTATCTTTTCCGATAGAAACGTGAGCAGTTACTTCTGTACTTTCCACTTTCACACGTTTTGTACGAATGACAAGTTGTAATGCACTATCAAAGCAAGCGGCATAACCAGCAGCAAATAGTTGTTCTGGATTTGTTGCCTCTCCGCCTGCACCACCTAGTGCTTTCGGCATTTTTACATCAAGGTTTAATATGCCATCATCTGAAACTACTTTCCCGTTTCTTCCACCTGTTGCTGTTACTGAAGCAGTATATAATTTATCCATGTTTATTCCCCTTTTCTATCATTAATGGTTTTCATTGTTTCAATTAGTGTATTTAATTGAATTAATAAAGAACGATATTCTTGCTCTGTAATTCCTAAATTTGTAGCCATCGTTGTCGGTAATGAGCAGGCCTTTTCTTTTAAATCTTTACCTTGTTCTGTTAATTCAATACAAACTTTTCGCTCGTCTTCTTTTGAGCGAACACGTTTTACAAGTTTTAATGATTCCATTCGTTTTAACATAGGTGTTAACGTACCAGAATCTAAAAATAGGCGTTCGCCAATTTCTTTCACTGTTAGTCCATCTTGCTCCCATAGTACGAGTAACGTAATGTACTGGGGATACGTAATGCCCATTTCTTCTAAATAGGGCCGATAAAAACGGGTAACCTCTTTAGAACAAGCGTAAATAGAAAAACAAAGTTGGTTATCTAGATGTAAAGGATTTTCTTTCATAAGCAACTCCTTATATTTTTAAATTGTGCACAATTTAATTTTGTAAAATCAATATAACGAAAAATAAATACAATGTCAAATGCATTGCATTGAGAAAGTGAGTACTATATTTTGGAACAATCATACATATTTTCCTTCATGATGAAAGAAGATAGAAAAGATGATGTTATAATTAATATGGAATAGTTTCCAACACTTGATTATGAGGACTTTTTTTGGTAACGTACAAATAGAGTTGTTATTTTATAATCATTATAAAGTAGAGAGTTCTTTGTTAATTTTACTGAAGCTCCTTTATTACATATGGAGAATAAATAAAAAATAATCAGTTGTTCACACGATTGTCAGATTCATAAGAGGAAAGTTGTATTATGATAGTAGATAAAGTGATAAAACGGGTGAAGGGGGACATGCTGCGTGCATATTCTTGTTGTTAGTGTAAATTATCGAACAGCCCCTGTAGAATTTCGTGAGAAACTCACATTTCAGGCAGCAGAGCTAGAGCAAGCAATGACTACATTACAAAATCAAAAGAGCGTGCTAGAAAACGTCATTGTATCAACTTGTAATCGCACTGAGATTTACGCTGTTGTCGATCAATTACACACGGGACGGTATTACATTAAGAAGTTTTTAGCTGATTGGTTTCAGCTTGAAATAGAAGAGGTCGCACCATATTTAACTATTTTTGAACAAGATGGTGCAATAGATCATTTATTCCGCGTAACGTGCGGTTTAGATTCTATGGTAGTTGGAGAGACGCAGATTTTAGGTCAAATAAAAGATAGCTTTTTAGAAGCGCAACAAGTAAAAGCGACAGGCACAATTTTTAATGAATTGTTTAAGCAAGTGGTTACGTTAGCAAAACGTGCGCACTCAGAAACAACAATTGGTGGAAGTGCGATGTCTGTTAGTTATGCTGCTGTTGAGCTCGGAAAGAAAATATTTGGCGATTTAACAGATTGTCATGTACTTATTCTTGGTGCTGGTAAGATGGGTGAACTTGCACTGCAAAACTTATACGGAAGCGGTGCTCGTAAAGTAACAGTTATGAATAGGACGCTTACGAAAGCGGAAGTGATGGCTGAGAAATATATGGGACATGCAAAGCCTTTAAGTGAATTGCAATGTGCATTATTAGAAGCGGATATTTTAATTAGTTCAACGGGTGCATCAGAATATGTTATTACGAAAGAAATGATGACGAAAGTAGAGAGAATGCGCTCTGGTCGTCCGTTATTTATGGTTGATATTGCAGTGCCACGTGATATTGATCCTGCGATTGACGAATTAGAAGGCTCTTTCTTATATGATATCGACGATCTGCAAGGTGTAGTTGAAGCAAACCGTGCTGAACGTTTAAAAGAAGCAGAGAAGATTCAATTTATGATTGAAGAGGAAATGGTTTTATTTAAAACGTGGTTAAGTACGCTTGGTGTTGTGCCGTTAATATCGGCTCTTCGTGATAAAGCGCTAGCAATTCAAAGTGATACGATGGAAAGTCTTGAGCGGAAAATACCAAACCTAAGTGATCGTGAGAAAAAAGTAATTAGTAAACATACGAAAAGTATTATTAATCAATTGTTAAAAGACCCAATTTTAGTAGCTAAAGAACTAGCTGTTGAAGAGGGAGCCGACGAAAAATTAGCTTTATTTGCGAAGATTTTTGATTTAGAAGTAGAAGAAGCGGGAAATACGGAAGAAGTAGAACATAAAAGAGCGTGGACACCATCCGTTCCATCTTTATAATTTGGAAGGATGATCGGATGAGTTTTTTAAATAACAGTATTATTTATCATATTGCAATTATTTTATATGCTTGTAGCATTAGTTTATATTTTATAGATTATTTCCAAAGTAACCGAAAGGCGAACCGATTTGCTTTTTGGTTACTTTCGATTGTATGGGTATTGCAGTCTATTTTTATGTTGCTTAGGGCGACAGATTCAGAAACGAATCCCATTTTAACTTTATTATCAGGGATTTATTTTTATGTTTGGTTATTGATTACGATGTCGTTAGTCATCAATCGATTTATGCGCGTTGACTTTCTAGTCTTTTTTACAAATGTTGTTGCATTTGGCGTAAGCGCTTTTTCGATTTTTACACCGCTAGGAAAGATGTCGCCAGTACTTGCAGAGCAATTGGTTTCAGAACTTGTATACGTGCATGTCGGAATGGCGATTATTTCTTATGCAACGTTTACTGTATCGTTTATTTTTTCTATTATGTATTTACTGCAATATCGCCTATTAAAAAAGAAAAAGTGGAATGCGAGATTAAGAAGGTTAGGGAACTTGCCGAAGCTTGAATCTACGTCTTACGGATTAAATTTATTTTCTGTGCCATTCTTCTTACTAGCAATTTTATTAGGATGCATATGGGGATATACAAAATTGGACAATTTCCATTGGTATGATACGAAAGTAATCGGTTCGTTTGTTGTTCTATTTGTATATTGTGCGGGCTTGTATTTACGAGCGGCAGATGTGTTGCAAGGTAAGAAAATTGTACTGTGGAATGTAGGGGCATTTCTCGTAATGCTAGTTAACATTTTTCTATTAAGTAGTTTATCTAATTTCCACTTTTGGTATTTATAATGAGGAGAGAGAATTATGCGCAAAATTATTGTAGGTTCACGAAAGAGTAAACTAGCATTAACACAAACAAACTGGTTTATTGATCAGTTAAAAGCACTTGGTTTACCATATGAATTTGAAGTGAAAGAAATTGTCACTAAAGGTGATGTGATTTTAGATGTTACTCTTTCAAAAGTAGGCGGAAAAGGTTTGTTCGTTAAAGAAATTGAACATGCGTTACTTACGAAAGAAATCGATATGGCTGTACATAGTATGAAAGATATGCCGGCCGTACTTCCAGAAGGATTAATGATTGGTTGTACACCAAAGCGTGTTGACCCTCGTGATGCTTTTATTTCTAAAAGCGGAGAATCGTTTAAAGATTTAGCAGAAGGTGCAATCTTAGGGACGAGTAGTTTGAGACGTAGTGCACAACTACTAGCTGCGAGACCAGATTTACAAGTGAAGTGGATTCGCGGAAATATCGATACACGTTTACGTAAATTAAAAGAAGAAGATTACGATGCGATTATTTTAGCGACAGCTGGATTACAAAGAATGGGCTGGGACGATGAAGTTATTACAGAACATTTAGATGAAACGTTATGTGTACCAGCTGTAGGACAAGGTGCATTATCGATTGAATGTCGTGAGGACGATAAGGATTTACTTCAGTTGTTAGCACATATTAATGATGCAGTAACAGAAAGAACAGTGGCTGCTGAACGAGTATTTCTTCATAAACTTGAAGGTGGATGCCAAGTTCCAATCGCTGGATATGCAACTCTTAAAGAAGATGATGCAATCGAATTAACAGCGCTTGTCGGTTCTATGGACGGTTCTGTTTTGTTGAAAGAGACAGTAGTAGGCACTGATCCGAAGCAAGTTGGATTAGAGGCTGCAGACCGTTTAATTAAACAAGGAGCAAAAGAGCTCATTCTTGCTGCAAATAAGGAGCAACAATAAATATGAACGCTCTCGCTGGCAAAACAGTATTGATTACACGTGCCCAGCACCAAGTGAAACAAATGAGTGTAGCAGTGAAAGAAAGGAGCGGAATTCCATTGGAAATTCCGCTTTTGCGTATGGAAGGTATGTCTCATAGGGAAATTCAACATATAGCAGGACAGCTACATTCGTATGACTGGGTTATTTTTACGAGTAAAAATGGTGTAGCTTTTTTTCTAGATAGTTTGAGAAAGAAGCTCCCCGGACCGATTAAAATTGCTGCAGTAGGCGTGAAAACAAAGTTAGAGTTAGAAAAGCGAGGCTATCAAGTAGATTTTGTTCCCACAGCATTTGTTGCAGAAGTATTTGCAGAAGAGTTTGTAAAAAAACTAAGTGGAAACGAATGTATTTTATTTCCGAAAGGGAATTTAGCAAGAGATGTTATCCCAGTTAAACTCCGGGAAATGGGTGTTTCTCTAGAGGAGCTAATCGTATACGGTACGAAAGAAAATGTAATGAAAAAGCAAGAGCTTATAGTAGCATTAGAAGAAGGGAAAGTAGACATTATTACATTTACGAGCCCTTCAACTGTCACTAGTTTTGTTCGTTTACTTGAGGGTACAAACTGGAGAGAATGGACAAAAAAATGTACAATTGCTTGTATAGGGCCTATTACGGAAAAAGAGGCGAGCCTTTATTTTTCGCATGTTATTGTGCCAAAAGAGTACACTGTAGAAGCATTACTACAATGCATTTGTGAATCTATAAAATAAAAGAATGGGGATAGAAATCTATGAACTCTTTACAATTTAATCGTCATCGTCGCTTAAGACAAAGCGGTAACATGCGTGCGCTTGTGCGTGAAACGTTTTTACATACGGAAGATTTTATTTACCCTATTTTTGTATTAGAAGGTGAAAATGTTCGTAATGAAGTTCCTTCTATGCCAGGCGTATATCAAATGTCTTTAGATTTATTGCAAGCTGAAATGCAAGAGGTTGTTGACTTAGGTATTCGTTCTGTTATTGTATTTGGTTTACCTGCTGAAAAGGATGAAGTTGGGTCATCAGCATATTGTGATCATGGAATTGTGCAACGTGCAATTAAGCAAATTAAAGGTGATTTCCCTGAGCTAGTAGTAGTTGCAGATACATGTTTATGTCAATTCACAAGCCATGGTCATTGCGGTGTGATTGAAGATGGTATTATTTTAAATGACGAGTCTCTTGCAGTTCTTGCGAAAACAGCTGTAAGCCAAGCGAAAGCGGGAGCGGACATTATTGCGCCGTCAAACATGATGGACGGGTTCGTAACAGCAATTCGCCATGCATTAGATGAAAATGGTTTTGGTCATGTGCCAGTTATGTCGTACGCTGTGAAATATTCATCAGCATTTTACGGACCATTCCGTGATGCGGCGCACGGTGCACCACAATTTGGTGATCGTAAAACATATCAGATGGACCCAGCGAACCGTATGGAAGCGTTCCGTGAAGCAGAATCAGATGTAATGGAAGGGGCAGATTTCTTAATTGTAAAGCCAGCTCTTTCTTACTTAGATATCGTTCGTGATGTGAAAAATAACTTTAATTTACCAGTCGTTGCTTATAACGTAAGCGGTGAATATTCAATGATTAAAGCGGCGGCGCAAAATGGTTGGATTAATGAAAAAGAAGTTGTACTTGAAAAATTAATTAGCATGAAACGTGCAGGAGCAGATTTAATTATTACGTATCATGCAAAAGATGCAGCAAGATGGTTACAAGAAGGAGGTGCTAAATAATGAAAAAGTTTGATAAGTCGATTGCGGCGTTTGAAGAGGCACAAGACTTAATGCCTGGTGGCGTAAATAGCCCTGTTCGTGCCTTTAAATCTGTCGGTATGAATCCGTTGTTTATGGAGCGTGGAAAAGGTTCTAAAGTATATGATATCGATGGAAATGAATACATCGATTACGTATTATCATGGGGTCCTTTAATTCATGGTCATGCAAACGATCGTGTTGTGGAAGCTTTAAAAGCTGTCGCTGAAAGAGGTACAAGCTTCGGTGCACCAACAGAAATTGAAAATAAATTAGCAAAACTTGTTATTGAGCGCGTACCATCAATTGAGATTGTACGTATGGTTAACTCTGGAACAGAAGCGACAATGAGTGCACTACGTTTAGCTCGTGGTTATACAGGCCGTAACAAAATTTTGAAATTCATTGGTTGTTACCATGGTCATGGCGATTCGTTATTAATTAAAGCAGGCTCTGGTGTGGCGACGCTAGGTTTACCAGATAGCCCTGGTGTACCAGAAGGTGTAGCGAAAAATACGATTACAGTAGCGTACAACGATTTAGAAAGTGTAAAATATGCTTTCGAACAATTTGGTGATGACATCGCTTGTATAATTGTAGAACCAGTGGCAGGGAATATGGGTGTTGTTCCTCCGCAACCAGGATTTTTAGAAGGACTTCGTGAAGTAACAGAGCAAAACGGTGCACTACTTATTTTTGATGAAGTAATGACAGGATTCCGTGTTGCTTATAATTGTGGACAAGGTTACTACGGTGTAACACCTGATTTAACTTGTTTAGGTAAAGTAATCGGTGGTGGCTTACCGGTAGGAGCATACGGTGGTAAGGCAGAGATTATGCGTCAAGTTGCACCAAGCGGGCCGATTTACCAAGCTGGTACTTTATCAGGTAACCCGCTTGCGATGGCAGCAGGTTATGAAACGTTAGTACAATTAACGCCAGAATCATATGTAGAATTTGAGCGTAAAGCTGAAATGTTAGAAGCTGGTTTACGTAAAGCGGCTGAAAAACATGGCATTCCGCATTATATTAACCGTGCTGGTTCTATGATTGGTATTTTCTTCACAGATGAGCAGGTTATTAATTACGATGCAGCAAAATCTTCAAACTTAGAATTCTTTGCGGCTTACTATCGTGAAATGGTAGAACAAGGTGTATTTTTACCACCTTCTCAATTTGAAGGTTTATTCTTATCAACAGCACATAGTGATGCAGATATTGAGGCGACAATTGCGGCGGCCGAAATTGCAATGTCAAAATTAAAAGCATAATTTCTTAGAGAAAATCGCTCTCCATAAGGGGAGCGATTTTTTTTATTCATAAAGTAGCCTTAGGGAACATAAATCTGTAATGACATATAGTTTGGGAGGGGGAAAAGAAGTGGCACTAGATCATTCATTACGATTTTCATTAAAAGAATCTGTTTGGTTCCAAAAAGGACAGGAAGTCGAAGAACTTTTGTCAATTTCGTTAGATCCAGACGTTGAGATAGAAGAGCTTGATCATGAAGTTATCGTGAGAGGGCAGTTAGATTTAACGGGAGAGTATGTTGCAAGGCAAGATGACTCAGCTTATTCATTAAGAGAGCTATCACCAGCAAAGGCAATTGATTATGTAGAAACAAGGGAAGACGGGGTTAATGAGCTTGTCCATTCCTTTCCGCTTGAAATATCAATTCCAAGAAATCGAGTGAAAGTAATTGAAGAACTATATGTATCAATTGAGGAATTTGATTATGAATTAAAGGAAAATGGTTGCTTACAATTGTTAGCGGATATATCTATTACAGGTTTATGTGACGAGGAAAGAATTGAGGAAGAGGAAGAAGAGGACGACACGACATACGCTGAGTTAGAAGATGATTTAGAACAAGAGGATGAAAATAGGCCCGTACCATATGTAGAAGAACCATCTTATAAGGAATCAGATGAGTGGGAAGATTACGCATTTGAACCGTTTCAACTAGAGGAAAGAAAAGAGCAGGAAGTAGAGGAAGAGGAAATAGAAGAACATGAATTTGTGGAGCGTGTAGAGGAAAAAGAAACAACGCCACAATTTGAATTGTTCGGACGAAAAGATTTCAAGAAAGAAAAAGCAAAAAAACAAGAAGAGCAAGAAGAAGAAGCGTACTCACAGCGAGATGAAAATGCGCTTTATTTAACGAAATTATTTACGAAAGAACCGGAAGAAGAATTTACAAAGTTAAGAATGTATTTCGTGCAAGAAGGGGATACGATCGAATCTGTTGCAGATCGTTATGAAACGTCTGTACAAAACTTATACCGTGTAAATCAATCGGAAGATATATATTTGACTACAGGGCAAATTATATATATTCCCGTTTCAAAAGCAAAAGTGAAATAAGTGAGTGAGTTTTTTCACTCACCTCTTTTCTTTTCCTAGAAGTTATGTTTTGAACAAGAAAGGGTCATTCGTATGGATATTGAATTACGAAATCGCTATGAACCCATTGTCAGGCAATATAGATTGGATACGCAGCATATGGAAGAGCACGGAAGTGTAATGAAAATTTATACGAATCAAGGTCCGTATGCGTTAAAGAAAATACAAGATAGAAAATTAGAGCGGAATAATTTTTTGCATCACATTCAATATTTGAAAGAGAAAGGTTTTTCGAATTATGTACCTATTTATCATGCGACGGACGGAAATTATGTCTTAAGTGATGGGACATATAGTTATTATTTAATGCCTTGGTTAGAGCGTGCGGAAGGAAACGGTGAGGATAACGATCAATATCACAAAATGTTTCAGACGCTCGGAACGTTGCATCAAAAAACGGTGAAAGAGGAGACGTATACAGAAGAAGAGTTAGAAAAACATTATACAAATATATCCGACCGTTGGGAAAATGATGGTGAGATGTTAGAAGAGTTTCTTGTAGAATCTGAAGCGAAGTGGTATATGTCTCCGTTTGAATTACAATATTGTACGTATTATCACCATGTTATGAGAGCTCGCGAGTTCGCAACAAAGCAATTAAATGAATGGCATGATGCGATGAAAGAAAAGGAAACAACACGTACTACTTTCGTTCATGGGAATGTCTCGCTTAATCATTTTTTATTTGATTATGAGCGAAACGGCTATTTTATTAGTTTAGAAAAATCGCAGTTTGCAACGCCTGTGCAAGATATAGTAGATTTTTATTCGCGGTCTTTAAACACATATCCAATTGCACGGAGTGACCGCTTTGAATGGTATCAAATGTATCAAAAAAATTTCCCGTTTTCGAAAGAGGAGCAGCTTCTTATGTTTGCATATATGACGTATCCGTCGCATTTTATTCGGCAAATTCAGTCGTATACGAAAAGAAGAAAGAGTCGTAATGAAGAAAATGAGCTCCGCGGGGTGAAAAGTCTGCAGCAATCGCATTGGCTCGTTAGCAATACAGAATATTTCCTTTCGCAATTACAAGCTGCCCAGCAAGGGAACGGATGAAGAAGATAAGTAGGGAGAACCCTGCTTATCTTTTTTTATTAGTTCCATAAAGAGATAAAAGCCGTAGTTTCAAATTTATCTTGACGAATAAGGTTTCGTTTTTTACACTATTGTATATAATAATTAACAATCATATAAATGCATTGAAGGGGAAGAGTATAACATGAAACGTCTTCAGAGAGGAGAATCATTAGCTGGGAGATTCTCTAGATAGTTATGTTAGAAGGTAGCCCTGGAGCATCTTTTCTGAACGGAATAGTTCTCATTAGGAAAAGACGGATTTGTCCGTTATCAAATTAAGAGTATAAGCAAATTCTGAATTTGTTTGTAAATAAAGGTGGTACCGCGATGTCCCTCGTCCTTTTTTGGATGAGGGGCATTTTTTATTTTAAGGAGGGAAAATAATGTCAAACACGGAAAAGAATTTACCAACTAAATATGATCATATGTCCGTTGAAGAAGGCCTTTATCAATGGTGGCTTGAAGGCAAATATTTCGAAGCAACAGGAGACGAGAAGAAACAACCGTATACAATTGTAATTCCACCTCCGAACGTAACTGGTAAGTTACACTTAGGTCATGCTTGGGATACAACTCTTCAAGATATTTTAACTCGTACGAAACGTATGCAAGGTTACGATGTACTGTGGCTTCCAGGGATGGACCATGCTGGTATCGCAACGCAAGCGAAAGTAGAAGGGAAACTTCGTGAAGAAGGTATTTCACGTTACGATCTTGGCCGTGAGAAATTCCTTGAAAAAGCTTGGGAATGGAAAGAAGAATACGCTTCTCACATTCGTCAACAATGGGGAAAAGTTGGTTTAGGACTAGACTATTCTCGTGAACGTTTCACATTAGACGAAGGTTTATCTAACGCTGTTAATAAAGTATTTGTTCAATTATATGAAAAAGGTTTAATTTACCGCGGTGAGTATATTATCAACTGGGATCCAGCAACACGCACAGCTCTTTCTGATATTGAAGTAATTCATAAAGAAGTTCAAGGTGCATTCTACCATATGAATTATCCGTTAACAGATGGTTCTGGTCACATTCGTCTTGCAACTACTCGTCCAGAAACGATGCTTGGAGATACAGCGGTAGCAGTTCATCCAGAAGATGATCGCTACAAACATTTAATCGGAAAAACAGTTACACTTCCAATCGTAGGCCGTGAGATTCCGATTATTGCTGATGAATACGTAGAAAAAGACTTCGGAACAGGCGTTGTGAAAATTACACCAGCTCATGACCCGAATGACTTTGAAGTAGGTAACCGTCATGACTTACCACGTATTTTAGTAATGAACGAAAATGGAACGATGAACGAAAAAGCTGGCAAGTATAACGGTATGGATCGTTTCGAATGTCGTAAAGAGTTAGTGAAAGACTTACAAGAAGCTGGCGTATTAGTAGAAATCGAGCCTCATATGCACTCAGTAGGTCATAGTGAGCGTAGCGGTGCAGTTGTTGAGCCTTACTTATCAACACAATGGTTCGTAAAAATGGCTCCACTTGCAGAAAAAGCGGTAGAACTTCAACAAAAAGAAGAAGAAAAAGTAACGTTCGTACCAGAGCGTTTTGAAAACACATACTTACGCTGGATGGAAAACATTCATGACTGGTGTATTTCTCGTCAATTATGGTGGGGACATCGCATTCCAGCTTGGTATCATAAAGAAACTGGTGAAATATACGTAGGTACAGAAGCACCAACGGATATTGAAAACTGGAATCAAGATAATGACGTACTTGATACATGGTTTAGCTCAGCGTTATGGCCATTCTCAACACTTGGCTGGCCAAATGAAGAGGCAGCAGACTTTAAAAAGTTCTATTCAACAGATGCACTAGTAACTGGTTATGACATCATCTTCTTCTGGGTATCTCGTATGATTTTCCAAGGTTTAGAGTTTACAGGAGAGCGTCCATTTAAAGATGTATTAATTCACGGTTTAGTTCGCGATGAGCAAGGACGTAAAATGAGTAAATCTCTTGGTAACGGTATTGATCCTATGGATGTTATCGAGAAATACGGTGCAGATGCAATGCGTTACTTCTTATCAACAGGAAGTGCACCAGGCCAAGATTTACGCTTCAGCATGGAGAAAGTAGAATCTACTTGGAACTTCATTAATAAAATTTGGAACGCATCACGTTTCGTATTAATGAACATGGATGACATGAAGTATGAAGAAATCGATTTAACTGGTGAAAAATCAGTTGCAGATAAGTGGATTTTAACTCGCTTAAACGAAACAATCGAAAGTGTAACACGTAACATGGATAAATATGAGTTCGGTGAAGCTGGTCGTTCATTATACAACTTCATTTGGGATGATTTCTGTGACTGGTACATTGAGATGGCGAAACTGCCACTATACGGTGAAGATGAGACAGCTAAGAAAACAACTCGTTCTATTTTAGCTTACGTATTAGACCAAACAATGCGTCTATTACACCCGTTCATGCCATTCGTAACAGAGAAAATTTGGCAGCATTTACCGCATGAAGGCGAGTCTATTACAGTAGCAGCATGGCCAACAGTTCGCGAAGATTTACAAGATAAAGAAGCGGCAGCAGAAATGCACCTTCTAGTTGATATCATTCGCTCTGTTCGTAACATCCGTGCAGAAGTAAATACGCCAATGAGCAAAAAAGTTCAAATGCAAATTAAAGCAAAAGATGAGGCAGTACTAGCTCAACTTACGAAAAACAGCTCTTACATTGAGCGTTTCTGTAACCCAAGTGAATTAACAATTAAAACAGATCTACAAGCGCCAGAAAAAGCGATGACTGCAATCGTATCAGGTGCAGAGTTATTCTTACCGTTAGCTGATCTTATCAATCTTGATGAGGAAAAAGCTCGTCTTGAAAAAGAACTTGAGAAGTTCGATAAAGAAGTAGAACGAGTACAGAAGAAACTTTCAAACCAAGGTTTCGTAGCGAAAGCTCCTGCAGCAGTTATTGACGGAGAGCGTGCGAAAGAGCAAGATTACCTAGAAAAACGTGAAGCGGTTCGT
Source organism: Bacillus sp. NH11B (assembly GCF_001884205.1). Classification (NCBI taxonomy): domain Bacteria; kingdom Bacillati; phylum Bacillota; class Bacilli; order Caryophanales; family Bacillaceae; genus Bacillus; species Bacillus sp. NH11B. The sequence continues at coordinate 166,204 of NZ_MAOG01000109.1, read as the reverse complement.
CAACGTCTAGCGGATCTTGAGAAATAAAATATTTTTTCAGAGACTCACTATATTGGTGAGTCTCTTTTCTTTGCGTATAATAGAGGTATGAAGGTTGTCTTTTGAAAGGGGAATAACATACGTGATACATACATACGAAGAAGCGATAGGATGGATTCATAGCCGATTGAAATTTGGGATAAAACCAGGATTAGAAAGAATGCAATGGATGTTAGAAGAGCTCGGAAATCCAGAGCGTCATATAAAATGTGTTCATCTTGCGGGTACAAATGGAAAAGGTTCAACTTTAACATACATGCGCAACATGTTAGAGGGCGCGAAATATAAAGTAGGAACATTTACCTCTCCTTATATCGAAACATTCAATGAACGTATTAGTGTGAACGGAACACCAATTGCAGATGAAGAGATTGTGGAACTTGTAAATATGGTAAAGCCGGTCGTTGAAAAACTAGACGAGACGGATTTAGGAGAAGCGACCGAGTTTGAAATTATTACTGTTATGGCAATTTGCTATTTCGGTAAAGTTAATTTCTGTGATGTTGTTTTATTTGAAACAGGGCTTGGGGGAAGGTTTGATTCTACAAACGTTATTCATCCTGTTCTCACTATTATTACGAATATCGGTCACGATCATATGCATATTTTAGGGAATACACTAGGAGAAATTGCATATGAAAAGGCAGGGATTATTAAATCAGGTGTTCCAGTAATTACTGGTGTACAAGATGAAGAAGCATTGCAAGTCATTCAAAAGGTTGCGAAGGAAAATCATGCAAACGTATATGAACTTGGCAAACAGTTTACATCACTACATAAACATTCTAATGAAGATGGAGAACATTTTGATTTTGCTTGTCCATTCGCCTCATTTGAAGATGTTCGGATTTCGATGAAAGGTATTCATCAAGTAGGCAATGCTACAGTAGCGCTTATGGCCGTAATGTATTTAAAAACATATTTATCATTTTTAATTAATGAAGAGGAAATGAAAGTTGGATTACAGGAAGCGTACTGGATTGGCCGATTTGAAAAGCTACAAAGTAACCCGGATATTATTATAGATGGTGCTCATAATCCAGAGGGTATTGAAAGCCTTGTGAAAACAGTAGAGGCACATTACAAAGATAAAAATGTAGTAGTTTTATTTACTGCTCTTGGTGACAAGCAGTTACATAACATGGTAGGGCAATTAGAAGCCATTGCCGATGAAATTATTTTTACAACATTCGCCTTTGATCGTGCTATTTCTGCTGACAAACTTGCATCGTATTCACAAAAAGAATCAAAATTAATTTTTGAAGATTGGAAAGAGGCAATTGATACGAAGATTGAAATGATAGGAGAAAATGATGTTTTCATCATAACAGGTTCTCTATATTTCATTTCCGAAGTTCGAAAATATATTTGCGAAAAAAACTAGATAGTATTTGCTATCTAGTTTTTTGTTCTACAAATGAAGTCAAATGCATACATATAAGATAATTATATAGGATAATTTGGCGAATTCCTCTGACAAATATCTCGTTTTTTTGTGAAATGAATATGATATGATGCGGACAACGATAAGAGGTGAGGTGTGAGTGTATGGACAAGCAATCACGAACGATCTCGGTGAAAGTAAATGGAACAGAAGCGAAGTATGAAGAAAAGAAGAAAGATGAGTTTGAATGGATGGTAGTCGAAAGTGAAAGACCGCAAAACGTTGTACCTTTTAAAAAAGAAAAGACATCGTCTATGGCACAATACCGAAAGAAATGGAGTACAACAATAATCGCAATCGTTGCAACTGCAATTATTATCGGTACTGTATTTGGGATGGGGATAATTCATTTATTAACTGGACAAGGGACAACAGGGGAAGGTACGGTAACGGCTTCGAAGCAGACAGGTAATGAGGAACAAAAGGTGGACGGAACGGTAGAACAAAAAGCGCAGGTAGGAGCTGCATTAGAACCAATGAAACTATTTTTCGTTCAAGGAGGGCTATACTCCTCTGAAGAAAAGGGACAGGCAGCTATTGAAGAGTGGAAAAGTAATGGAGGCGTGGCTGCTTTGAAACCGAGTGGTGATAAGTATGCGTTAGTTGTTGGTGTTGCAAGTGATGAACAAGCTGTGAATCAATTAATAGGCCAGTATAAGCAAGATGGTGTTTCAGTTTTGAAAAAAAATTGGGATATTACAGATAAAGCATTACTCAAAAATGATAAAGAAGTGGGTGGGTTTTTAGCGAAAATACAGCCATTGTATACTCATTTTGAAAAATACGTTTTCGGTGTGCAAACTAGTGGAAAGAGTAACCCAAAAGATATAGAAGCAATCACAAAAGAGTGGAAAGCGATTGGAAAAGAAGGGAAAAGTATGAAGCGTGAAGATGCGAAGAAGCTTTATACGTACACGTCAGTAGCCGTGCAAACAATTAAGGAAGGGAAGAGTGATAAGGAATCTGTAGCTAAATTAAATCAAGTTATTATTGATGGCTTACTTTCATATGAAAAAATAGTTTCACAAAAAGTGAAATGATAATAAGATGAAGGAGAAAGAAGTATTTATACTTCTTTCTTTTCTTTTGAATTTAGAACAAAGTGCTTTCTTTGTGGGCAGAGTATAATCGTATTAAAAAAAATATTATTTTAATTAGAGAAAATGATATTTCTCTAATTTGTGGGAAAACTATTCCTTTGATACGATTGATAGGAATTGTTCTGCTTCATATGAGAAAGGAAGGAGAAAACATGAAAAAAATTATTTTAGCTTCAGGATCACCTCGGAGGAAGGAACTGCTTGAATTAGCTGATGTGCCATTTGAAGTTGTTGTTAGTGAAGTAGATGAGACGATTGGTGCATATTCATCACCTTCTGATATTGTTATGTCGCTTGCTTTACAAAAAGCATCTGCCGTAGCAGAAAATTATAGTGATGATATTGTATTAGGTGCAGATACAATTGTTACATATGAGTCACGTATTCTTGGAAAGCCGTCTAATGGGGCTGAGGCGAAAGAAATGTTACAATTATTATCAGGGAAAACACATGAAGTATATACTGGTGTTGCGATTATATTAAAAGAGAAAACGGTAACTTTTTATGAGCGTACAGAAGTGACGTTTTGGGAATTAACAGAAGATGAAATTGACGCATACGTTGCATCGAAGGAACCACTTGATAAAGCAGGAAGTTATGGGATCCAAGGGAAAGGATCTATTTTTGTTCAGCACATTCAAGGGGATTATTATAGTGTGGTAGGCTTGCCAATTGCACGTCTTGTTCGTGAATTAAAACAGTTTGATAGCGATGTAACCCATGCGTAAAATTGCATGGGGTTTTCTTTGAGAGAACTAATAAAAAAGAGGTGAAGAAATGAACGGTATTCGTGATGTTGTGAAAGAGGAACAGCCACGGGAGCGTTTATTATTAGAAGGAGCTGGAAGTTTATCGAATCGAGAGCTTCTTGCAGTATTACTCAGAACAGGTTCTAAAGAAGATACAGTTTTAACGTTATCAGATAAAATTTTACACCATTTTGATGGTTTACGAATGTTGAAAGACGCAACATTAGAAGAGCTAATAAGCATTCATGGTGTTGGAATCGCAAAAGCGTCGCAACTTATGGCTGCTTTTGAATTAGGGAGAAGAATGGTTCGTTTAGAATATCGGAATAGATATAGCATTCGAAGCCCGGAAGATTGTGCGAGTTATATGATGGAAGAGATGCGTTTTTTACAGCAGGAGCATTTTGTGTGTTTATATTTGAATACAAAAAATCAAGTTATACATAGGCAAACGATTTTTATTGGAAGTTTAAATACGTCGATTGTGCATCCGAGGGAAGTTTTTAAAGAAGCATTCCGTCGTGCAGCAGCCTCTATAATATGTCTCCATAACCATCCCTCAGGAGATCCTACGCCGAGCCGAGAAGATATTGAAGTAACAAAACGTTTAGTAGAATGCGGCCAGATTATCGGAATTGAAGTGCTCGATCATATTATAATAGGTGACCATAAATTCGTGAGTTTAAAGGAAAAAGGTCATATTTAAGACTATGCTTTTTACTTATTTTGTTTTATAATGTGATTTATGAGTTTTTTGTAGAAAATTATCTACAAAAAGGATACAGATATAAAAAAACGTACTGTTTTTATCATATAAAGTAAGAGAAAATGAGTCCGTGAAAACAAGAAAGGAAGATAAATAATATGTTTGGATTTGGTGGCTTTACTCGCGATCTTGGAATAGATTTAGGAACTGCGAACACGCTTGTATATGTAAAAGGAAAAGGTGTAGTTTTACGTGAGCCTTCAGTAGTAGCATTACAAACTGATACGAAACAAATCGTTGCAGTAGGTAGCGATGCAAAACAAATGATTGGTCGTACACCAGGAAACGTAGTGGCACTTCGCCCTATGAAAGACGGTGTAATTGCTGATTACGAAACAACAGCAACAATGATGAAATATTACATTCAACAAGCTCAAAAATCAAATGGATTCTTCTCACGTAAGCCATACGTAATGGTATGTGTACCATCTGGTATTACAGCTGTAGAAAGACGTGCAGTAATCGATGCAACTCGTCAAGCTGGTGCTCGTGATGCATATCCAATTGAAGAGCCATTTGCAGCAGCAATTGGTGCGAACCTACCTGTTTGGGAACCAACTGGTAGTATGGTTGTTGATATCGGTGGTGGTACAACAGAAGTTGCAATTATTTCTTTAGGTGGTATTGTAACAAGTCAATCAGTTCGTGTTGCTGGTGATGATATGGATGATTCAATCATTCAGTACATTAAGAAAAGCTACAACTTAATGATTGGTGAAAGAACAGCTGAAGCATTAAAATTAGAAATCGGTTCTGCAGGCGAGCCAGAAGGTATTGAACCTATGGAAATTCGCGGTCGTGATTTAGTAAGTGGTTTACCAAAAACAGTATTAATTCAACCAGAAGAAATTGCAGATGCATTAAAAGATACAGTAGATGCGATTGTAGAATCAGTTAAAAATACATTAGAGAAAACTCCACCTGAATTAGCGGCAGATATTATGGACCGTGGTATCGTATTAACGGGTGGCGGGGCATTACTACGTAACTTAGATAAAGTTATTAGTGAAGAAACAAATATGCCAGTTCTTGTTGCAGAAAACCCATTAGATTGTGTAGCGATTGGAACGGGTAAAGCATTAGACAATATCGACCTTTTCAAAACTGCTGCTCGATAATATTGCAAAATAAAAATCAATGAAATTAAGAGGGTGTGAACGTGCCACAGTTTTTCTTAAACAAAAGATTAATTGTTTTGTTAGTTAGTATTATTCTTCTCGTGGCATTGATTGGAATCTCATTGAAAGAACGGAACAGTTTAACATGGCCCGAGCAGTTTATAAAAGATACTGTCGGTGTTGTAGAACGTGTATTCCAAAAGCCAGCGAATTATGTTGCCGGATTCTTCGAAAACGTAGAAGATGTAAAGCGCACGTATGAAGAGAATAAAGAATTAAAAGCAAAATTAGATAACTATGCAAAGTTATCAGTTGACGTAAAGCAATTAGAAGATGATAAAAAGAAACTACAAGAGTTAACTGGTAAAACAGCGTTAAATAGCGGTTATACTGAAATTCCAGCTACTGTTGTTTCTCGTAATCCCGACAAATGGTACGATCTAGTTGGAATTGATAAAGGGGCACAACAAGGAATTAAAAAAGATATGGCGGTAATAACTTCACAAGGTTTAGTTGGACGAGTGAAAAGTGTATCTCAGTTTACATCATCAGTAGAGTTGTTAAGTTCTATGAGCCGAACAAACCGTGTTTCTGCTATTGTACAAGGACAAGAAAAAATCTTTGGGTTGATTGAAGGTTACGATAAAGAAAAACAATTACTTCTTTTCACAAAGATTGGCTCTGATGTACCAGTACAAAAAGATCAACTAGTTGTAACATCTGGACTTGGTGATATTTTCCCGAAGGGTCTTGTAATCGGAAAAATCGTTGATGTTCAGCCTGATCCATACGGTTTAACAAAAACAGCTTATGTAAAACCTGCTGCTGATTTAAATGACGTAGAGCATATTACGGTTGTCAAACGTGACACGCCTTCGGCACCGTTAGAATAGGGGGGGAAGAAGAGATGATGAAAGTTTTAAAAAGAGCAGCTCTTCCTCTTTTGCTCCTTTTTGTTTTTTTATTTGAAAATATGTTCTCTACTGTTGTTCCAACAGACGTCTTTTGGAAAGACAGTATAGCAGCACCTCATTTCTTTATAATTGTGTTATGTTTTATTACAGTGTACTATGGTCTGGTTCAAGGGATTTACTACGGACTATTATTTGGTTTCTTATTTGATACCGTATACACAGAACTTGTTGGTATATATATATTTGCTTATCCAATTTTGACATATTTAGTTTATAGTGCGATGAAGGTATTGCAATTGAATTTATTTATTGTTGTTTCTATCGTATTAGCTAGTATTGCAGCATTAGAGTATTATGTGTATGGATTTTTAACTTTGTTAGGGCGTACTCACATGTCGGCGTATGTCTTTTTCACCGATCGTCTCCTTGCTACTTTATTGCTAAATGGAATTTTCTTATTGATAGTTTGTTTCCCACTGAGACGATATTTAGTGCGTCTTTCAAAAGCGATGGAAGAAAAAGAAAAAAGGATTTTCTAATTTTATGTCGAATTGAATCGGTGGGGTGAACTTTAGTGGAAGAAAAAAAGCAACAAAATGTAACGATAAAAGGGACAAAAGATGGAATAACACTTCATTTAGATGATTGCTGTTCATTCTCTGAACTATTAAAAGAATTGGATGAAAAGCTTTCTACACATTACTATGATGGTGACGGACGTTCTTTGATTGAAGTGCGTGTTAAAGTAGGAAATCGTTATTTAACAGAAGTACAACAAGAAGAGATTCGTACGTTAATTCGCAATAAGAAGAATCTTGTTGTGGAATCAATTGATAGTGATGTTATAACAAAAGCAGAAGCAATAGCTTGGAAAGAAGAAACAGAAATTGTCCCTATTTCCAAAATTGTTCGCTCTGGACAAGTGTTACATGTAAAAGGAAATTTATTATTAATTGGAGATGTTAATCCAGGCGGAACGGTTATCGCTGGGGGGAATATTTTTGTCGTGGGATCACTAAGAGGGGTTGCACATGCGGGGTATGATGGAGATTCAGAAGCTGTTATTGCTGCATCTATTATGAACCCTATGCAACTCCGAATTAGTGATGTGACAATGCGGGCTCCGGAAGAGAAAGAGGACGGAGCGGAGGCGGCCGAATGTGCGTATATTAATGAGAACAATCACATTGTTGTCGATCGCCTGCAACTTCTCACTCATCTTAGACCTAATTTAACAAAGTTAGAAAGGGGAATTGTATAGCTGTGGGAGAGGCAATAGTAATTACATCTGGAAAAGGCGGCGTAGGTAAAACTACAACGTCTGCGAACATTGGTACAGCCCTTGCGTTATCTGGAAAGAAAGTGTGTTTAATTGATACAGATATCGGTTTACGCAATTTAGACGTAGTAATGGGGCTGGAAAATCGTATTGTATTTGATCTTGTTGATGTCGTTGAAGGGCGTTGTCGTTTACCTCAGGCTCTTATTAAAGATAAGCGTTTTGATGATCTTTATTTATTACCTGCAGCACAAACGAGCGATAAATCGGCGGTAACACCTGAACAAATGGATGAATTAATACAAGTATTACGTCAAGATTATGATTACATATTAATTGATTGTCCTGCGGGGATTGAGCAGGGATTTAAAAATGCTGTAGCAGGTGCGGATAAAGCAATCGTTGTAACAACACCAGAGGTATCCTCAATGCGTGATGCGGATCGTATTATCGGGCTTTTAGAGAAAGAGGATATTGAACCGCCGAAACTTGTCATTAACCGTGTGCGTAGTCATATGCTTCATGAACAGGATATGTTAGATGTTGATGAAATCGTACGTACATTGTCAATCGAGCTTCTTGGTGTTGTCGAAGATGATGATGAAGTTATTCGTGCTACGAATACAGGCGAACCTGTAGCGTTGCAACCGAGCGGAAAAGCAGCAATAGCTTATCGCAATATTGCAAGACGTTTGTTAGGTGAGAATGTGCCATTACAAGCATTTGAACAAGAAAAAGTATCGGTATTTACAAAGATGAAAAATTTCTTTGGAATTCGTTAAAAGCACTTCGCATAAATGCGGAGTGCTTTCTTTTTTTCTTCGCATGAATATCTTTCTTCCATAACTCATACATATGTACAAACTGTATATAACTGTTTCTATTTGAATAAGGCTCACTAAAGAAAGGAGACAGTATGAAGAATAGACGTGTGGAAGAAATTAAAAAGCGGATTGCGAAAAGGAAAGCAGAGCAAGAAAGGATGGAGGAAGATCAGTATTTTGCTGGAGGAGACTTTGATAGTGACACGGTATTTATTGAAGAAGGAGAGAAGGAAATTCACCCTCTATTTCGAAAAGAAGTTTTTCTCTTCAAAGTTTTGCTGTCAGCAATATTAGTTCTCTCAGTTGCTATTTTATTTAAGAATGCACCTTCTTCTTTTGATGGTACTAGAGCTGTCACAGAAAAAGTTATGCAAGAAGAGTTTCAATTTGCTACTATATCGAAATGGTATGAAAAGCAGTTTGGAAAACCTCTCGTTTTCTTTTCTCCAAATGAGAAAAAAGAAAAGGCTATTCAGCAAAAGGATTATGCGATTCCTGCCTCTGGAAAGGTGATGCAAGGGTTTCAAAAAAATGGCCAAGGTGTATTTGTTCAAACGGCTACAAATGCAACGGTTGAGTCAGTGAATGAAGGTGTAGTTGTTTTTGCGGGCAAGAAAGAGGAACTTGGAAATACAGTTCAAATTCAACACGCTGATGGCACGGAGTCTTGGTATGGAAATTTAAACGATATGTCAGTGAAGTTATATGATTACGTTTCAAAAAAACAAAAAATCGGAACGGTGAATAGCGACGAAAATAATAAAAACGGCAAATTTTATTTCGCGATGAAAAAGAATGAAAAATTTATTGATCCGATTCAGGTGATTTCATTTGATTAAATATAGAGAGGTTTTAACAAAAATTACAGTACATCCATTGTTTTGGGTTATTATCATTATTGGTATTTTCACGGCACGCTTTAAAGAATTAATATTACTATTTTGTATCGTTCTAGTTCATGAACTTGGGCATGCTTTTGCAGCTGCATATTATAATTGGCGTATTAAACAAATTCAGCTTTTGCCCTTTGGTGGCGTAGCTGAGCTCGAAGAACATGGGAATAAGTCATTAAAAGAAGAATTAATTGTCGTTATAGCGGGGCCAATTCAGCATATATGGATGATTGCAGTCGCTTATATTTTGTATCAAGCGGGTTGGGTAACTGATGATTTGTATCATTTCTTTGTATGGAATAATGTCGTTATTTTAGGTTTTAATTTATTGCCTATTTGGCCACTTGATGGTGGAAAAGTATTATTTAATGTATTATCATATCGTTTTCCTTATTTACAAGCACATGAAAAGATGATGAAATTGTCATGTGTTTTTTTTAGTGTAATATTAGGGTGGCAGTTATTTTGGAATAGTAATAACATTATGATGTGGGTATTACTTGTTTTTCTAGCGATTTCTTTGTATCAAGAATGGAAACAAAGACGGTACGCATTTATGCGCTTTTTATTAGAACGTTATTATGGGAATAAAAGAGATATTGAAAAAATTGCACCTATTGAGGTGAATACAGAAGATCGTTTATATACGATTTTCACGAAATTTCGTAGAGGATACAAACACTCTATTATCGTCCATGGAAAATATAAAGAGCATTACACATTGGATGAAAATGAATTGCTCTATGCGTATTTTGCTGAAAAACGAACAACTTCATCTGTTGAAGAATTGATAGGTTAGTGTTGACGATAACACTAACCTTTTATTATTGTAAAAGCAAAGAAAATTATAAAGTGAGGAAAGAATTTTGAAGACGTTATATATTAATTACACTGGTTCGGAAAAGCGTGTTGCGATAGAAGAGAAGCGAAAAGTTGTCGAGCTATTATGGAAACGTAATGAAGAGCAGGAAATTGTCGGACATATTTATGTTGGACGTATCGTAAGAACAATTGCTGGAATGAATGCGGCCTTTGTAAATATCGGATTAGAAAAACATGCATATCTTTCATACGATGATGTACCACCTTCATATCGCATACATGAGGGACAAGCAATACTTGTACAAGTTGTCAAAGAGGCAATTGATACGAAAGGGCCAAAGTTAACGGCGAAGATAGAATTTACTGGGAAATATGTCGTGTATATGCCGTATGATGAAATGCGTGCTGTTTCTCGGAAAATAAAAAATAACAAGAGAAGACAAGAGTTACTTCATATTGAAGTGGAAGGGACAGGAGGATATATATTCCGTTCTGCTTCTGAAAAAGGAACAATCGATGAAATACAAGCTGAAATGCAAGGGTTGCAACAACTATATGAAGAATTAAAAAGAAAAGAAGATCAGGGGAAGGCACCGTTACTACTTCATCGACCAGCGACGTTTTTAGATCGTGTATTTCAGGAGAACCCAATTGAAACGATTGAAAAAGTAGTTGTAGATACAAGAAGTGTGGTAAAAGAATTAGAAGAAAAAGTAGGGAAAGAAAGAGTATCCTTTTATAATGAAAAATCTTCGATGTTTAATCATTTTGGAATAGAACGTGAAATTGAGAAAGCACTTCAAAAAATTGTTTGGCTGCCAAATGGTGCCTATCTAATCGTGGAACAAATGGAGACAATGACTGTAATTGATGTGAATACGGGTAAGTTTACTGGAAAACAAAATTTACAAGATACAGTACTTCGTACAAATGAAATGGCTGTTGAAGAGATTGCTCGTCAATTAAGACTTCGTGATATTGGCGGAATGATATTAATTGACTTTATTAATATGAAAAGACGAGAAGATAAAGAAAAGGTAAGGGAAAGTCTCATAGCTGCTATGCAAGATGATCGCACTTATACGAGAGTGCTTGGGTTTACTGAGTTAGGGATTTTGGAGATGACGCGAAAACGTAAGAAACATTCGTTACGTGACGTATTATTAGAAGAATGTGCACCTTGTAAAGCGACGGGATATGTTATGTCTTATGAAACGATTGCGTATGAGTTAGAGAGAGAACTAATTACATATGGCAATATAGAAGATGAAGCAGTATTAATCGCTGCACCGAAAATTTTGCAAAAGCATTTTCTACAAAAAGAATTACAAAAAAATCTTCCATTTGAAATTTATTTCAAAGATGATAGTATCGAAAAGTACGCTATTATCCGATTTGGAAGTAAGAAAGAAATTGTAGAACGGAAAAAATAGTTAGCAGAACATTTATTGACAATAGTCTATGATTCATGATAACATCTTTATGTTATAGTTTATAGCACCTAAACGGCTATATGCTACAACCGCACAAGACAGGTTCCCTAAAGACATTTTATGTCTACCTCGTTTTTGGCGAGTCTTAGTAATTAAGAGGAGGTGCAAGTATGTACGCAATTATCGAAACAGGTGGAAAACAAATTAAAGTTGAAGCTGGTCAAGCAATCTACATTGAAAAATTAGATGTTGAAGCTGGTGAAACTGTTACTTTTGACAAAGTTCTTTTCGTTGGTGGCGAAAACGTTAAAGTTGGTAGCCCAGTTGTAGAAGGCGCAACAGTGACTGCTAAAGTTGAAAAACAAGGTCGCGCTAAGAAAATCATCGTTTTCAAATACAAAGCGAAAAAGAACAATCGTAAGAAACAAGGTCATCGTCAACCTTACACTAAGCTAGTTGTTGAAGCTATCAACGCTTAATTCAGGTTAACATGATTAAAATTACGATAAGTCGCACGAAATTAGGAAGTATCCAATCATTTAAAATGACTGGACATGCCGATTATGCGCCACATGGACAAGACCTTGTCTGTGCTGGAACTACAGCGGTTGTGTTTGGTTCTATAAATGCAGTGGAAGAGCTTTGTAATGTGCAGGCAACTATTGAACTCGGAAGTGATGGTGGATTCTTAACGTATGAATTGCCTAATGATTTAGACGTTCATGCAGCAGAAAAAGCACAAACGCTTTTAGAAGGATTGGTTGTTTCGCTAAAGACGATCGAACTTGATTACGGAAAGTATATCCGTTTAATAGAAAAAGTGCAGGAGGTGTAACGTATGTTAAGATTAGATCTTCAGTTTTTCGCATCTAAGAAAGGTGTAGGTAGTACAAAGAACGGTCGTGACTCTCAGTCAAAACGTCTTGGTGCTAAACGCGCAGATGGTCAAACGGTTTCAGGTGGTTCAATTCTTTACCGTCAACGCGGTACAAAAATTTATCCAGGTGTTAACGTTGGTCGTGGTGGCGATGACACTTTATACGCGAAAGTTGACGGCGTAGTACGCTTTGAGCGTCTTGGCCGTGACCGCAAACAAGTGAGCGTATATCCTGTTGCTCAAGAAGCATAAGAACTCACGGAAAACTCTAACCTGAGTGCAGGTTAGAGTTTTTCTATATTAAGGGGTATCTAAATGAATGAAAAATGGACAATTATAGATGCGTTGAGCCACTCAAGACATGATTGGCTCAATCGTTTGCAGATGGTTAAAGGAAACCTTTCCCTTGGAAAAGTGGAAGAGATTCATAGGCTCATCGATCGTTTTGTCCAAGAAGCGAGACAAGAATCCAATCTGATGGGGCTATCAATGCCTTTATTTTCAGAGTGGATTTTAACATATAATTGGAAACAGCAGCCGTGCTTATTGGAGTACGAAGTATTAGGGAAATTACATAACTTATCTCATCTAGATGAGACTGTATGTACATGGACGAATCAATTTTTCTCAATGCTTCAGCATAGTTTAGACGTATATGTTGAAAATTATGTTTGTATCACAATTGAATGTGACGCGGAGAATGCTCGTTTCTTTTTTGATTTTCGTGGTAAGCTAACGAGTGTAGAAGAACTACAGAATTGGCTTGCGAACCAAAACAATAAATGGTATTCCATTTCTTATACAGTACGAGACGAAGAAGTCTCAGTTATATTACAACTAATCGAAAAAAGTGTGGTGAAATAATGTTTGTAGATCAGGTCAAGATATATGTAAAAGGCGGCGACGGTGGTAACGGAATGGTTGCGTATCGTCGTGAGAAGTATGTACCTAAAGGTGGCCCAGCAGGTGGCGACGGTGGTAAAGGTGCAGATGTTGTTTTTGTTGTTGAAGAAGGCTTACGTACATTAATGGATTTCCGCTACCAACGTCATTTCAAAGCTGATCGCGGTCAGCACGGAATGAGTAAAGGTCAGCACGGTCGTAAATCTGAAGATTTAATCGTAAAGGTTCCACCAGGAACAATAGTAAAAGATGAAAAAACAGGTCAAATTCTTGCCGATTTAGTAACGCATGAACAAACAGCTGTAATCGCAAGAGGTGGCCGTGGTGGCCGTGGTAACTCACGTTTCGCAACAGCAACGAACCCAGCGCCAGAAATCGCTGAGAACGGGGAACCAGGTCAAGAACGTGATGTTATTCTAGAACTTAAAGTACTAGCAGACGTTGGACTTGTTGGATTCCCAAGTGTAGGTAAATCTACATTATTATCTGTTGTATCATCAGCACGTCCGAAAATTGCAGAGTATCACTTTACAACAATCGTTCCGAATCTTGGAGTTGTTGAAACTGGTGATAACCGCAGCTTCGTTATGGCTGACCTTCCTGGACTAATTGAAGGCGCACATGCCGGCGTTGGACTTGGACACCAATTCTTACGCCATATCGAGCGTACACGTGTAATCGTGCATGTTATTGATATGTCTGGTTTAGAAGGCCGTGAGCCATATGAAGATTATGTCACAATCAATAATGAATTAAAAGAATACAATATGCGTTTAACAGAGCGTCCACAAGTTGTTGTAGCAAACAAAATGGATATGCCAGATGCAGAAGAAAACTTACAAGCATTTAAAGAGAAAGTGGGAGACGAAGTAAAAATCTTCCCAATCTCAGCTGTAACGAAACAAGGTGTTCGTGATTTACTATTTGAAGTAGCGAACTTATTAGAAACAACACCAGAATTCCCAATGTACGATGTTGTCGAAGAGTCTGAAGCAAGTGTAATGTACAAATTTGATGCTGAAAGTCTTAAATTTGAAATTACACGTGAAAGTGACGGCACGTTTGTTATTTCTGGTTACGATATCGAGAAGACATTCAAAATGACGGACTTCTCACGTGATGAATCTATACGTCGTTTCGCTCGTCAAATGCGTGGAATGGGTATTGATGAAGCGCTTCGTGCACGTGGTGCAAAAGACGGAGATATTGTCAAAATTCTTGAATATGAATTTGAATTTATCGATTAAGACTGCCGAAATATGGCGGTCTTTTTTTTATCCCGCTATTTGTGGGCAGTAAAACTCCCATCTCAAAATTCAGCTGGGGCAAAGAAGTTAGGTGGGATCCTTACTGCCCGTAAACGCCAGATTGGTGAAGGTGGATTAAAGTTTCACTTTATATCGTAAAAGTCCGATTCTTATAGGAAAAAATCCCCACTAATTAAATTTTCAATTTATAATAGAAAAAGGAGTAATTTTAGAAGAATATTTATGGGGAGAAAGAGTACATGTATAAAATATTAATTGTGGAAGATGATGAGAAAATCGCGGGAATATTAGAGGAGCATTTAGAAAGGTATGGCTATCAATCATTTAGAGTAAGTGATTTACGTCATATAAAAGATGAGTTCGTAAAAATAAATCCACATCTAGTGTTACTCGATATTAATTTACCGTACTTTGATGGTTTCTATTGGTGTCGTCAAATTCGCACAGTATCGAATGCACCGATTATTTTTGTCTCCGCCAGAACAGGTGAAATGGATCAAGTGATGGCGATTGAGAATGGTGGGGATGATTATATTACGAAGCCATTCCATTTAGATATCGTAATGGCAAAGGTGAAGAGTGCACTTCGCCGTGGATATGGTGAGTATGCTTTGGCAGCGGAAAGTGATTGTTTAGGTGTCAATGGGTTGTTATTATTCCCATCACAGCACACAGTAGAGTGGAAAGGGCAACAAACGGAACTTACAAAAAATGAGTTTTATTTATTAGAATGTTTAATGAAACAAGCGAATCAATACGTAACGCGTGAAGAGTTGTTAGAGGCTTTATGGGATGAAGTAGCATTTGTTGATGATAATACATTAACTGTAAATGTGAAACGTGTAAGGAAGAAGCTAGAGGAGCTAGGCATTAAAAATGCAATTGTAACGAAACGTGGATATGGTTATGCGCTTCTAACTGAGTGGGGCGAAGGGCATGAAGGTTAAAAGTTACCTCATAGATCGTTTTTCCTTAATCCTTTCTTACATTATAAGCCTTTGTTTATTTGGGGTCGTATTGCAGTTGCAAAGTCTTTTAGAAAAGCGATCACTTGACTGGAGTACGTGGTTATATGGCCTTTTATTGGGGACAGTTGTGTTTAGTGTATACCTTATTTACGATTACCGAAAACGAAGTGTGTTTTTAAAGAGAATAGAAAAGTATATTGCCGGTGGACATACGTTACACGATTCGTTACTTATAGATGCTTCTTACACATTAGAGCAAGAAATGGTCGTTGAATCGTTTACGTTATTAAGGCAGCAATATATGAATGAAGTTCATAAACAGCATACGAAAGAGCAACAGCAAATGATTTTTATGAACCAATGGATTCATCAAATGAAAACCCCAGTATCTGTTATTGAATTATTGTTACAGAAATATGGTAAGGAACATCGTGAGGCAAGGGGAGCGATTGAAAGTATTCGTGAAGAAAATAACCGTATTTTAAATGGCTTAGATTTAGCGTTACATATGGCAAGATTAGATCAGTTTGCGAAGGATTATAAAGTAGAAGTAGTAAATGTTATAGATGTCATTCGAGATATTATTAATGAAAATCGAAAGTCGTTCATTCAATCTTCTGTATTTCCGAAACTGATGGTTGAAGAAGAAGCTTGTATGATTGCGTCTGATAGAAAGTGGCTTAGTATCGCCATGAGCCAAATTGTTGTAAATGCAATTAAGTATACAAAAATTTCAGAAGCAGAGAAAAAGGAAATTCAATTTCAAATTGAAGAGAAAGATCAAAAGGTGTTATTACATATTAAGGACAATGGAATTGGTATTCCAGAGCAAGATGTAAAGCGCATATTTGATCCATTCTTTACGGGGATAAATGGCCGTAAAACGAGAGAAGCGACTGGAATGGGTTTATATATTACGAAGGAAATTTGCGATAACTTACATCATGGAATGTATGTGCAATCGGCTGAAGGAGAAGGAACGACATTCACGTTCCAATTTGCAAAAGATGAAGAATATCATACATTGATGAGAAAAATGACAAAACTGTAAGATAACAAAACGTTTTGTAAGGGAAATCACTCGTTTCTTTTTCTTATTTTTCTTATAGTAAATGTAAGAAGAAAACACATAGGGGGATTAGAAATGAGTGTTCTTGAAGTAAAGGGATTAACAAAGGTGTACCAATCAAAAGGCTCAGTAGCGACGACTGCTTTACATGATATAAATTTTAAAATTGAAGAAGGCGAATTTGTAGGAATTATGGGGCCTTCAGGGAGCGGGAAAACAACGCTTTTAAATTTATTAGCAACAATTGATAAACAAACTTCAGGTCATGTGCTTGTAAATGGTGAAGAAATTAATCAAATGCGTGCTGCAAAATTAGCAGAGTTTCGTCGTACACATTTAGGATTCATTTTCCAAGATTTTAACTTACTTGATACGTTATCGATTAAAGAAAATATTATTTTGCCTCTTGTAATGGCGAAGAAATCTGTAAAAGAAATTGACGCGAAAGTACTTGAAATTGCGAAGTTTTTAAACATCGAAGAAATTTTAAATAAAAAAGTATACGAAGTATCAGGTGGACAACAACAACGTGCAGCTGCTGCGAGAGCGATCATTCATGAACCGACGTTAATTTTAGCAGATGAGCCGACTGGTAATTTAGATTCGAAGTCAGCAAAATCATTAATGGGTGCGTTGCAAGACTTACATGAACAAAAGAAAGTGACAATTGCAATGGTAACGCACGATCCAGTAGCGGCTAGTTATTGTGAACGCATACTTTTCATACGCGATGGAGAGATTTTCTCAGAAATACATAAAGGAAGAACGAAGCAAGCCTTTTTCCAAGAAATTCTAGACGTACTTGCGATGCTAGGAGGAGAATATCATGAACTTTCGCCAGCTCGCGCTTAATAACGTAAAAGGAAATTGGCGTAATTATAAAGCGTTTCTTATTAGTAGTTGTTTATCGATTGTCGTATTTTTCATGTATGCTTCCTTCATTTATCATCCAGATGTCGTCAGCGGTAATATTAGTATGAAGACGATGATTACAAAAGGGTTAGAATCAATGAATTACATCGTAGTCATCTTCTCAGCACTCTTTATTTTATATGCAAATTCAACGTTTTTACGAGCAAGAAAAAAAGAATTCGGTTTATTAACATTAATAGGTGGAACAAAGTCTCAACTTGGCAGAATGATTATATTAGAACAACTTATGTTAGGTAGTATTGCAATTGTAGTAGGTATCGGGATTGGAATGCTTTGTTCAAAACTATTTTTCCAAGCACTCAGTGTCTTACTAAAGGTTGATAAAACATTGCCGCTTGTGTGGAATGGAAAAGCAGTTCTGATTACAGCTGGCATATACTTTATCCTCTTTTTAATCCTATCATTGTTTAGTGTTTGGACAGTAGGACGTTTGCAAATTATTGATTTATTAAGGGAAGCTAGAAAACAAAAAGTAGAGCCGTTTGCATTTACATGGTTATGTGTAGCAGGAATAGGATGTATTATTGCTGCGTATGTCCTTTGTTTCCAAGTAACAATTATGAATTTTATAATGTATTTCTTACCAATCGTCGGACTGACAATTGGAGGAACGTATTTACTATTTACACAAGGTAGTACAGTCGTATTAAAAGCATTGCAAAAAAGAAAACAATCATTTTATACATATCCAAACATGTTCGTCCTTAGCAATCTTATTTATAAAATGAAAGATAATGCGCGTTTTCTATTTGTTATTTCTATCATTACAGCTGTTGTTTCTTCAGCAGTTGGTACGCTTTATGTATATTTTGAAAATATGAGTGCGAAAACGATAGATCTTACGCCACATGCTATTTCATATGAGGAAAAGGGTATAAATACGCATACCATTATTAACGAGGAAAAAGTACAGGTATTATTAAAAAAGAATGGATTTGAAGATGCACGAAAAATAACCTACGTAAAAATACCTGCAACGCAGAAAATAACGTTTTTTAACAGTGAACATGAAGTGCCAACAGCGATTATTGCAGAGAAAGAATATAATGCGGAAGTGCGTAAACAAAAAAGGGAAGAAGTTAGAGAAGTTCATAATGCACCAGGTAGTGCGACGATGATCATGAGTGATATGACAAATGATCTAGTGAAGATAGATCGTACGAAGCCATACGAAATTACAATTAATGGGCAAAAACAGTCTGTTCAGTTAAATGAACCAACTTCATATTCTGTTTTTAATGATGATGAATATCTCATTGTGAATGATCAAGATTTTGAGAAATACGCAAAACTCGTACCAGATGAAGAAAAGACGAAATATTATGGTTATTATATTGAAGATTGGAAGAGTACTGAAGACCTTGTGTTAGATTTGAAAAAGGAAATTGCGCCAGAAAAGCAAGGAGAACTGAAGAATTCAGTGTTTGCTTATAAAGATATAAGAGAATCAGGAGCAATTACAATGTTCATCGGTTTTTTCGTAGCAGTACTGTTCTTCTTCTTCGCTTGTAGCATGACATACTTTAAATGGTTTAACGATAAAGAACAAGACCGTATTCAATTTAAATCATTAAAGAGAATCGGTATGACAGATAAAGAAATTCGTAAAATTGCAATTCGTCAAATGGGTGTTATCTTCTTTATCCCGATTTTAATCGGTGCAATGCATAGTGGATTTGCTCTTCATACGTTAGGGAAAATGCTTTATATTGATTTATGGAAATCAGGTGCGATTGTAATTGGCGCATACATTGTAGCTTCTGCCATTTACTTTATGATCGCGCAAAGAGGATATTTAAAACACGTAAAAAGCTAGGGAAACCTCTAGCTTTTTGCCTATGTAGTAAGTTACAGGGGGACGATAGATGAACATTCGGCAACTAGCGCTGCAAAATATAAAGGGAAATTGGCGTAATTATAAAGTGTTTTTCTTAAGTAGTTGTTTTGCAATATTTGCGTCTTTTGCATATATGTCTGTCATTGTACATCCGTATATGCAAGAGACGATGTGGTATCAAAATGTACGCTGGGGTCTTATCATATGTAACATTATAATTATTTCTTTTTTTATCATATTTATTTTGTACTCTACTTCTATTTTCATAGAAGCGCGTAAGAAAGAACTAGGGTTATATATGTTAATGGGAGCAACGAAATCTAACGTAATAGGAGTGATTATGACCGAGCAAATATTAATTGGAATGTTTGCTAATATTTTCGGTATTGGGCTTGGCATGATCTTTTTAAAGCTCTTCTTCATGGTGTTTAGTATGTTACTTCGTCTCCCGAAAGAACTCCCTGTTATATTTGACGTGAGAGCAATTGGGGGAACGTTTATTGCGTATATGGTCGTATTTGCTGTTTTATCTTTTATAAGTGCTTTACGAATATGGAATATAAAAATCATTCGGTTATTGAAAGAATTTCGAACGGATAAAAAAGAGCGGAAAACATCAAAGTGGCTCTGTTTATTCGGTTTTGCTTGTTTAGGGATGGGATATACGTTATCGCTACAAGCGACGATGCCAACGATAGCATTATACTTTTTTCCTGTTGTTATATTAATTTCTTTTGGAACGTATTTCTCATTTACACACGGCGTTACACAAATATTAGAAATGATAAAACGAAATAAAAAGATTATGTATACATATCCGTATTTATTTATAGTAAACCAATTGTCACATCGAATGAAAGAAAATGGTCGCTTTTTCTTTCTGATGTCTATGGCAACGACGTTTGTAGTTACGGCAACCGGTACGGTGTTCTTATATTTTTCTAGTATGCAAGATATGTGGAGGGACGGAGGGGTACACTCATTTTCGTACATAGAGAAAGGTACTTCTGCTCATGAAGTCTTTGAGGAAGGTACGGTTGAAAAACTGCTGCATCAATATGGGTATGATGATTTTCAATACATGAGTTTTGTTGGAGTGTATGCATCTTTTCAGTCCAATAAGGGGGAAACAGAAGTAACGCCGCTTATAAAGGAAAGTGAATACAATCAAGAGGCAAGAAAACAAAAGCAGAGAACGTATCATCCTAAAAAAGGAACAGTTACACTTGTTTATTATAATAAGCGGAATCATCCGAATTTATATGATCAAAAAGGGATTCAATTACAAGTAATGAATCAAACGCATCAATTGGTATTTAACGGTCAGAAGGAAGGGGTACAATTTAACTATCACCCTTCATACATTAATGGTCTGTTTTTCGTCATGAATGATGAAGATTTTAACAGTATAGCAAATACAATTCCGGATTCTGAAAAAATGATATATAGAGGCTACACATTACCAAATATCGAAAATACAAAGAAATTAAATGCAGATTTACGTAAACATATGAAACAAGATAATAATAATGCATTTCGAAGTAATATGGAATTCTATGTGAGTATGAAAGAAGGCGGTGATATTACTCTATTTGTAGGTTCATTCATTAGTATATTATTCTTTCTTACTTCATGTAGTATCGTATATTTTAAATGGTTTCATAATATTGCATCGGATCGTAAACAGTATGGTGCGCTCTCCAAACTTGGAATGACGAAGGAAGAAGTGTGGAAAATTTCTCGTTGGCAATTGTGTATGCTATTTTTTGCGCCAATTATAGTAGGAAGTATGCATAGTGCAGTTGCGTTATATACGTTTCATAATACTTTCTTTATGGACGGTTCATTAAGAAAAGTAGGTTTGTTTATTCTGTATTATATCGCTGCATGCATCATTTATTTCTTTTTTGCTCAAAGAGAATATAGGAAACATTTAGACTAGCGGATGTTAGTCTTTTTTTAATATTCGAAATTTACATAGAAGAATATAAAAAAGTATGGTATAACAGTAAGAAAACGAAAAAGAGGGGAAAAGACGATGATTCGAGTAGGATATTTAGGACCAGAAGCAACATTTACAAATATGGCGGTGAGTCGTTTTTTTCCGGAAGCGGAGCATGTACCGTATCGAACGATTCCAGATTGTATAGATGCAGCTGCAAATGAAAATGTGGACTTCGCAGTTGTACCGTTAGAAAATGCGATTGAAGGTTCAGTAAATATAACTGTCGATTACCTTGTACATGAGCAACCACTTTCTATTGTAGGAGAAATTACAGTACCGATTCAGCAACACTTACTTGTACATCCCCGGTATGCAGAAGTGTGGGAAGAAGTATATGCTGTACATTCTCATCCACATGCTATTGCACAGTGCCATAAATTTTTAAATGAGGAATTAAAAGGGGTAACCGTTCGTGATATGACATCAACAAGCGCTGCTGCGCAATATGTGAAAGAACATCCTGAAGAAAAAATCGCCGCCATTGCAAATGAAGCAGCGGCAGAAAAATACGGATTAACAATTGTAAGGCGTGACATTCATACGCATAAAAACAATCATACGCGTTTCCTTGTTCTGCATAAGAAAAAGAAAGCAGTACTCCCAAACAACGGAGAAAATCGCGGAGAGAAAACGACACTTATGATAACGTTACCTGCGGATTATGCAGGAGCGCTATATCAAGTGTTATCAGCTTTCGCATGGAGAAAATTGAACTTATCAAAAATCGAATCTCGCCCAATGAAAACAGGTCTTGGAAATTACTTTTTCTTAATCGATGTCGATAAAGCATACGATGACGTATTATTGCCAGGCGTAACGATGGAACTTGAAGCGCTCGGTTTTTCTGTTACTGTGCTGGGGAGTTATTCTTCTTATTGGTTGTAAAAAGCGAGGAGGCTGTTAAACTTGCTTGAAACGAAACGTTGTTTATTAAATACAGTTCATGAATTAGATTACGAAAGTATAAAAGAACTATATTTAAATGAAGAAGTGAGAAAATATCTTGGTGGACCGCGTGAAGAAGAGTCGATTAGAGATGTTTTGAATGATATGTTGCATCCGGAAGAAAACTGTTGGTATTGGATTGTTAAAGAGAAGGAAACAAAAGCATTTTTGGGAGTAGTATCGCTCGATCCAAATGATGTTAATAAAGATATTGAAGTATCTTATCAATTTTTACCGATGTACTGGGGAGTTGGCTATGCAACAGAAGTTGTTCAGGCTGTAATTCAGTATGGTTTTCGGGAATTACATTTATCAAAAGTAATTGCAGTAACACAAATGGCTAATATACCTTCGCGTAAACTTTTAGAACGGTTACGTATGAAATTAATTCAAACGTATTATCGGTTTGGGGCAGAGCAAGCTGTCTATTCTATTGAATCAACGGAGATAATTTTGCTAGATTAATAAAATCCCACCTGCAGAAGGTGGGATTCTTTATTTTAACTTCGCAAGCCGATCCTCTAACTGATCACGCCAAATGTCTGCTAGTTCTGGTACAGCAAGAATCTTCTCAATGCCATCTCTATCTTTTCTATTATGGAAATAGATTTCGTTAGAGAAAAGAACAGAAACATTACTCGGTTGACGCTCTAGTAATGTCATTTTAGAATCTTTACGTACAGCACCTTCTTGAAGAACGCGGCATAAGTATCCAGTATATCCAGTTGCTACAATGCGAGGAAGTATGCCAGGAATACCGAGGCGTTTTGAAATAGTGCTACAAGGTACTCTCGATTGTGTTACTTGAATGATTGCTTCACCTAGTTGATATGTATCTCCGATGCAAACATCACGCTCTAACATATTTGTTACGGTAATGTTTTCGCCAAATGTGGAAGCTGGAAGTGTTGTTTGGAATTCTTCTTCCCATAGTGCGTAATGTTCGTATGGATACACACAAACAGCGCGGTCAGGTCCCCCGTGATGTTTTAAATCTGCTACATCATCACCACGGAATCCATCTTTTGAGAGAAAGGCCTCTTCTGTAGGATCTTTACATATACCTGTTATCATTTCTTTATCTTCGCCATATTTCATTTGTTTCGGTTTACCGGTGCTAAAGTGAACGAGTTCAATTCCCATATTTGACCTCCTTTACAATTGATTACAATATTATATCATTTACAAAATAAAAGCACAGAGAATGATGAAAAACTCTGTGCTTTACATTAATTAATAAACGAGAAATCCAGCACGGTCTAGTGCCTCACAAGCAGCATCTAATTTCTCTTTAGAATCTGCTTCGATTGTATGTAAGTGAATACCATCTGTTAGTTGCGAAAGGTAGGAAGCGTTTGTGTTCTCGATTTTTTGTAAATATTGCTCTACATCAAAGCGATTACTTACCATGATCGATGCTGTTAAATCGCCGTATACAGGATGCTCAACTTTTACGTCTTTAATCGTAACACCGTGGTCCACTAACATTGTAAGTTCTTGGCGTACTTCGGCTGGTTTGTGTTGGCATACGATTACGCGTTCAAAAGCTTGTTGCTTCGCTTGTGGTTTTAAATATAAATATCCTTGAGCAGTCGCAATAATGGGTTCATTTCGTGCTTTTAGTAAGGAAATATCTTGTACGATAACTTGCCTACTTACATTTGTTTTTTTAGATAACTCACTCCCCGATAATGGTTCATTTGCAGCGAGAAGCCATTGAAGAATAAGCTGACGTCTTTCTTCACCTAAAATCTTTTTTTGATCATTTTGTTTCATTATGATTTAACACCTCTATAAAATTGATTTCCAATTGTGTGTAGTGCATGAATAGTTGTATCAATTTGTTCTTTCGTTGTGTGATGTCCGAAAGAAAAGCGGACATATTGTTTTGCCTCTTCATACGTTTTTCCAATTGCGACCATTGTTTTTGAAGGTTCTTGTTTACCGACTTGGCAAGCACTTCCGGTGGAAATGGCAATACCATGACGATTACATTCTAGCATTGTATATTGACCTTCTATTCCTTTTATTGTAACCCCAATAATATGTGGTAAACAAGAAGTAGAATGACCTTCTACTTCAATTTCTAGAGGAAGTGTTTGTAATTGCTTTAAAAAATAGGATCGTAACTCTTGAAAACGGAAGCTCTCTTTCTTTTGATTTTTTAATATATGCTCTGCAGCCGTTAAAAAAGCAGCGATGCCAGGAACGTTCACTGTACCAGGGCGAAACCCTTTTTCATGAGAAGTTCCCGGAAATACTTGTTCCCAGCGCATTTGCGGATTTATATAGCAAGCGCCGACACCTTTTGGGCCGTATATTTTATGTGCTGAAACAGAAAGGCTATCAATCCCCATCTCAAAAACATGGATAGGCAGTTTACCAAATGTTTGCACACAATCCGTATGAAATAAAACATTATATCTTTTTAAAAGTGCCCCGATTTCTGTAATGTTTTGAACGGTTCCGATTTCAGAGTTTCCATGCTGTATGCTTGCTAGAACAGTATTTTCCGTAATAGTTGCTTCTAAATCTGCTAAATGAATTAGCCCGCTTTTATCAACAGGAATTTCAGTAATTGTATAGCCTTGCGATTGTAAGGATTGAAAATAACTTCGAATCGATGCGTGTTCCATAGGTGTCGTAATAATATGTTTCTCATTTCTAGCATTTAGAAGTGATTGAATCGCAAGATAGTTAGACTCTGAACCACCGCTTGTGAAGAATACACCTTGTTCCTTCCCACCGATCATTTCTGCAAATGTTTCTCTACAAACTTGTAATAAAGAAGATGCACTTCCACCAATATCGTGTAAACTTTGTTCATTTCCGAAATATGTTTTCGTCGCTTGTATATATGTTTCTAAAGCTTCTTCGCTCATAGGTGTTGTTGCTGCGTAATCAAGATATATCATCATGTGAATTCCTCTCTTCAGTAAGAGTGATGTTTATTTTCGTTTTGAGAATGATATTGAAAATAAGAATTGTAAAAAAACTCTTGTCATTATTTTAAAACTATGTAAATATAGGTGTCAAGACAGTTGAAAAGTGTAAAGTAGGAGGCAACAATTATGCCAAGTGCAGATGTCTTGATTATTGGAAGTGGCGTTGCGGCACTTCGTGTTGCAAAAGAGCTTTGTCACGAAAAGAATGTGATAATTATCACAAAAAAAACAGGACGCAATAACAATACATATTTAGCTCAAGGGGGAATTGCAGCGGCTGTTGCTGCATATGACGATCCGAGTGGGCATTTTGAAGATACATTAGTGGCAGGTTGTCATTATAACAATGAAGAGGCAGTTCGGTATTTAGTTGAAGAGGGGCCGAAAGAAATAAATAAGCTTATTACAAATGGGATGAAATTTGATGGGGATGAAAAAGAGCTCCACCTTGGTAAAGAAGGAGCGCATCGAAAACGTCGTATTTTACATGCGGGAGGAGATGCAACTGGCAAAAATTTATTAGAACATTTAATTCAAGAAGTAGTTCCGTACGTTACTGTTGTAGAGCAAGAGATGGTGCTCGATTTTATGATAGAAAATAATAAATGCATAGGGGCTTTAACACGAAATAGTGAAGGAGAGCTGAAGCGTTATTATGCTGATTATACGGTGTTAGCATCAGGCGGAATAGGTGGTTTGTATGCCTTTACGTCGAATGACGAGACAATTACAGGAGATGGACTTGCGATGATATATCGAGCTGGTGGTGAACTAGTTGATCTAGAATTTGTACAATTTCATCCGACAATGTTATACGTGGGCGGGCGATGTTGCGGTCTCGTTTCTGAAGCAGTCCGCGGGGAAGGAGCTGTCCTTATAAATGAAAAGGGACAGCGTTTTATGATGGATATACATCCCGGGAAAGATCTTGCTCCGCGTGATGTAGTGGCAAGAGCTATTCATGAACAACTTCTTGCGGGTGAAAAAGTGTACTTAAACATCGAAACTATTCAAAACTTTGAACAGCGTTTTCCGACTGTTTCATCATTATGTAAAAAGAATGGCGTTGACTTAAAAGAGAACCTTATTCCGGTCGTACCGGGTGCTCATTTTCATATGGGCGGCGTGAAGACGAATTGTGATGGGGAGACGTCCATTTCCAACTTATATGCGGTCGGTGAAGTGGCGTGTAATGGAGTTCATGGTGCGAACAGATTGGCGAGTAATTCATTATTGGAAGGTCTTGTGTTCGGAAGGCGGATAGGAAAACACATTTTAGCTAGACCAGCACAAGAAAGAAAAAGTATATCAGAAGAAAGAGAAAAAAGTTTTATAGCTCTTAATGATTTACCTTTGAAAGAAGAAATACAAGAATACATGATGAAGTATGTTGGGATTGTGCGAACAGAGAAAAATTTATCATATGCTATGAGATGGTTTAGTAGATACGGTGTGAGAAATATGATATTACAATATGATGCTCTTACAGATGAAGAGATTACGCTTATTAATATGTTAACAGTTTGTGAGCTTATAACAGTATCAGCATTGCAAAGAGAAGAAAGTATTGGTGGTCATTATCGCAGTGATTATCCAGAAAGAAATAAAGTAAGGAAAGAGATTATTCGAGTGAGAAGAAAACTACAACTGGTTTAATGAGGAGAAGAGGGGTTTTATGAACACATTAAAAATTAAGGAAGCGCTAAATAGATTTTTTCTAGAAGATATAGGAGAAAGAGATGTAACATCGCAGCTTATCTTTCCCGATAATGCAATTGCAAAAGGAACGTTTCTTGTAAAGGATACAGGGGTCTTTGCGGGGAGTTTAGTGATAGAAGAGGGTTTTAAACTAATTGATGAAAAAATTGAAGTTACACTCCATAAAAAAGATGGGGACTTAGTAGAAAAAGGTGAAATTATAGCAACAGCTAAAGGGCCTATTGCATCTTTATTAACAGCGGAGCGCGTTATATTAAATATTATTCAGCGTATGAGCGGGATAGCAACGATGACTCGTAAAGCAGTACTTACGTTAGATAGCAATCATACGCGTATTTGTGATACGAGAAAAACGATGCCGGGACTACGTATGTTTGATAAATATGCGGTAGTGTGCGGAGGTGGATTTAACCACAGATTCGGTTTGTATGATGGTGTCATGATTAAAGACAATCATATTACGTTTACTGGATCGATTACAAAAGCTGTTACATCGGTGAAAGAAAGATTGGGACATATGGTGAAAGTAGAAGTCGAAACAGAGACGGAGGCGCAAGTGAGAGAAGCGGTAGAGGCCGGCGCAGATATTATCATGTTCGATAATCGCACGCCAGATGAGATTCGTGAGTTTTCAAAAATTGTACCGAGTGCCATCGTTACGGAGGCTTCAGGTGGCATTACAATTGAAGATTTATCGAAATACGGAAAAACAGGAGTGGATTATATTTCACTTGGGGCGTTAACACATTCAGTGAAAGCACTTGATATTAGTTTTAATATTGAGGCGTGATGAGAGTGGTTTAGAGGGGGAGAATCATAAATGGGTATTTTAGAGAAAGTGCAGCCAATCGAAGTAATGTTACCAGAGCGTTATCAAACGATGTCTACATTAGAAATGGAAGAGCGTGTTCGCGAAATTAAAGAAAAAATGGGTGAATTGCTATTTATCCCAGGGCATCATTATCAAAAAGATGAAGTGGTACAATTTTCAGATGCGGCAGGGGATTCGTTGCAACTTGCACAAGTTGCGGCGAGTAATAAAGAGGCGAAATATATTGTGTTTTGTGGTGTGCACTTTATGGCGGAAACAGCAGATATGTTAACGACAGAGGATCAAGTTGTCATCTTACCAGATATGCGTGCAGGGTGTTCAATGGCGGATATGGCAGATATTGAACAAACAGAAAGAGCGTGGAAAGAGCTCGCGAAATTATTTGGGGATACGATGATTCCACTAACGTATGTAAATTCAACAGCTGCTATTAAAGCATTTTGCGGTCGTAATGGAGGGGCAACAGTAACCTCTTCTAATGCAAAACAAATGGTGTCTTGGGCGTTTACACAAAAAGAACGTCTCGTCTTTTTGCCAGACCAACATTTAGGAAGAAATACAGCGTACGACTTAGGCATCCCATTAGATAAAATGGCAGTATGGAACCCGCATACAGATTCATTAGAGTACGATGGAGATCTAGAAGAAATTCAAGTGATTTTATGGAAAGGTCATTGTTCTGTTCATCAAAATTTTACTGTGAAAAATATTGAAAGTGTGCGAAAAAATCATCCGGATATGAATATTATTGTTCACCCTGAATGTTGTTATGAAGTTGTTGCTGCATCCGATTATGCAGGATCAACGAAATATATTATTGATATGATTGAAGCTGCTCCAGTGGGAAGTAAGTGGGCGATTGGTACAGAGATGAATTTAGTGAACCGAATTATTCAGCAACATCCAGATAAAGAAATTATGTCGTTAAATCCGTTTATGTGTCCGTGCTTAACAATGAACCGAATTGATTTACCTCACTTACTATGGGCGCTTGAGAATATAGAAAGAGGAGAAGAAATTAACGTTATTCGTGTAGAAAATAAAGTAACCGAAGAAGCAGTTCTGGCATTAAATCGTATGTTAGAACGCGTTTAAAGCAACGGGATTTCCGTTGCTTTTTTTGTACATATAATCATAACAAGAATGAAATAGGCATACATTGTGTTGAGGAAATCATTGTGATTTTTTTATCCCGCTATTTGCGGGCAGTAAAACTTCTCACTTCAAACTTCGGCTGATGCAAAGAAGTTTGGTGAGGGCTAATAATCAGTGCGGGAGAACACCCCACTGATTAAAGTTTCACTTTATGCTTATTCCACTTCAAATGATATTGAAAATCGAAGAAGTGATGAAAGTGAAAAGAAGTTAATGTTATTTAGAAAGGGTTACTTCATGAGATTTGTTACTTATAGATAAGTTATACAGGAGGGGGAAAATTTGAAAATTCATATCGTGCAAAAAGGGGATACCCTTTGGAAAATTGCAAAAAAGTACGGAGTGGATTTTGACACGCTGAAAAAAACAAATACACAGCTTAGTAATCCAGATTTAATCATGCCAGGTATGAAAATTAAAGTGCCATCAAACGGCGTTCATGTGAAACAACAGCCTGGAGCGGGTTCTACGCCGCCAAAACAATATGTAAAAGAGGTGCAACAAAAAGAGTTTGCATCAACATCAACTCCACTTGGAATAGAAGATGAAGAGGAAATTACGTATCAATCAGCACCTATTACACAAGAGCCAGCTATGCAACAAACGCAAAAAGAAATGCAGGTAAAACCGCAAAAAGAAATGCAGGTAAAACCGCAAAAAGAAATGCAGGTAAAACCGCAAAAAGAAATGCAAGTGAAACCACAAAAAGAAATACAGGTGAAGCCGCAAAAAGAAGTACAACAAGAAAAGCCGATTCAAAAAGAAAAACCAGTTGAAATGCCGTCTGTTATTCAAAAACCACCTGTTATAGAGAAAGTAGAAAAGCAAAAGTCAACTACGAAGGAGAATACTAAATTTTCCATTAATGTATTGCCACAGCCACCGCAACCGCCAATTAAAGCGAAAAAAGAATATAAAATTTCAGATGTAATAAAAAAGGGAAGCGAGTTAATTGCTCCTCAAATTAATAAAATGAAACCTAACAACGTCATTTCTCCGCAAACGAAAAAAGAAAATATAGGAAATGTCTCACCACAAGTGAAAAAAGAAAACGTAGGAAACATAATTTCACCGCAAGTGAAAAAAGAAAATATAGGGAACGTAGTCTCACCGCAAGTGAAGAAAGAAAATGTAGGGAATATAGTCTCACCGCAAGTGAAAAAAGAAAATATAGGGAACATAGTCTCACCGCAAGTGAAGAAAGAAAATGTAGGGAATATAGTCTCGCCACAAGTGAAGAAAGAAAACATAGGGAATATAGTCTCACCGCAAGTGAAGAAAGAAAATATAGGGAACATAGTCTCACCGCAAGTGAAGAAAGAAAATGTAGGAAATATAGTCTCGCCACAAGTGAAGAAAGAAAATATAGGGAATATAGTCTCACCAAACGTATCAAAAGAAAATGTTACTATCCCGCAAGTAATACCGCCAAATATACAAGTGCCGAACATAATGCCAATAATGGATAATAACCAACCACCAAATATAATGCCAATAATGGATAATAACCAAATGCCGAATATAATGCCAATAATGGATAACAACCAAATGCCGAATATAATGCCAATAATGGATAACAACCAAATGCCGAATATAATGCCGATAATGGATAACAACCAAATGCCAAACATGATGCCAATAATGGATAACAACCAAATGCCAAACATGATGCCGATAATGGATAACAACCAAATGCCAAACATGATGCCGATAATGGATAACAACCAAATGCCAAATATGATGCCGATAATGGATAACAATCAAATGCCAAATATGATGCCGATAATGGATAACAACCAAATGCCAAACATGATGCCGATAATGGATAACAACCAAATGCCAAATATGATGCCGATAATGGATAACAATCAACCGCCAAACATGATGCCGATAATGGATAACAATCAACCGCCAAACATGATGCCGATAATGGATAACAATCAACCACCAAATATGATGCCATATCAAATGCCGTATCAACAGCCAATGATGCCGCCATATCCGCAGTATCAGCAACAAAATCCATACAATCAAATGCCGTATCAACAAATGGCGCCGCAATATACTTCTATGCCAAATCCAAATATGATGCCAATGGATAATAATATGCCACCACTCGTGCAAGGTGAAGAAGATTGTGGATGCGGAGGAGAAAGTAGGTTATATAGCCCACAACCAGGTGGACCGCAATATGCTAATCCATTATATTATCAACCAACTCAGCCGGCATATGCACCACAGCCAGGAACGATGTATTATCAACCAGATCCACCAAATGTATTTGGAGAGCCAGTTTCGGAAGAAGAGGACGAAGAGGAAGTTTAAAAAAAGGTGGGATTATTCCCGCCTTTTTTGCATTCATGTTAATTAAAAAAATAAAGTTTTTTCATCAAGTGTTAGAAAATTCCTAGTGAAATATTAACAGTGTAAAAAACTACTCTGTTACTCATCATAAGAGGGAGCTTTTCAGAAGAGAAGTTCATTCTAACAGAGGGGGTTTTTGTATTGAATACGAAAGTAAAAGTGATTGCTGCTTCTTTGTTAGTTACCAGTGCATTAGCTGCATGTGGTACACCAAAAGATAATAATGCGATGGATGGACGTAACTACAATTACGAGCGTACATCTTATAATGATACACACCAGTATCGTGATAATGTAGCGCGTAATGATCGTTATACAGATTATGTAACATATAGAAACGGTCGTAACGATACAGGATACAATAATTATTACCGTGATGTAAATTACAATGGGCAAATTGCTAATCCACATCCAACTCGTAATATTACAATGAACAATTCATACATTAACAATGATGGTAAAACAGCAGAAAAAATTACAAATCGTGTGAAACGTATGAATAACGTAGACCGCGTGTCTACAGTTGTATATGGAAACGACGTAGCGATTGCGGTAAAACCAAGTAATCCAGTATCGAATGAAACAGCGCTCGCAAACGAAATTCGTCAAGCTGTTGCAAATGAAGTTGGAAATAGAAACGTATATGTTTCTGTAAGAAATGACATGTTTACTCGTGTCGATGCAATGAGTACACGTCTACGTAACGGTACAGTTACAAACGATTTTAATCGTGACATAGTGAATATGTTCCGAGACATTCGTTACGGTCTGACGGGTACAGTACGATAGTAAAACAAAAGAGGAAGGGATAGCCCTTCCTCTTTATTCATCGTCGTCTTGTAAACGGCGTTTTTTTATAAAATAACTAACAGAGTAAGACGCTAAAAAGCATATGAAGAAAATACTACCTGTAAGAATAGCTTCAAACAGAGGTCTTTCTGGACTGAAAATAATATAAATAATAGCTATGATAATTCCAACAATAAGAGAGCGTAAAACAAGTTTGTAATAAGGAGTTAACTTTATTTCCTTTTCACTTTCTTCTACATCGATTGAAATACTTAACTGTAAATAACTAAGTACAATACTTGTAAGAATAAATAATAACCATAATGGAGATTTCGTAATTTGATCCATTCCTTCCGTGAATCCGATATAGCCTAAAATTCCGATTATGCCAAGGGATTGAAAAAGGAAGGCAATACGTATGTTTTTTAACGTTTGAAGTATGAGGCGTTCATCCTTTATTTTTTTCACAATATCCATCTCCAGTTTATTATGATTTCGCTGTTATACTTATTGTAACATATACATTACATTTATCAATTTATAATTTACATCAATTCCATTTAAGTGAAAGAGGAAATAAAATGTTTTTATAAACATGTTGCACTTATACTTTATTAATGTTATATTAGCAAAGCGATGAGCTAATTTACGTAAGACGAGAGATATGCTTAAGTGCTAAACACGCGAATGTGGTCGCCTGGTCTCTCGCCGTAAACGCATCAAGACGCCTGCTTTGCAGGCGTCTTTCATTTTATATAAAAGTAAATGATACATGCAGATAGGATAAATTCTTATCTGCATTTTTTATTTTCTCTAGAAATTTAATACTAATGTTTATATGGATAAAACCCCCATTTCCGGAAAAACTACAAATGAAAGTATGATTTTGCCTAGAAGAGGTGAACGGAAATGAAATGGATACTAATTGCATTGCAAGCTTTCGTTATGATGTTTTGCTTAGCTTATGGATCCGATGTGAGGGCAGAAGTAGTAGAAAAAGAACCTCAAGTTACAATTTTATTAGAGCGCATGTATGTTGATGGAGAAGTAAGTGAGGAAATACTGACAGAAAAAGTAGCGGATTTAGAAAAGTTTTTGCAGCAATATAAGGAATGGCAACTTGTTGATCGTGATGATGTACAAATTGTATTACAAAAGAAAGTTGATGATATTTCTCCTTTACTGAAAACGAGCGGTTATTTTGGTGTTTCAGAGGAAGGGATATTACAAATTTTCAAAGGGGTACCGAAAAGTGATAACGCGATCCACTCCTTCTTTCAAATTGATATGAAAAAGCTTGAGAGTTATGAGCGTGCGAAATTGAAACGTGGTATTCGCATAAAATCAAAAGAAGGTTTTGTGAAGACAATCGAAAAAATGAAGCAGTATGCAGTGCAAAATAAGAAAAAAAGCAGCTCATGATGAGCTGCTTTTTCTTATTTATTTTTAGCTAAAATTTCTTTTGCAATTTCATCAATTAGCATGTCTTTTCCAATTGGATTGAATGCTTTCGTATTGAAGACTTCATTTGATACTTCGTATACGTGATTGCTTTTTACTGCTTTATTGTCTTTCCAAACGGCACTGTTTTTATAGTCTTCGTACACTTTATCAGCTTCACCGCCGAAGTTTACGATAAACATTTGGTCAGGCTGGAATGCAACAAGACCTTCTAGTGATACTTGTGCCATCGTTTGCTTTAAATCTGTACCTTTTGTTGCTGGAAGTTTTAAATCGTTAAAGATGATGTCACCGTATCCGAAGCTACCGTATACACGGAAGTTTTGAGGTGTAACTGCGACGAACATAAAGTTTTCATCTTTTGTTTTTTCTTTAATTTTTTTTGATAAAGAGTCTGCTTTTTTATCGTAGTCTGCAATCCATTTGTCAGCTTTCTTTTCTTCGTCAAATAGTTTACCTACTTCTTTAAACTTACCACGCCAGTCTTCTAGATTTGTTTCTAGAACAACTGTCGGTGCAACTTTTTCTAGTTGATCATAAATTTTCAATTGACGATTGTTTAAAATAATTAAGTCTGGTTTTAAAGCTGTAACAGCCTCTAGGTCAACTTTAGGCGCCCAGTACCAGCCGACTGCCTTTACGCCGTCTAGCTTGTCCGTTAAGTGATTTTGGATTTTATCTTTATACGTGTTTGCTGTGCCAACAGGTTTATGTCCAAGGATTAATAATTCCTCTGTTGATCCAGATAAATCAACAATTCTCTTTGGATTAACTGGAATTGTTGCTTCCCCTTTAGCATGTTTTACAACTTTTGTTTTCGGTTGTTCTTTTGCTTTTGATTCTTCTTTTTGAGAAGAACAGCCAACGATAGAAAGAACAACTAGCATAATAGTAAATAAAATAAATAGCTTTTGTTTCATCCTGATGTAACCCCTTTAATTAATATTGATAATCATTATCGACCTCTGTATATTAAGGGGCTTTATACTTTCTGTCAATGGAAAATAACAGAAGTTTCAAATAGAGAACATTTGTTGGGGCATTCTCGCTTTTCTATTGTTAAATATGTTAAAATGGAATACATGATTTGAGAGGGAGAGATCGTATTTTGTTTGAATATGTTACAGGTTACGTGGAATATGTAGGACCGGAATATGTCGTAATTGATCATAATGGAATTGGTTATCAAATTTTCACACCAAATCCGTATGTATTTCAAAGAAGTAAGCAAGAAATTCGTGTCTATACATATCATTATGTGAGAGAAGATATTATGGCACTTTACGGATTTAAAACACGTGAAGAGCGTTTATTATTTACAAAGTTGTTAGGTGTGTCTGGCATTGGGCCAAAAGGCGCTCTTGCAATTTTAGCTTCTGGTCAAACAGGACAGGTCGTTCAAGCGATTGAACATGAAGATGAGAAGTTTCTAGTGAAGTTCCCGGGCGTCGGAAAGAAAACAGCGCGCCAAATGATTTTAGATTTAAAAGGAAAACTAGCAGATGTTGTACCAGATGCGTTTGTTGATTTGTTCTCAGATGTTGAAAGTTTTGATGAGAAGAAAGGTTCCTCAGTTGAACTTGATGAAGCACTGGAGGCACTGCGTGCACTTGGTTATGCAGAACGGGAAGTTTCTCGTGTTGTACCAGAGTTATTAAAAGAATCATTAACGACGGATCAATATATTAAAAAGGCACTTAGTCTTTTACTAAATGGTAAGAGGTGAGTATAATGGACGAACGTCTCCTTTCAGGGGAATCTGGATACGAAGATGCGGATTTAGAGTATTCATTACGGCCACAGACGCTCCGTCAGTATATTGGCCAAGATAAAGCGAAACATAATTTAGAAGTGTTTATTGAAGCGGCGAAAATGCGTGACGAAACGTTAGATCACGTACTTTTATATGGACCACCTGGACTTGGTAAAACGACGCTTGCGAATATTATTGCCAATGAAATGGGTGTTAACATTCGAACGACGTCAGGTCCCGCAATTGAAAGACCAGGAGATTTAGCAGCGGTATTAACAGCACTTCAGCCTGGAGATGTATTGTTTATTGATGAAATTCATCGTTTGCATAGATCAATCGAAGAAGTACTATATCCTGCGATGGAAGACTTTTGCCTTGATATCGTAATTGGAAAAGGACCGTCAGCACGGTCTGTACGCTTAGATTTACCTCCATTTACATTAGTTGGAGCGACAACACGTGCCGGAGCATTATCAGCGCCGCTCCGTGACCGTTTCGGTGTGCTTTCAAGATTAGAGTATTACACAGTGGATCAGCTTTCTGCGATTGTTGAACGTACAGCAGAAGTGTTTGAAGTTGAAATCGACTCATTAGCTGCACTAGAAATTGCAAGACGTGCTCGTGGCACACCTCGTATAGCGAATCGTTTATTACGACGTGTACGTGATTTCGCACAAGTTCGCAGCGACGGAACAATTGCAATGGAAATTACACAAATGGCGTTAGAACTACTGCAAGTAGATAAATTAGGTCTTGATCATATTGACCATAAATTATTACTTGGTATTATTGAAAAGTTCCGCGGTGGTCCAGTTGGACTAGAAACAGTTTCGGCGACGATTGGGGAAGAATCTCATACGATTGAAGATGTGTATGAGCCGTATTTATTACAAATTGGCTTTTTACAACGAACTCCAAGAGGCCG
The DNA here is from genome assembly GCF_001884205.1 of Bacillus sp. NH11B. Lineage (NCBI taxonomy): Bacteria > Bacillati > Bacillota > Bacilli > Caryophanales > Bacillaceae > Bacillus > Bacillus sp. NH11B. The sequence continues at coordinate 130,075 of NZ_MAOG01000109.1, read as the reverse complement.
GATTGTAACACCGCTTGCATATGAACATTTCGGAATGGAGATGCCAAAAGCATGACGGAGATGCCAAAGCTGCTTATTACAGCCGGTATTTTACTCATTGTTGTTGGTCTAGCTTGGAAGTTCATAGGAAGGCTTCCAGGCGATATTTTTGTGAAAAAAGGTAACGTTACCTTTTATTTTCCTATCATTACATGTATTGTGTTAAGTATTGCATTATCTTTTATTATGTATATAATAAATCGATTCAAATAAGAAATAGGTGGATACAGTTATGGATATTAATCTGTTTGATTTTCATTTACCAGAAGAACTTATTGCACAAGTCCCGTTAGAAGATCGTGAAACATCAAGATTAATGGTGTTAGACCGTGAAACTGGTGATATTGAGCATAAACATTTTACAGACATTCTTTCTTACTTACATGAGGGAGATTGCTTAGTTTTAAATGAAACGAAAGTTATGCCTGCTCGCTTGCACGGTGTGAAAGAAGATACAGGCGCGCACATTGAAGTGCTTCTTTTGAAACAAGAGGAAGGCGATAAGTGGGAAACGCTTGTTAAGCCAGCGAAACGTGTAAAAGAAGGAACTGTAATTTCTTTTGGTGAAGGGAAATTAAAAGCAACTTGCATAGGAACTGCAGATCAAGGTGGACGTCAGCTTGAATTTTCATATGACGGCATCTTCTATGAAATTTTAGATGAACTTGGGGAAATGCCACTTCCTCCATATATTAAAGAGACACTGGAAGATCGCGATCGCTATCAAACAGTATATGCGAAAGAAATCGGTTCAGCAGCAGCACCGACAGCGGGACTTCACTTTACAGAAGAGTTACTTGAGAAGTTAAAGCAAAAAGGCGTTCAGTTAGCATTTATTACACTTCACGTAGGACTTGGAACATTTAGACCGGTTTCTGCAGATACGATTGAAGAGCACCATATGCACGCAGAATATTACCATATGTCTGAAGAGACAGCGGCATTATTAAATCGTGTGAAAGAGAATGGTGGACGTATTATTACTGTAGGTACGACATCAACTCGTACGTTAGAAACGATTGCGACTGATCATAGTGGTAAGCTTTGCGCAGCTTCTGGCTGGACAGATATTTTTATGTACCCAGGATATGAATTTAAAGCAATTGATGGTTTAATTACAAACTTCCATTTGCCGAAATCAACACTAATTATGCTTGTAAGTGCATTTTCAAATAGAGATAATGTACTTCATGCTTATAATGAAGCAGTAAAAGAAAAATATCGTTTCTTTAGCTTCGGTGACGCAATGTTCGTTGCATCTCACGCTAAAATGAGAAACAAATAAAAGGAGTAAATTATGACAGCAATTCGTTATGAATTTATTAAAACTTGTAAACAAACGGGTGCGCGTTTAGGTCGTGTACATACGCCGCACGGTTCATTTGATACACCAACATTTATGCCAGTGGGGACACTTGCAACAGTTAAGACAATGTCACCAGAAGAATTAAAAGCGATGGATTCTGGCATTATTTTAAGTAATACGTATCATTTATGGCTACGTCCAGGTCACGAAATTGTTCGTGAAGCAGGTGGTTTGCATAAATTTATGAACTGGGACCGTGCGATTTTAACGGATTCTGGTGGTTTCCAAGTATTCAGTTTAAGTGACTTCCGCCGTATTGAAGAGGAAGGCGTTCACTTCCGTAACCACTTAAATGGAGATAAATTATTCTTATCACCAGAAAAAGCGATGGAAATCCAAAATGCATTAGGTTCAGATATCATGATGGCATTTGATGAGTGTCCACCGTTCCCAGCTACTTTTGAATACATGAAAAAGTCTGTAGAGCGTACGAGCCGTTGGGCAGAGCGTTGCCTAAAGGCGCATGAGCGTCCGCAAGACCAAGGTTTATTCGGTATTGTACAAGGTGGGGAGTTTGAAGAGCTTCGTCGCCAAAGTGCGAGAGATCTTGTTTCAATGGACTTCCCTGGCTATGCTATAGGCGGTCTATCTGTTGGTGAACCGAAAGATATTATGAATCGTGTTCTTGAGTTTACAACACCACTTCTTCCTGATGATAAACCACGTTACTTAATGGGAGTAGGTTCTCCTGACTCGTTAATTGATGGTGCAATTCGTGGTGTTGATATGTTTGATTGTGTACTTCCAACTCGTATCGCTCGAAATGGTACATGTATGACAAGTGAAGGTCGCCTTGTTGTAAAAAATGCGAAATTCGCTAGAGACTTCGGTCCGCTTGATCCAAACTGTGATTGCTACACATGTAAAAATTACTCTCGTGCGTACATTCGTCACTTAATGAAATGTGATGAAACGTTCGGAATTCGTTTAACGTCTTATCACAACCTTCATTTTCTGTTAAACTTAATGGAGCAGGTGAGACAAGCTATTCGTGAAGACCGTCTTGGCGATTTCCGCGAAGAGTTCTTTGAACAGTATGGCTTTAATAAACCGAATGCTAAAAACTTCTAATACATAATTTAAAAGGAGGAAAAAAATATGAATCCAGGTATGATGAATATCATTATGATCGTTGCGATGTTTGCGATTTTCTATTTCTTATTAATTCGCCCGCAACAAAAGCGTCAAAAAGCAGTTGCTCAAATGCAAAACGAATTAGCAAAAGGTGATGCTATCATAACAATTGGTGGCTTACACGGTACAATCGAATCAGTAGATGAAACGAAAATCGTTGTTAAATCTGGTGGTTCACACTTAACTTTCGATCGCAATGCGATTCGTGAAGTTGTGAAAAACTAATGAGGAAGGCCCTGCATGAAATGTGCAGGGCCTTTTTTTAGTTATTTTGTTTTGACATATTTACACCAAAAATACCACCGAGTGTACTCGCGCCCATTAATGCCAATTGGTAAAGTAACTGTGAGTTCGATAAAGTTTGAGAGAAACCTAAATAGTTAACTAGAAAAACAAGCATAGCGAATGTAAGTCCCGTTGTGAAACCTACTAGCCAACCTTTCCCTTGTGCCTTTTTTCCAGCAATAAACCCAGACATAAGCATAGATAGAAGAGCTAGTATCAAAATAGTAACGGTTAATGTCCCTTCATTCATATTCGTAAACTTTAATAATAGAGCTATAACCATGCTAGTAATAGAGGCGAGGATAAGTAGGGTAATAATACCGAAGCCGATTGCAGTTGATAATTTTTTCGTTCCATCCATTTATGAATTCCCCCTTTTTAATACAAGCATATTTTCATTTTGATCAAGTTAGACTAGTTTCTTTTTTGTAGGGGAATCTATAAATAAAAAAGGAGATGTAGAAATGGAATGGGTATCAATAATTGGCCGGACGATGCTTTTGTATATCATTATCTTAATTATTTTCCGTCTTATGGGTAAACGTGAAATTGGAGAGCTAAGTGTATTAGATTTAGTCGTATTCATTATGCTTGGAGAAATGGCCGTAGTAGCAATTGAAAATACCGATAAATCACTTTGGCATCAATTAGTTCCGATGATTTTTCTTATGTGCATACAAATCATTTTGTCAATTATATCTTTAAAGTTTCAACGTTTTCGACATTTAATAGAAGGTGAACCGGCTATTCTTATAAATGCGGGAAAGATTGATGAAAAAAAGATGCGGAAACAGCGCTATAACATAGACGATTTAATGATGCAACTAAGGGAGCAAGGGGTCGGGGATGTGCGGGATGTGGAATATGCTATTTTAGAACCGTCAGGGAAGTTGTCTGTTTTTCAAAAGCAAAAAAGTAAAAAGAGTAAAAATGATACGCCGATTTTTACACTCCCATTAATTATTGATGGAGAAATTCAATTCAATCATTTGCAAATGATTGAACACACAGATGAATGGCTCATTGGGAAATTAAAAAACTTAGGTTATAACGATATAGCACAAATTTTATACTGCAGCTTTCAAAATGGCCAATTTTTTGTTGATTTGAAAGAAAACTAGAGGCTTACCGTATTAAATAGTAAGCCTATTTACTTCAAAAATGAAAGTTTCCGAATGATAGGGAGGCGACTCAACTCTTCTTTTCGAATGAGTTTGAAAGCAAAGAGGAGGAAAATATAAACGATTGTTGTTAAAGTGATTTCCCATAATGTTTGTACGCCAAGTGAATGAGAGAAAATAATATATTTATGAAGGTAAAAACCGAAGGCACCTGCAATGCCGATGGCAAGTCCTCCAAAAATATAGTCTTTTGCATAAATAGTAAATTTAATTTTCTTTAAAACAGTAGCATAGTGAAGGAATGTTACCGTCACTATATTTGCTGCGATTGCGAGAGCAACCCCCATCATTTGGAACTCTGGGCGCGAAGCGAGTGCAAAAATAACGATTAATTTTACGATAGCGCCAATAAATGTGTTCATCATAGCAGCTCTTGCTAAGTTTAAAGCTTGCAACACAGATGTAAGTGGGCTTTGAAAATAATGAAATAAAAAGCAAGGTGCAAGAAGTTGGATGAACGCTGTTGCACTGTCCGATCCATACATAAGCGTTAAGACGGGTGAAGCAAATACATATAAAATAACGACTGACCATCCGCCAGTAATTAAGGAAATTCGAAGTGCTTGTTGTAAACGGTGTTCCACTAATTTGTGCTGTCTCTTTGCCATCGCTTCGCTAATGGAAGGGACGAGTGCTGTAGAAAGAGCGTATGTAATAAAGGCAGGTAGTGATAGAAGCGGGAAGGCATAACCGTTCAATATACCGTATTGCTGTGTTGCGACAGAAGCGGCAACCCCGGCAATTGCTAAGCTTTGCATAACGACGATAGGTTCAAAGAAATAGGAAACGGAACCGATTAAACGGCTTCCTGTAGTTGGAAGTGCGATATCCATAAGAGAATAAAATGTATTTTTGCTCTCCTTTACCGTAGTGAAAAAACCAGAGCGTATAGATAAATGTTTTTCGCGCTGGAATAAAGTAAGTAAAAATAATAAAGATGCAACTTCGCCAAGAACGGCTGATAGCATGGCGCCAGCTGCAGCATATTCTACGCCGTAAGGTAAAAATAACCGAATGCATACAGCGATAATTGTAATGCGGACAACTTGTTCTATAACTTGAGCATAGGCGCTAGGTTTCATATTTTGTTTCCCTTGAAAATAACCGCGTAAAACAGAAGAAACTGCAATAACAGGGACGACAGGTAAAATAGCCATTAATGGATAGTACGTTCTTTCATCGGTTAATAATGTTTTTGCTAGAACAGGCGTGAGGAGCATAATTCCAATTGTTAAAATGATACTAATAACGGATGTAACAGCTAGGGAGACAGTTAATATTTTTTTGACTCTTTGTTTATCGTTCACTGCTTCTGCTTCTGCTACAAATTTTGCAATTGCAACAGGAAGGCCAATTTGTGTTAATGTAATTGCTAAAATGAAGGTGGGAACAGCCATCATATAAAGGCCAACGCCTTCTTCTCCTAAAATACGTGCCATTACAATGCGGTTAATAAATCCAAGGATTTTTGTAATAAAGCCAGCTATCATTAAAATAAATGCACCTTTTAAAAAGCTTTGTCTCGTCATGGTCTTCTCCTACCTTCTCAAAATCAGTGGAATGATTTACAATAATTTATATGCACGTATGAGACAAGAATGACAAGCATTTAAGAGAGTGCAGTATTGAGGGAACTCTTGAAAGTGGTTATTGCTGTCCATTAGAGCGGGATTAAAAGCGACTTTTCGTGCTGAAATCAGAAGGAGATGTTATATATGTTGGATAAAGAGGCTTTGGTAGAATCATACCGCGGACAGTTACAAGTCGTTTTAGAAAGTAAAGTAGAAGAGTTTCAAATGTTCGGTTACGACCGAGTGACAGATAATGATATTTGGAAGTTTCTCAAGGCGAAAAAGTGGAAAAAGATAGACAGTGATGTTAGGTTATATGAATTAGTAAATGATGTATTAAGAGTAAGTACTAATGAATATATGAATTATTTAACTGTTGAAGCATATCAAGCGCCACTTTGGTCGTTTGATGAATATGAAAATAAATAACCGACTGTAATTGGTTTGTTCTTCCTTTTGCAGTATAATGATAGGTATTGATAAAGAGGAATTAATTATGTCTAAGATTATATATAAAGGAGGTAGTGAAGAGGAAAAATAAATAATGAAAGTGTAGGCATGGTGACAAACTTACCTACACAGCTAGTGATGAACTAGCGGAAATACATGTATTTTATAGAAAGTAAGTCTACTAACTAGGCGTATGCACACGTGTAAAAATGAATCATAAGAGATTTGTTGAAAGTGTTAGTAGCAGAAAGAGGGTACATATGGCAAAGCGTGGTACAAGAATTGCCGCCTTTTTCCTCATCGTTTTATTAATTGGTGGAGTAATTGGTGCGGCAGGAAAAGACATAGCAAAAGGAATTAGTCTAGGACTAGACCTTCGCGGTGGTTTTGAAATTCTGTATGAAGTAAAACCAGCCAAAAAAGGTGATAAAATCGATCGTGATGCACTTGTCAGTACAGTAGGTGCTCTTGAAAATCGTGTCAATGCACTCGGTGTAAGTGAGCCGAACATTCAAATCGAAGGAGAAGATCGAATTCGCGTACAGCTTGCTGGTGTACAAGATCAGCAAAAAGCACGTGACATGTTATCAACACAAGCAAAATTAACATTCCGTGATGTGAATGACAACCTTCTTATGGACGGAGCGGATTTAAAAGGCGGCGGAGCAAAGCAAACATTTGATGAGCAAGGCCGTGCAAGCGTAGGTCTTACACTAAAAAGCGCTGACAAATTCCGTGAAGTAACTGAAAAAATTTCAAAAATGCCACCACCAACGAATTTAATGGTAATTTGGCTTGATTTTGAAGAAGGAAAAGATTCGTATAAAGCAGAGTCTGCAAAACCGAATCCGAAGTTTTTATCAGCAGCAACAGTAAACCAAGTATTTAACCAAGCTCAAGTATCTATCGTAGGTGGAAACTTTACAGTGGAAAGCGCGAAAGAACTTTCATCTTTATTAAATGCAGGTGCACTTCCTGTTGATTTAAAAGAAATGTATTCAACATCTGTTGGAGCGAAATTTGGGCAACAAGCATTAGAGCAAACGATTTTCGCTAGTGCGATTGGTATTGCTATAATCTTCTTATTTATGCTTGTATTCTACCGTTTACCAGGACTTGTAGCGGTTATTATGTTAGGTTTATACATTTTCGTTACATTGCTTGTCTTTAACTGGATGCATGCGGTTCTTACGTTGCCAGGTATTGCAGCGTTAGTGCTCGGGGTAGGTATCGCAGTTGATGCGAATATTATTACGTACGAGAGACTGAAAGAAGAGCTGAAAATTGGTAAGTCGATGATGTCAGCATTTCGTGCTGGTAACCATCGTTCATTATCAACAATTTTAGATGCGAACATTACAACACTTGCAGCAGCTGGTGTATTATTCGTTTATGGTAATAGCTCTGTAAAAGGATTCGCAACAAGTTTAATTGTTAGTATTTTAGTCGGTTTCATTACGAACGTATTCGGTACGCGTTTCTTACTAGGTTTACTTGTAAAGAGCCGTTACTTCGATAAAAAACCATCTTACTTTGGTGTTAAGGAAAAGGATATTATTCCATTAACAAAAGGTGTAGTACATCCACCGACAAGATTTGATCGTATTAATTTCGTAAATATCGGTCATAAATTCCTTATCTTCTCGATGGTAGTTGTAATTGCAGGTGCAATTATACTACCGATTTTCAAACTGAATCTTGGGATTGACTTTGCAAGTGGTACACGTATCGACTTGCAATCTAAACAAGCACTTACTGTGTCAGATGTTCATAAAGATTTGGAAGAATTGAAAATTGATGTGAAGGAAGAAGATATTGTACCGACTGGGGACGACAATAAAGGTTTCGCCGTTCGTACATTAGGAGTTTTATCAAAAGATGAAATTGCGAAAGCAAAAACATTCTTCCATGATAAATATGGTACAGAGCCAAACGTAAGTACAGTTTCACCAACAATCGGTAAAGAAATCGCACGAAATGCATTTATCGCAGTATTAATTGCTTCGGTAGTTATTATCTTATACGTAAGTATTCGATTCCGATTTACGTATGCATTATCTGCAGTACTTGCATTACTACATGACGCATTCGTTATGGTTGTTATGTTTAGTCTTTTCCAGATAGAAGTAGACTTAACGTTTATCGCTGCGGTATTAACGATTATCGGTTATTCTATTAATGACTCAATTGTTACCTTTGATAGAAACCGTGAATTATACAAACAGAAAAAACGAGTTCGCGATATAAAAGACCTAGAAGAAATCGTAAATGCAAGTATTCGTCAAACGCTTGGACGTTCGATTAACACCGTATTAACAGTGTTATTCCCGGTAATTGCGTTACTTATCTTCGGTAGCGAGTCACTACGTAACTTCTCGTTTGCTTTACTTGTTGGATTAATCGTAGGTACGTATTCTTCTGTTTTCGTTGCCTCTCAAATTTGGTTACTACTTGAAAACCGTCGTTTGAAAAAGGGGAAAAACAAGAAGAAGGTTGAGAAAGTAGAATCTGAACCGCAAGTATAAAAAAGGTGATGTCTCTTTATGAGGCATCTCTTTTTTCGTTTGTGGATACAATAAGGTAGCAACTTTTGAAAGAAGAAAGTGGAAGAAAGTGGTAAGGTTATCGCTGTTTTTGTTAAAATAAAGTGACACTTTAATAAGTGGGGGTTTTGTTCATCCCCACTTATTATTAGCCCTCACTAATCGGGCTTTTACGGGCAGCACGACTCCCACCTAACTCCTCTTATTTGCCGGATTTTGAGGTGGGGGGGCTTACTGCCCACAAATAGCGGGATAAAAAGATAGGTTAAGAAAAGAAGGGATTTTAATTATGGAAAAAGATGAACGTTTTAAACAGGCCGAGTTTGGTGCTATTGTCGGAATCGTTGGTAATATTATATTAGCGATTATAAAAGCGGTAATCGGTTATATTGGAAACAGTAAGGCGCTATTGGCGGATGCTGTGCATTCTGGGTCAGATGTAATTGGTTCGTTAGCTGTACTTTTTGGATTACGAGCAGCGAAGCAGCCGCCTGATGAAGATCATCCGTACGGTCATGGCAAAGCGGAATCGATTTCAGCGATTATTGTTGCGGTATTATTATTTATTGTTGGACTAGAGATAGCGATTTCGTCTATAAAAGCTTTTTCACAAGAACTAGAACCGCCGAAGGGAATTACAATTTTTGCTGTCATTTTTTCTATTGTCGTGAAAGAAGGAATGTTTCAATATAAATTCCGATTAGGGAAAAGGATAAATAGTGATGCAATTATTGCAAATGCATATGAGCACCGTTCGGATGTGTTTTCCTCAATTGCAGCTTTAATCGGCATTTGTGCAGCTATCATCGGTGGTAAATTAGGTTTAGATTGGCTTGTATATGCCGATCCGATTGCAGGATTATTTGTTTCAATTCTTGTTGCGAAAATGGCGTGGAGTATTGGGGCAGAAGCGATTCATGCAACGCTTGATCATGTTCTTCATGAGGAAGATGTTATTCCGCTTAGAGAAGCAGTACTTCAAATAGATGGTGTGAAAAAAATCGGTTCTTTATATGCGAGGGAGCATGGTCATTACGTTATTGTTGATATTAAAGTTTCTGTAGATCCATACATTACTGTAGAAGAAGGGCACCGCATTGGAAAGCATGTGAAAGAAACGCTTATGAAACAAGATAACGTACAAAATGTTTTTGTACATATAAATCCGTATTCACCAAATTAAATAGCATTAATATTTTAGTATATGGATATTGCATCGTAGCTTGCATCATATTGTCACCCCTTAATCTGTCTTGTATAATGGATAGGTTAAGGGGTGATTTCGTGTTACAACCGAAGACGCGTTGGAAAGAAAAAGAATATAGTGAAGAGCGAGTGAGTGAATTAGCAAGTAAATTGCAATTATCACCTCTTGTTGTTTCGTTATTCCTCGGTAGAGGATTAGATACAGAAGATAAGATTTTAGATTTTTTAAATACAGAAAATCAAGAATTTCACGATCCATTTTTATTAGAAGGAATGGATAGAACGGTAGAACGTGTAAATAAGGCGATTCAAAATGGAGAGCAAATATTAATATTTGGTGATTACGATGCGGACGGAGTAAGTAGTACGACTGTCTTATATCTTGTGCTTCAAGAATTAGGTGCAGAGGTAGAATTTTATATTCCAAACCGTTTTATAGAAGGGTATGGACCAAACGAAGAAGCGTTTCGTTGGGCGCATAGCGCTGGGTTCTCGCTAATTATTACCGTAGATACTGGTATTGCAGCGGTACATGAAGCGAAGGTAGCGAAGGACCTTGGAATAGATCTTATTATTACAGATCACCATGAGCCACCGCCAGAATTACCAGAAGCACTTGCAATTATTCATCCGAAATTAGAAGGCGGTGTTTATCCGTTTCACTATTTAGCGGGTGTTGGTGTTGCGTTTAAAGTTGCACATGCACTTTTAGGGCGCGTTCCAGAACATTTATTGGAAATCGCAGTAATCGGTACAGTAGCTGATTTAGTATCGCTACATGGTGAAAACAGATTGTTAGTACAGCGCGGGCTTAAACATATGCGTATGACAAGAAATATTGGTTTGAAAGCTTTATTTAAAGTTGCTAACGTTTCGCAAAGTGAAATTACAGAAGAAAGTATTGGCTTCTCAATTGCACCGCGTATTAATGCGGTGGGACGTTTAGAAGATGCAACACCTGCTGTTCATTTATTATTATCAGACGATCCAGAAGAAGCGAAAGAGCTTGCTGAAGAAATTGATGAGCTGAACAAACTTCGAAAAGATATTGTAAAGCAAATTACAGAAGAAGCTATCGCCGAAGTTGAAAATAATTTTCCGCCTGAAGAAAATAAAGTGTTAGTACTAGCGAAAGAAGGTTGGAATCCAGGTGTAATTGGGATTGTTGCTTCTAAATTAGTTGAACGTTTTTATCGTCCAACGATTGTATTGTGCATTGATCCTATAAAAGAAACGGCAAAGGGTTCAGCGCGTAGTATTGCAGGGTTTGATTTATTTGCTAACTTGTCTGATTGTAGAGAGTTATTGCCACACTTCGGAGGACACCCGATGGCAGCCGGAATGACGCTACATATGAATGATGTAGATGAATTAAGACGTAGGTTAAATGGGCAAGCTGATGTGATTTTAACTGAGGAAGATTTTATTCCAATTACAGCAGTTGATGCTTTTTGTAAGGTGGAGGATGTAACTCTTGCTGCAATTGAGGATATGCAAAAGTTAGCGCCATTTGGTGTTGGAAATCCGAAACCACGTATTGCGGTGAAAGATGCTGAATTAGAAAGTATTCGTGCAATCGGATCAGATGGTTCACATTTGAAAATGGCACTTCGTGACGGACAGGCAACACTGGATACAATTGGATTCGGATTTGGTGCGTATGCAAAAGAAATTTCTCCAGTTGCGAAAGTTTCTGTAATAGGAGAGGCATCCATTAATGAATGGAATAATTTTAAGAAGCCACAATTAATGGTACAAGATATTGCTGTAGAGGCATGGCAATTATTTGATTGGCGTAGTATGCGTAATGTGGAAGCGAATTTAGCAGAACTTCCGAAAGAAAAAATAACAATGGTGTATTTTTCTGAAGAGGTATTGAATAAGTTTTCTTTAGAAGACTATAAAGAACATCTTGTGCATGCATCAGAGGTAACTCATTTAGATGATCAATACATCGTTTTGCTCGATTTGCCAAAAGGAACAGATGAATTGCATGATTTATTTAAAGTAGGATTCCCATCTAGAATCTACACGTTATTTTATCAAGAGAACAATCATCTATTTAGTACAGTCCCAACGAGGGAACATTTTAAATGGTATTATTCTTTCTTAAATCAAAAATCACCATTTTCTTTAAGACAATATGGGGAACAACTATGTCGCCATAAAGGTTGGTCAAAAGATACAGTAAATTTCATGACACAGGTGTTTTTTGAGCTAGAATTTGTTACAATAAAAGACGGTGTCATTTTTATGGCCGAACAAAAACAAAAGCGTGATTTAATTGAATCGAACACATATCGTGAGAAAATGAGCCACTTACAATTAGAAAAAGAATTGGTTTATAGCACATATCAGCAACTATATACATGGTTTGAAACGATTCGTAATCATAAATAAGTAGAACAGTTAGGGTAAAGGATTTGTATCTACAAACCTTTTATATCTGAGGAGGATTCAGAAATATGGATTTCAAGCAACATATCGCAATTGTACCGGATTATCCGAAAGAAGGTATTGTGTTTAAAGACATTACACCTTTAATGAACGACGGTAAAGCATACAAAGCAGCAACAGATGCAATCGTTGAGTATGCAAAAGAAAGAGATATCGATGTTGTAGTAGGACCAGAAGCTCGTGGTTTTATTATCGGTTGCCCAGTTTCTTATGCATTAGAAGTAGGATTTGCGCCAGTTCGTAAATTAGGAAAATTACCACGTGAAGTAATTACAGTTGACTACGGCAAAGAATATGGTACAGATGTTTTAACAATCCATAAAGATGCAATTAAACCAGGTCAACGTGTATTAATTACTGATGATCTATTAGCTACAGGTGGAACAATTGAAGCAACAATTAAGCTAGTTGAAGAACTTGGCGGAGTTGTAGCAGGGATTGCATTCTTAGTAGAGCTTACTTACTTAGATGGTCGTAAAATGTTAGATGGTTACGATGTATTAGTATTAGAAAAATACTAATCACTATATAGGTAAAACTACGGTGATAAAAAGTACCCGTGAATCTCTTGGAGAGGAGCGGGTACTTTTGTATAATTGAACAAAAAAATAAGGTGAAATGTCAGTAAAATCTTTTCCTTTTCACAATTCACAATCATTGGGTTATAATGATAGAATATAATTTATTCTATTTAATAAATACAAAGTCAATTTTCAATAAAAGGTGATTCGATGGCAAATGAGCAAGTACTAACAGCTGAACAGGTACTCGAGAAAGCAAGTCAATATTTAGCGGATGAAGATATTGAGCTAGTGGCACGTGCTTATGAATATGCACGCGATGCACATAGCGAGCAATATAGAAAATCGGGTGAACCATATATTATTCACCCAATTCAAGTTGCAGGTATTTTAGTTGATTTACACATGGATCCAGCTACAGTATCGGCAGGTTTCTTGCATGATGTAGTGGAAGATACAGAGATTACATTAGAAGATATTGAACGAGAATTTAATAAAGAAATCGCTATGCTTGTCGATGGTGTTACAAAGCTCGGAAAGATTAAATATAAATCTCATGAGCAGCAACAAGCAGAGAACCATCGCAAAATGTTTATCGCAATGGCTCAAGATATTCGAGTTATTTTAATTAAACTAGCTGATCGTCTTCATAACATGCGTACATTGAAACATTTGCCTCAAGAGAAGCAGCGTCGCATTGCGAATGAAACGTTAGAAATCTTTGCACCTTTAGCACATAGACTCGGAATTAGTACTATTAAATGGGAGTTAGAGGATACGTCACTTCGCTATTTAAATCCGCAACAATATTATCGTATCGTAAATTTAATGAAGCGTAAACGTGCAGAGCGTGAAGAATATTTAGATGAAGTAATGACTGGCATTCGCGAGAAATTAAAAGAGGTTTCAATTCAACCTGAGATTTCTGGAAGACCAAAACATATTTACAGTATTTATCGTAAAATGGCATTGCAAAATAAACAATTCAATGAAATTTACGATTTACTAGCTGTACGTGTCGTTGTGAATAGTATTAAAGATTGCTATGCGGTGCTTGGAATTATTCATACATGCTGGAAACCAATGCCAGGTCGTTTTAAAGATTATATTGCAATGCCGAAAGCAAATTTATATCAATCTCTTCATACGACTGTAATTGGACCAAAAGGTGATCCGCTAGAAGTACAAATTCGTACGAAAGAAATGCATGAGATTGCAGAATTCGGAATCGCGGCACACTGGGCGTATAAAGAAGGAAAAACAGCAGAAACAACAGGTACATTAGAGAAGAAACTAACTTGGTTCCGTCAAATATTAGAATGGCAAAATGAAGCTTCTAATGCAGAAGAATTTATGGAGTCATTAAAAATTGATTTATTCTCTGACATGGTATTCGTCTTTACACCAAAAGGCGATGTAATGGAATTACCACTTGGCTCTGTTCCAATTGATTTTTCGTATCGTGTCCATTCGGAAATTGGAAACAAGACAATTGGTGCAAAAGTAAATGGAAAAATGGTAACCCTTGATTATAAATTAAAAACGGGTGACATCATTGAAATTTTAACATCGAAACATTCGTATGGCCCAAGCCAAGATTGGGTGAAACTTGCTCAAACATCTCATGCGAAAAATAAAATACGTCAATTCTTTAAGAAGCAGCGTAGAGACGAAAATATTGAAAAAGGCCGTGAACTTGTTGAAAAAGAAGTACGTGGTCTAGAGTATGAGATGAAAGAAGTGTTAGCTCCTGACAATTTAAAACGTGTTGCTGAGAAGTTTAACTTTGCAAATGAAGAAGATATGTTTGCAGCAGTTGGATATAACGGAATTACAGCGGCGCAAATTGTTACGCGACTAACGGACAAGTTCCGTAAACAACGTGAAGAAGAAGACATCGTTGAAGTTAAAGAAGTTCGTAAACCGATGAAAATTCGAAAATGGGATTCTGGTGTAAAGGTAAGCGGTGCTGATAATTTACTAATTCGTTTATCAAAATGCTGTAACCCAGTTCCAGGTGATGATATCGTTGGGTATATTACGAAAGGCCGAGGTGTATCGATTCATCGTCGTGATTGTGTCAATGTGCATACAGAAGAAGCTGTAGAGCGTTTACTAGAAGTAGAGTGGGAAGGTAGCCCTGAAAAAGAAATTGAATACAATGTTGATATTGAAATTTCAGGCTATGATCGCCGTGGTTTATTGAATGAAGTATTGCAAGCTGTTACAGAAACGAAAACGTATATCTCAGCTGTTTCTGGTAGAAGTGATCGTAATAAGATGGCAACGATTAACATGTCGATTTCTATTCGAAACTTACAGCACTTGAAAAAAGTAGTAGAGCGCATTAAACGTGTTCCAGAAATTTATGCAGTACGACGCATGATGCATTAATAGGGAGTGTAGAAAAGATGAGAGTTGTTTTACAACGATCAAAGGAAGCGTCTGTCACAGTAGATGGTGAGATTGTAGGACAAATTCCATTCGGCTTAACATTACTAGTGGGCATTACGCATGAAGATACAGAAAAAGATGCAACTTATATTGCAGAAAAAATTGCAAACCTACGCATTTTTGAAGATGAGAGCGGAAAGATGAACCACTCTGTACTTGATGTAGAAGGACAAGTTCTATCTATTTCGCAATTTACATTATACGGAGATTGCCGTAAAGGAAGACGTCCAAACTTTATGGATGCTGCGAAACCTGACTATGCAGAGCGTTTATATGATTTCTTTAACGAAGAGGTACGTAAACAAGGATTACATGTAGAAACAGGGAAGTTCGGAGCAATGATGGACGTTTCTTTAATCAATGATGGTCCGGTGACCTTAATTGTGGAAAGTAAATAGCATTGTTAAAAAAGAGAGGGTTATATGACCCTCTCTTTTTTATACATTATTGTATGTTTTGTTCATTTATCCTGCTATTTGTGGGCTGCCCGTAAAGGTCCGATTGGTGAAGGCTAATAATCAGTGGGGGATGGACAAAACCCCCATTGATTAAAATTTCACTTTAACATAGGATGATTGTGAAGGGGAATAAAAGAAAAAGAAGGTGTAGCATGCTTCAAGAATTCAATATAGCTTTGCGTTTTATGCTAGAGTTATGTGTTCTTGGGATTGTTGGGTACTGGGGGTTTCGAATAGGAGAAATACCTGTTGTGAAAATTATACTGGCTATTATTCTTCCGATTGTTGTTGCGGTCATATGGGGGTTATTTGGAGCTCCACACGCAGAGTGGGAAGTGCGTGGTATATTGCATGTATTGTTAGAAATTAGCGTTTTTGGAGTAGGGGTTGCAGCGTTATATCATTTAAAGCACCCTTTACTTGCGAGTGGATTGGCTACTGTTATTATTGTTAATCGCATTCTTATGTTTATTTGGAATCAATAGCTGTTTCGGCTATGTATAACTATCTCATCAATATGGAACAATAACAAGTAAAACATCCATATTGAATGTGAGGGATATACGTATGCGTATGAATGAAAAAGGGCATTCTGTTACAAATGGTGCAAATCAGCTGTTTAACGTGAGTTTTCATGATTTTATTTCAAAAGAACAAAACAATACATCCATGGAGCTTGCTTCTGAGTTCGGAATTTCTCTTCAAGATGTAAAGCGTCTAAAGAAGCAGATTGAACGTTCTTAGAGCACTTGACAATCCTACTCAACAAACGTATAGTAATTTTATATTTACATATGAATATAACCGTTGATAGAGAAGAGTAAATGAGACACACATGGAAAGAGAAGAAATGTCTTAGGCTGAAAACATTTCTGCATGATGACTGATTGAATGACACTCTAGAGGTTTCAACTTGAACGGCATATATGCTTAGTAGAGATGAACGCATATTTAAGCGTTATTAAAAAAGTGGAAGCATACGTGCTTCAATTAGGGTGGCACCACGGGTATAATACTCTCGTCCCTACTGTTCAAACAGTAGAGGCGGGAGTTTTTTTATTTTTATTAAGATTAAAACAATTTGAGGAGGAACTGAATATGTCTATTCAAATCCCACGCGGAACGCAAGATATTCTTCCAGGCACTGTTGAGTTATGGCAGTATATCGAAGGGCAAGCACGCGAAATTTGCCGTCGTTACAATTATAAAGAAATTCGCACACCAATTTTTGAACACACTGAGCTATTTTTACGCGGTGTTGGTGATACGACAGATATCGTACAAAAAGAAATGTACTCATTCCAAGATCGTGGAGAGCGCAGTTTAACATTACGTCCAGAAGGTACTGCACCTGTTGTACGTTCTTACGTTGAAAATAAAATGTTCGGTGATGCAACACAACCAACGAAATTATACTATATCGGTCAAATGTTCCGTTACGAAAGACCACAAGCAGGTCGCTATCGTCAATTCGTACAATTCGGTATTGAAGCAATTGGTAGTAATGACCCTGCAATTGATGCAGAAGTAATTGCACTTGCTGTAGAGTTTTACCGCGGCATGGGCTTAAAAAATATTAAAGTTGTATTAAACAGCTTAGGTGATGCAGCAAGCCGTCAAGCACACCGTGATGCGTTAATCGCACACTTTGAGCCACGTATCGGCGAATTCTGCTCTGACTGTCAATCTCGCTTAGAAAAGAACCCACTTCGAATTTTAGACTGTAAGAAGGACCGTAACCATGAATTAATGGGAACAGCACCATCTATTACAGAATACTTAAACGAAGATTCAGCAGTATACTACGACAAAGTTCAAGAACTATTAACGATGATGGATGTTCCATTTGAAAAAGATCCGAACTTAGTGCGTGGTTTAGACTACTATCAACACACTGTTTTTGAAATTATGAGTGAGGCAGAAGGTTTCGGTGCGATCACTACATTAAGCGGTGGTGGCCGTTATAACGGACTTGTACAAGAAATCGGTGGACCAGAAATGCCAGGTATCGGTTTTGCAATGAGTATTGAACGTTTAATTATGGCGCTAAAAGCTGAAAACATTGAATTACCACTTGAACATAGCATTGATTGTTACGTTGTAGCGCTTGGTGAAAAAGCGAAAGACCATGCTGCAAAAGTTGCGTTCGATCTTCGTAAAGCTGGATTGTCAGTTGAAAAAGATTATTTAGATCGCAAAATGAAAGCACAATTTAAATCAGCAGATCGTCTAAAGGCGAAATTTGTAGCTGTATTAGGAGAAGATGAGCTAGATAAAGGCATCATTAACTTAAAAGATATGGCAACAGGTGAACAAGAAGAAGTAGCGTTAGATGTATTCGCTTCATACGTAGCAGAGAAATTAATATAGGGGGAACTTACAGTGGCTGAAAGAACACATGCATGTGGAAAAGTAACGGTAGAAGCTGTTGGACAAACAGTTCAATTAAAAGGTTGGGTACAAAAACGTCGTGACTTAGGTGGATTAATCTTTATTGACTTACGTGACCGTACAGGTATCGTACAAGTTGTATTTAACCCAGAAACGTCAAAAGAAGCGCTAGAAGTAGCAGAAACAATTCGTAGCGAATACGTATTACACGTAGAAGGTACAGTTGTTGAACGTGGTGCAGGTGCAATTAATGACAATATGGCAACTGGTCGTATTGAAGTACAAGCAACGAAAGTAAACGTATTAAATGCAGCGAAAACAACGCCAATTATTATTTCTGATGACACAGATGCATCAGAAGATGTGCGTTTAAAATATCGTTACTTAGACTTACGTCGTCCTGTAATGTTCAACACATTTAAAATGCGTCACGACGTAACAAAAACAATTCGTAACTTCTTAGATACAGAAGAATTTTTAGAAGTTGAAACACCAATTTTAACGAAGAGCACACCAGAAGGAGCTCGTGACTATTTAGTACCAAGTCGTGTGCATGATGGTGAATTTTATGCATTACCGCAGTCTCCGCAGTTATTTAAACAGCTTCTTATGGTCGGCGGATTTGAGCGTTACTATCAAGTAGCACGTTGTTTCCGTGACGAAGATTTACGTGCGGATCGTCAACCAGAATTTACACAAATCGATATCGAGGCATCATTCTTAACACAAGATGAAATTTTAGAAATGATGGAGCGTATGATGACGAAAGTCATGAAAGATGCGAAAGGTGTAGAAGTTAGTGCACCATTCCCTCGTATGAAATATGCTGATGCAATGGCTCGCTACGGTTCTGATAAGCCAGATACACGCTTTGAAATGGAACTAACAGACCTATCTGAATTTGCAGCAGGTTGTGGTTTCAAAGTATTTACAAGTGCTGTAGAAAACGGCGGACAAGTAAAAGCAATTAATGCAAAAGGTGCTGCGAGCAAATACTCTCGTAAAGACATCGATGCATTAACTGAATTTGTAAAAGTATATGGTGCAAAAGGTCTAGCTTGGTTGAAAGTTGAAGAAGACGGTCTAAAAGGACCAATTGCAAAATTCTTCGGTGAAGAAGATGCAAACGTGTTAATGAGTACATTAGAAGCTAATGCCGGCGACTTATTACTATTCGTAGCAGATAAGAAGAGTGTTGTTGCAGATAGCTTAGGTGCACTTCGTTTACGTCTAGGTAAAGAACTTGAGTTAATTGACGAAAGTAAATTTAACTTCCTATGGGTAACTGATTGGCCACTTCTTGAGTACGATGAAGATGCAGATCGTTACTTCGCAGCTCACCACCCATTCACAATGCCATTCCGTGAAGATGTTGAGCTATTAGAAACAGCACCAGAAAAAGCACGCGCACAAGCATATGACCTTGTATTAAACGGTTATGAGCTTGGTGGTGGATCACTTCGTATTTACGAGCGTGACGTACAAGAAAAAATGTTCAAGGCACTTGGATTCTCACAAGAAGAAGCACAAGAGCAATTCGGATTCTTATTAGAAGCATTCGAATACGGTACACCACCACACGGCGGAATCGCATTAGGTTTAGACCGTCTTGTTATGTTACTTGCAGGTCGTACGAACCTTCGTGATACAATTGCATTCCCGAAAACAGCAAGCGCAAGCTGCTTATTAACAGAAGCTCCAAGCCCAGTTGCAGAAGCACAGCTTGAAGAACTGAACTTGAAGTTGAACGTGAAAGAAGAGAAGTAAGAGAAGTAAAAATAGGGTCTAGATGGTTATATTAATACCATCTAGACTTTTTTAATGGATGATTGAGAGAAGAAGTGAAAGCACAGTTTACACTATGTTTTCCTTCTTGAAATATGTATTTTTAGGAATTCTATAACTTTTTCTATACAAATAGTCGGAAAAACGCTAGAATACATGGTAGACCATTTTTGTAATAGGAGTGTAGAGCTGAATGTTACATCAATTTTCACGTAATGAATTAGCCTTTGGAAAAGAAGGCCTTGAAATATTAAAAAATAGTACAGTCGGTATTTTAGGAATTGGCGGCGTAGGGTCATTTTCGGCAGAAGCGTTAGCACGTTCTGGCGTAGGACGTCTTGTATTAGTTGATAAAGATGTTGTAGATATTACAAACGTAAACCGTCAAATTCACGCGTTAGTATCTACTGTAGGGCGTTCAAAAGTAGAATTAATGAAAGAGCGTATTGCAGACATCAATCCAGAGTGTGAAGTAATTGGATTAGAGATGTTTTATACAGATGAAACATATGAAGAGTTCTTCAAACACGGCTTGGATTTCGTAGTGGATGCATCGGATACGATTACGTTTAAAATTCATTTAATTAAACAATGTTTACGTCGTAAAATTAAAATTATCTCATGTATGGGTGCTGCAAATAAAATGGACCCAACTCGTTTCCGTATTGCGGACATTTCTAAAACACATACAGATCCAATTGCGAAAGTAATTCGTACGAAGCTTCGTAAAGAGGGTATTAAAAAAGGTGTAAAAGTTGTCTTCTCTGACGAAAACCCAATCGTAATTCGTGAAGAGGTACGTAAAGAAATCGTACCAGACGAAAATGCAAAAATTCGTAAAGCGAAATTACCGCCTTCTTCAAATGCATTCGTACCATCTGTGGCAGGCTTAATTATGGCAAGTCACGTTGTACGTGAGCGTATTAAAAACGTAGAAGTGAAGCGTGTAGGGCAAGAATAAAAGGAAAGCATATATTCATTTCGGATATATGCTTTTTTATGTTTTAAAGAATTGTTGATATTTGCAATACTAATAATTCAAATGTAAGTAATCCTAATAAAGAATAATCGTATTTGTCTGATTTGTAGGCAGAGGTCTTTTTTAAACTATGAATTGTAAAAAGACCTAACGCTAGGACTAGAACACCGAGTGTTATTTTGAATACTATTAATGAAATAGCAACCATCTCCCTTCAAGTGTATATATTGACAATAACATTTAAGTGAAAAATATCCAATTTTTTACTTAAATGTTATTGTCAATCTTTGTCGTTAAATCGATATTCCTTGTCGAATCGTTGATATATTTTAAGTTGTGATAGATATATTCGAAAAACCGTTAATATAATTTCATTTACTGTTGAATTGTGAATCAAAAAAAACAGGGATGTCACTTAGTCAAAAAGTGACATCCCTGTTTTTTAATTCTCTGCGGAATATATAATATCTAAGTTTCCGTTTTGATCAGTCTTGAAGATTGGAGCAATCTGTTCCTCTTGCTCTTCAACTGAAACAAGTTTTCGAGCACGGTCCATAATTCTAACAAGCATTGCGTAATCTTCTTCGATTGCTTGTTGTTTTTTTGTGAGTACCGCTAATTTTGCTTCAAGTTCATTATTCGTTTTTTGTAGGGAAGTGAGCTGATCTTGTAATACACCATTTTCAGTTTGCAACTTTGCGATTGAAGGGTTACTATGTTCCATGTTTTGCAAAAATGAGATGACATTTTGCATTGTAAGTTCCTGTTTACTTGGCGTAATATCTTCTGAAAACTCAGCGTCGATTACGAGCTGCCGAGTTTGTGTAAACTGCTCTTTTTCTATTTTAGCTTCAGAACGTTTTAATTCTTTACGTTGTTTTTTTGCAATCTGCACCGCATCTTCGTAATTCGGTCTGACTTCAGCGTTCCATCTAAATCCACAAGCTGCGGAAGTACGGTTTAATGTATCGCCAACTTCATCGAACGCTTTTATTTGTGTACTTCCGCTGCGAATATGTCGTAAAACAGTTTCTGCTAAAAGGAGATCGTCTTCTCTTGTCCATGCATCTTGACGTGTTTTCATAAGCGAAGCCTCCGTAATGGTGACGTTTTCGTTTATGTTACCCTTTATTTTTCGTTTTATTCGAACTTTGTAATCTTTCATAAACAGTAGAAAGTGCTTGTTCAAATTTCCCTGTCGTTTTCGGTTTATAATATTGCTTGTTTTTTATTTTATCAGGCAAGTATTGTTGTTGTACCCAGCCATTTGGATGGTCGTGTGGATATAAGTATCCAATGCCTCTTCCGAGTGATTCGGCACCTTTATAGTGACTATCTTTTAAATGACTTGGAATATCACCTGTTTGACCGTTACGTAAATCGTGTAATGCGGCATCAAGTGCTTTATAAGCTGAATTTGATTTTGGTGATAGGCAAAGCTCGATAACCGCATTTGCAAGTGGTATACGTGCCTCTGGGAATCCAACTCGTTCAGCCGATTCAATTGCGGCTAGTGTACGCGGTCCAGCTTGTGGGCTAGCAAGTCCAATATCTTCATAAGCCATAATAAGAAGGCGTCTACCAATACTTTGTAAATCACCTGCTTCAATAAGGCGTGCTAAATAATGGAGCGCTGCATTTACATCACTTCCGCGCACTGATTTTTGAAATGCTGATAATACGTCATAATGAGCATCTCCGCCTTTGTCGTGAACGAAGCTTTTTTTTTGTAGGCATTCTTCTGCAATCTCGAGTGTGATTTCAGCCGCTCGATCGTCTGTAGTGAAGCTAGATAATACAGCAAGTTCAAGTGCGTTATAAGCGGAACGCATATCACCACCAGAGGCGTTTGCAAAGTGGTGCATTGCTTCATCTGTTACCGTTACAGTATATTCCCCAAGTCCTTTTTCTTTATCTTCTAAAGCTCTTTTTAACCCAATTAAAATATCATCTTCTGTTAGTGCGTGTAATTCGAAAATTTGACACCTGCTTCGAATAGCGGAGTTTATCGCATGAAACGGATTGCTTGTCGTTGCACCAATTAAAGTAAGAAGTCCACTTTCTAAATGAGGTAATAAAAAGTCTTGCTTTGCTTTATCTAGACGGTGAACTTCATCTAAAATTAAAACGAGGTGTCGATGCATCTTCGCTTCTTGTACGACAACTTCCATATCTTTTTTATTGTGAGTAACAGCGTTTAATAGGCGAAACGGGGTTCCGGTACTTCCTGCAATTGCACTAGCAATCGATGTTTTTCCTGTGCCTGGAGGACCGTATAAAATCATAGATTGAAAATGATTCGCTTGGACCATTCGCCATAAAATCTTTCCTTCACCAACTAAATGTTGTTGTCCGATAATTTCTTGAATATTTGTAGGGCGCATTCGATGTGCGAGTGGTTGTTTCATTTTGACCTTCTCCCTTAATGTATAATCTCACTCTATCGTATCATTTTTTTTAATGAAATTTGAAATAAGATGTTGCTTTGTGGGGAAAATGAATATGAATATTTTCATTTTTCTTTCAATTATAATAATTCCCGAGTTTTTCAATGTGATTTTATGTTATCATTTTGATACACAAGTTGAAATTTCTTATAATACTATATTATGCTATAATTTCATAGGATTTTAAATTGTGTTCTTTTATAAATAAGATATAACCAATAGAAGTGAAAATTTGAAATGAGGTGCAAATAGATGAAGATTTCAACGAAAGGCCGCTACGGCTTAACAATTATGATCGACCTTGCAAAAAAGTTTGGTGAAGGTCCAATTTCATTAAAATCAATCGCGCAGGCACATGACTTATCTGAACATTACTTAGAGCAATTAATTTCACCACTTCGTAACGCTCGTCTTGTAAAGAGTACGCGCGGTGCATATGGTGGATATGTATTATCTGATCAGCCAGCCAATATTACAGCTGGAGATGTAATCCGTGTATTAGAGGGGCCAATTAGTGTTGTAGAAATGATCGAAGAAGAAGAACCAGCACAACGCCAATTATGGATGCGTGTTCGTGACGCGGTGCAAGAAGTATTAGATAGTACAACTTTAGAAGATTTAGTACGTTATGAGGAAGAAAATCACGGGGGCTATATGTTTTACATTTAATTCCTTGTGAAACGATTTGGAAAGAAGGAGATTTAATGGAACGCATTTACTTAGATCATGCTGCGACATCTCCGACTCACCCAGAAGTGGTCGAAAAGATGATTCCATATATGACAGAAACATTCGGAAACCCGTCTAGCATTCACTTTTATGGTCGTCAAACGCGCCATGCGGTAGATGAGGCGAGACGCGCGTGTGCACGTAGCATTCACGCAAATCCGAATGAAATTATATTTACGAGCGGTGGTACAGAAGCTGATAATTTAGCGCTTATAGGTGTAGCACGCGCGAATCGTCATAAAGGAAACCACATTATAACGACGCAAATGGAACACCATGCGATTTTGCATACGTGTGAATTGTTAGAGCGTGAAGGGTTTGTAGTAACATATGTACCTGTTGATGAAACAGGGCGTGTTCAAGTTTCTGATATACAAAAGGCGTTAACGGAAGAGACAATTCTCGTATCTGTTATGTTTGGGAATAATGAAGTAGGGACAATGCAACCAATCGCGGAAATAGGAAAGCTGCTGAAGGAGCATCAAGCTTATTTCCATACAGATGCGGTACAAGCTTACGGTTTAGTAGAAATTGATGTGAAAGAGTTTGGTATTGATTTATTATCCATTTCAGCTCACAAAATTAATGGGCCAAAAGGTGTAGGGTTCCTATACGCAGGTGCAAATGTGAAATTTGAACCGTTATTAATAGGTGGAGAGCAAGAAAGAAAACGCCGTGCTGGTACGGAAAATGTACCTAGTATTGCTGGGCTTCAGCATGCAATTCTTATAGCTGAAAAAACTCGTGAGCAAAAAAATGCCCAATATGAAGAGTTTAAAGATATAATGGTATCTGTCTTCAAAAATGAAGACATTACTTTCGAGGTAAACGGAAACTTGGAATATCGCTTACCACACGTGTTGAATATAAGTTTTACAGGAATGAACATTGAACCGTTCCTTGTGAACTTAGACTTAGCTGGCATTGCAGTATCAAGTGGTTCTGCTTGTACAGCGGGTTCGATTGATCCATCACATGTATTAGTGGCGATGTTCGGAAAAGATTCCGATCAAATACGTTCATCCGTACGCTTTAGTTTCGGACTTGGAAATACGAAAGAGCAAATTGAAAAAGCGGCGTACGAAACAGTGAAAATCGTGAAGCGATTAACACAAAATTAGCATGGGAGGTGACATGATGAACAAACTACCTCACGAAACACGCGTTGTCATCGGGATGTCTGGTGGCGTCGATTCATCAGTGGCAGCTCTTTTATTAAAAGAGCAAGGTTACGATGTAATCGGAATTTTTATGAAAAACTGGGATGATACAGATGAGAATGGTGTCTGCACAGCAACTGAAGATTACAATGATGTAATTGAAGTGTGTAACCAAATCGGTATCCCGTATTATGCAGTAAACTTTGAAAAACAATACTGGGATAAAGTATTTACGTACTTTTTAGATGAGTACCGAGCTGGTCGTACACCAAATCCAGATGTAATGTGTAACAAAGAAATTAAATTCAAAGCCTTTTTAGAGCATGCAATTGCGCTTGGTGCTGATTATGTAGCGACAGGCCATTATGCACGTGTTGCTTATATGGACGGCGAATATAAAATGCTTCGCGGCGTTGATGACAATAAAGACCAAACGTACTTCTTAAATCAATTAAGCCAAGAGCAATTATCAAAAACAATGTTCCCATTAGGTGAATTAAAGAAACCGCAAATTCGTGAAATGGCGACAGCAGCTGGTTTAGCGACAGCCGCGAAGAAAGATAGTACGGGTATTTGCTTCATCGGTGAGCGTAACTTTAAAGATTTCTTAAGTAACTATTTACCAGCACAACCAGGTGTAATGCAAACATTATCTGGTGAAGTGAAAGGAAAACATGACGGTTTAATGTACTATACAATTGGACAACGTCATGGCCTTGGTATTGGTGGTAACGGTGATCCTTGGTTCGCTGTTGGGAAAAACTTAAAAGACAACATTTTATATGTTGATCAAGGATTCCATAACGAACTTTTATATGGTGATGAAGTTATTGCTACGAATGTAGGATGGGTAAGTAACAAGGCAAAAGAAACAGAATTTACATGCACAGCGAAATTCCGTTATCGTCAAGCAGACAATAAAGTAACGGTTCAGATCGTTGATGAAAATACAGTGCGTATTCTTTGTGATGAGCCAATTCGTGCGATTACACCAGGACAAGCAGTTGTTTTCTATGATGGAGATGAGTGCTTAGGCGGTGCTACAATCGATGAAGTATACCGTAGTGGTAAGAAATTAGATTATTTAGGATAAACGAGAAGCCTCTGCCGATTAGCGGTTAGAGGTTTCTTTTACATAAAGCGAATTTTCGTTCGCTTGGAAAATACATTCTTTGTTATAATTTGTTGTAGAGGTGAAGGACATGTCAAACAAACTTGAAACAGGTATTCAATATATGCAAGAAGGAAACTGGGAAGAAGCAGCTAAAAATTTTACGGAAGCAATCGAAGAAAATCCGAAAGATTCGCTAGGATACATTAACTTTGCGAATTTATTAGATGTATTAGGTGATAGTGAGCGAGCAATTTTATTTTACAAACGTGCATTAGAATTAGATGATAAATCTGCGGCTGCCTATTATGGCTTAGGAAATGTATATTACGGCCAAGAGCAATTTGCAGAGGCAAAGGCTGTATTTGAACAAGCAATGCAAGCTGGATTACAATCAGCTGATGTAACGTTTATGTTAGGTATCACACACGTGCAACTTGGAAATGATCGTCTTGCACTGCCATTTTTACAAAGAGCAACTGAATTAGATGAAAGTGATGTAGAAGCTGTTTTCCAATGCGGACTTTGCTTCGCACGACTAGAACATATTCAAGAGGCAAAACCTTATTTTGAAAAGGTATTAGAAATGGATGAAGAGCATGCAGATGCGTATTATAATTTAGGTGTTGCGTACGTATTTGAAGAAAATAATGAGAAAGCTCTTGCTTTATTTAAGAAAGCAACTGAAATTCAGCCAGATCACTTTTTAGCTGGTAATGGCGTTCGTTTATTAGAGCAAGAAGCTGAATAAAGTGAAATTATAGTTTAATGCGCAGTTACCCCTCATCTAAAGAGTATGAAAGAGGTGGGGGATGTACTGCTCATTAAAGTGAAAAGAACTCGGAAAGGAGAGGAAAGATGGGAAATCAACATGCAATGGATTTGTTTGAGGAAGAGAAAAAATTTATAAAAGCGCAAGTTCTTCATACCATTTTCCACAACGAAGAAAACCTCTATTCCGTTGTTAGTATGAAAATCATTGAAACAAATGAAACATACGACGAAAAAAAAGTGATGATAAATGGTCATTTTCCCCGTATGCATGAAGATGAAGTGTTTACATTAACAGGTCATTTTAAAGATCATCCAAAGTATGGGAAACAATATTTAGTTGAAACGTTTAAGAAAGAATTGCCGCAAACAAAAGCAGGTATGGTGCAATATTTAGCGAGTGATTTATTTAAAGGAATCGGAAAGCGTACAGCCGAAAAAATTGTGGACCATCTCGGGGAACATGCTATTTCTAAAATTATGGATGACCCTGAGGCGTTAAATGGTGTTGTTAATAAACAAAAAGCGCAAGAAATATATGAGACGATTGTTGAGCATCAAGGATTAGAGAAAGTAATGAGCTTTTTAAATGGTTACGGTTTTGGAACGAAACTTTCCATTAAGATTTACCAGCAATATAAAGAAATGACATTAGAAGTGATTCGTAAAAATCCATATCAACTTATTGAAGAAGTGGACGGGATTGGTTTTGGACGAGCAGATGATATAGGACGTGCGCTAGGGATATCGGGTAATCACGATGACCGTGTACGTGCGGGATGTTTTTACACATTAGAGAATGTTTCACTGCAACTCGGTCATGTTTATATGGGAAAAGATCAACTTGTAAGAGAAACGATGTCACTTTTAAATAATCAAGAAGGAAGAGTGACGGAAGAAGACATTATAGGTTGCGTTGAAATGATGCAAAGTGAAGGGAAAGTCATCATAGAAGAAGAACGAGTGTATTTAGCATCGTTGTTCTACTCTGAAAAAGGTGTTGTAAAGTCTATTCGTAGGCTTATGAATCAAGAAGAAACACCTTCATTCCCTGAAGCTGAAGTGTTAAAGACGTTAGGTGAAATTGAAGAGCAGCTGAATGTCCAATATGCACCATTTCAGCAAGAAGCAATTCAAACGGCACTTCATAAACCGATGATGTTATTAACAGGTGGACCAGGAACAGGGAAAACAACTGTTATTAAAGGAATTGTAGAAATGTATGCATCGCTGCATGGACTATCGTTAAATCCGAATGAATATAGTGATGATAATCCATTTCCGATATTATTAACGGCTCCAACAGGAAGAGCTGCGAAGCGAATGAGTGAATCAACAGGACTTCCGGCTTGCACAATTCATCGTTTGCTTGGCTGGACGCCAGAAGGTTCTTTCCAGCGCAATGAAACCGATCCGGTTCAAGGGAAGTTACTCATTATTGATGAGTTTTCGATGGTTGATATTTGGCTTGCAAATCAACTATTTAAGTCACTGCCAACGAACATCCAAGTAATCGTTGTAGGTGATGAAGACCAATTACCATCAGTAGGACCTGGACAAGTGTTGAAAGATTTATTAAATGCAGGTGCCATCCCAACGGTAAAACTCACAGAAATTTATCGTCAGGCAGAAGGTTCGTCTGTTATTCAGCTTGCCCATGCGATAAAAGACGGGACGCTTCCGCCAGATTTAGCGCAAAATAAAAAAGATCGTTCATTTATTAGCTGTGCAGGGGCTCAAATTGTTGAGGTTGTGAAAAAGGTTTGTGAAAATGCTAAGACAAAAGGCTTTAGTGCCAGAGATGTACAAGTATTGGCACCTATGTACCGCGGACCAGCAGGTATTAATGTACTGAATGAAGCGTTGCAACAAGTATTTAATCCGAAAAGGGAAAAGAGTAAAGAAATTGCTTACGGTGATGTTGTATACCGAAGAGGCGATAAAGTACTGCAACTTGTCAATCAGCCAGAAAGCCAAGTGTTTAATGGTGATATTGGAGAAATTGTTTCGGTGTTTTATGCGAAAGAAAATGTCGAGCAACAGGACATGATTATCGTTTCATTTGATGGAATTGAAGTAACGTATACAAAGCCGGATTTAAATCAAATTACTCATGCATATTGCTGCTCGATTCATAAATCACAAGGTAGTGAATTTCCAATAGTTATTATGCCGATTGTAAAGAGCTATTACCGTATGTTACGTCGTAATTTAATTTACACGGGCATTACAAGGAGTAAGAAATTCCTTATTATTTGTGGGGAGGAAGCGGCTTTTCAATCCGGTGTAAATCGCCTTGATGATGCAATGCGTCAAACGACTTTAGCTGGTCGCTTGCAAGAATCACAAGGAGAGGTGCAGATGGTAACGGTTAATGGCGAGGAAATGGACGTGGAAAACATTTCACCGTATGATTTCATGTAACAAGGTGAAATTATATAGTGAAACTTTCAAACGTATAACGTTGAAAGGCTCCAGCAATGTATAAATGAATGCGGTTTGGACATAATGGCGAATAGAATCTGGGAGACTGTAAGGAGATGAAAGCCATATGTTTATTTGTCCAAATTGCAAAGGGAAAGACATCGGAAAAATAGGTGTCAACCAATTTTATTGCTGGAATTGTTATATCGAATTATCGGTTTCAAAGGGGAAAATCCATACGCATCAAGTAGAGGAAGATGGTTCATTAAGCTCTCTTGATGATTTATTTGATGAGAACGAAAGAACGATCGGATAACGAAAAGGGGGATTTACTTTGAATCTACGCAATTCATTAATCGCATTAGGTGTTGGAGCTGCAGCATATCAATATGCTCGCAAGCAAGATGTATTTTCAAAACGCAATATGAAAAAAGCACGTAAGATGATTAAATCTTATTTATAAACGTAAAAAACTCCCTTCATGATAAGGGAGTTTTTTTATGCACTCGTATGCAAATATAAAAGTCCAATTTCAGAGAAGAGATAAGATAGGCCGTAGCACCCAACGCCAAGCATTCCATAATGCCATAATTGCTTCGCCCGTTCTTTTCGCGAGGAACGAATAAAGAAACCTTTCCAAATACCAAACCCAATACAAATCCATTCAAGAATCATAAAAAGTGCTGATAATACGAGCATCAACAAAATCATAATGAGACCTCCTGATTATATTGTTTCATGTTGCATTCTCAGGGGTGGTTGTCCTTATTATGTTAAATATATGTCCGTCTTTAAAAAACAGTATGGTCTGTATAAAAAGATTTTAAAACTTTTGCACATAACCTAACCTATTTATTTTCAAAATAAAGGTGGAGGAGGTTTTTCGTGTGAAGAATCTTAAAATCATTTGGATATATCGTTTAGGATTATTGTTACTCATTTTTCTTTGTTTGCTTGTCTTTTTAAAAATTAAGCCATTATGGGCACCGATTATTTTTGTATTTAAAGTGGCAATTACACCATTTCTTATCGCGTGTTTCATTGCGTACTTATTGCATCCTTTAATTGAAAAAATACATAAAGAAGGAATGCCTCGCACGCTTGCCATTTTGCTCATTTACGTACTTTTCTTCGGCGGAATTGGTTATGGGATTTATAAAGGAACGCCCGTTGTTATTAAGCAGTTGCAAGAAATTAATGAACAATTTCCACAGTTTACAAAAATGTATGATTCTTGGATGGATGGGGTCACAGAACAAACGGCGAATTTCCCGTCGTTTATTCATGAAAAGGTGAAACAAATTTTTGGTGGTGTAGAAACGAAGATTCAAGCACTTTTAAATAAAGTGATGAGTACAGCTCGTGGTGTACTCGATTCGTTACTCATTATTTTCTTAATCCCGTTCATTGTATTTTACATATTAAAAGATTACGGTGAGTTTTATCATATCTTTTGGAAACTAGTCCCGAGTAAATGGCGTAGTACGGGTCAAATGCTTGCGAAAGAAATTGATAAGTCACTCGGAAGTTATATTCGAGGACAGTTATTTGTTTGTTTAGTATTAGGGGGAGTATCTGTTCTTTCTTTTTGGTTTATCGGTATGAAATATCCATTATTACTCGGCATTATTATTGGGGTAACGGATATAATCCCGTACTTTGGTCCTATTTTAGGGGCGATTCCGACGTTGATGATTGCAGCAACGGTATCAACGAGTTTACTCATTAAGGCAGGGATTACAATTGCTATTTTGCAATTTTTGGAAAGTAACATTTTATCACCTTACATCGTCGGTAAGTCACTCCGTATGCACCCTGTTATTATTATGCTTGCATTACTAGTTGGAGGAGAGATAGCAGGGATTGTGGGGTTGCTAGTATCGGTTCCAATTTTAGCAGTTATTCGTACAGTAATTGTTCACGTGAGACCCCTTTGGAAAAGAGAAGATGTTTAAAATGAAGCCCTCTATTTAAAAAATAGAGGGCTAATTATATATTTATTTAGAAATCTGCTTGTGTATCTTTTGAATGAGGGAGCTCACATCATTTGTTTGAATATGTTTTATTCTTTTCCATTCCGTATCATACATAAATACAATTTGATTGCTGAAAAGACGCTTCTGTTCTTTTAGATTAGAAATGTTTGCGAAAGAGTACTCTTCAAATATTGGGTTCTGACTTACATCTGGTCCATAAAAGAATAGCCTTTTGTTCGTTAAAATCAATAGGCCTGGCCTTGCGACGGAACGATAAATAAATATGTCTAATGAACATGCTGCGTAAAAAAGGATTTTTTCGTCGGTAGCTAACATTGCTTTAGCTTGATTCAATAAAGTTGTCATTGTAATCGCTCCTTTATTGTTAATAATTTAATTATAACAAATAATGTAATATCTAGAAATTTGTATAGGGGTATTTTTTATGAAGAGATTCCTATTTAGTAGTAAATGCATAATATATCGAAAGGCTGTTAAAAATGAATAGTAGAATAATTATGGTTAATAAGCAATTGACACAATATAAATGATTATCTACATTGACAAACTTAAGAGAATTCTATTATATTTAGTCATATAATACATTAAATCAATGACGGAACAAGTACGTTACAGTCCATTTGTAGAGAGAAGCTTCCACTGGCTGAAAGAAGCTTTAAATGAAGGGTAACAGAAAGCTAATCCTGAGAGCAGCTAATCACTGCCGTCTTGCCACGTTACGGCACCATGAGGTGATGAATTGATTGTTATAATAGTCAATTCATAATTAGGGTGGTATCGCGAGTTAACTCTCGTCCCTTTTATAGGGACGGGAGTTTTTTATATTTAAGGAGGAAAATACAATGAAACAACTAACAGGCGCACAAATTCGTCAAATGTTTTTAGACTTTTTCCAAGAAAAAGGACATGCAGTAGAACCTAGTGCATCACTAGTTCCACATGAAGATCCATCTCTTCTATGGATTAACAGTGGTGTAGCAACATTAAAAAAATATTTTGATGGACGCGTAATCCCGCAAAATCCACGTATTACAAATGCTCAAAAATCAATTCGTACAAACGATATTGAAAACGTAGGGAAAACAGCTCGTCACCATACATTCTTTGAAATGTTAGGGAACTTCTCAATCGGTGATTACTTCAAAGAAGAAGCAATTACTTGGGCTTGGGAATTCTTAACGAGCGACAAATGGATCGGATTCGATAAAGAATTACTATCAGTTACAATCCATCCAGAAGATGAAGAAGCATTCACAATTTGGAATGAGCAAATGGGTGTTCCAAAAGAGCGCATCATCCGCTTAGAAGAAAACTTCTGGGATATCGGTGAAGGACCAAGTGGACCGAATACAGAGATTTTCTATGATCGCGGGGAAGCTTACGGTAATGACTTTAGTGACCCAGAATTATATCCAGGCGGAGAAAATGAGCGTTACTTAGAAGTATGGAACCTTGTATTCTCTCAATTTAACCATAATCCAGACGGTTCATATACGCCACTTCCTAAGAAGAACATTGATACAGGGATGGGTCTAGAGCGTATGACATCTATCGTTCAAGATGTGCCTACGAACTTTGATACGGATCTATTCATGCCAATGATTGGTGCAACAGAATCAATTTCTGGTGAGAAGTATCGTAATGGAGACTTAGAAAAAGATATGGCATTTAAAGTAATTGCTGACCATATCCGTACAGTAACATTCGCTGTTGGTGACGGTGCTCTTCCATCTAACGAAGGCCGTGGTTATGTATTACGTCGTTTATTACGCCGCGCTGTTCGTTATTCTAAGAAATTAAACATCAACCGTCCATTCATGTTTGAATTAGTACCGGTTGTTGGAGAAGTAATGAAAGACTTCTATCCAGAAGTACTTGAAAAGAAAGATTTCATCGCAAAAGTTGTGAAAAATGAAGAAGAACGCTTCCACGAAACACTTCATGATGGTGAAGCGATTTTAGCTGAAGTTATTGCAAAAGCGAAAGAAGAAAAAACAACTGTTATTTCTGGCGTAGATGCGTTCCGTTTATACGACACGTACGGTTTCCCAATTGAATTAACAGAAGAATATGCAGAAGAAGCTGGTATGACAGTTGATCAAGCAGGCTTCGAAGCTGAAATGGAAAAACAACGTGAGCGTGCACGTGCTGCTCGTCAAGACGTTGATTCTATGCAAGTTCAAGGCGGTGTCCTTGGTGAAGTTAAAGTAGCGAGCGAGTTTGTTGGTTACGGTACAGTTGCAACAGAAAGTAACGTTGTTGCACTTGTGAAAAATGGTGAATACACAGATAGCTTGCAAGCTGGTGAAGAAGGACAATTGATGCTAGATGTAACACCATTCTATGCTGAGAGCGGTGGACAAATTGCAGACCGTGGTCACCTTCTTGCTGACGGTGTAAAAGTTGTTGTAAAAGACGTACAAAAAGCACCAAACGGCCAAAACTTACACAAAATAGTTGTAGAAGAAGGTACGTTAACGAAAGATGCGGCTGTGAAAGCTGTTATTGATACAAAGAATCGTAGTAGCGTTGTGAAAAACCATACAGCAACTCACTTACTGCACCAAGCATTAAAAGACGTACTTGGAATGCATGTTAACCAAGCTGGTTCTCTTGTAACTTCTGAACGTTTACGCTTTGACTTCTCTCACTTTGGCCAAGTACAAGCTGATGAATTAGAAAAAATTGAGCGTATTGTAAACGAAAAAATTTGGGAAAGTATTGATGTTGAGATTTCTCAAAAAGCAATTGAAGAAGCGAAAGAAATGGGTGCAATGGCATTATTCGGTGAAAAATACGGAGATGTGGTACGTGTTGTACAAGTTGGCGGTTATAGCTTAGAGCTTTGCGGTGGTTGTCACGTTGATAACACAGCTTCTATCGGTATTTTCAAAATCGTTGCTGAGTCTGGTATCGGTGCAGGAACTCGTCGTATTGAGGCGGTAACTGGTAAGTCTGCATACGAATTAATGAACGATCAAGTAGGTTTATTAAAAGAAGCGGCAGGAAAAATGAAAACAAATCCGAAAGATATTTTAACAAGAGTTGATGGTTTATTTGCTGAAGTAAAACAACTTCAAAAAGAAAACGAATCTCTTGCTGCGAAATTAAGCAATATCGAAGCTGGAAACTTAACTGATTCAGTAATGACAGTTGATGGCGTGAACGTATTAGCGGCGAAAGTAAATGTTGCAGATATGAACAACTTACGTACAATGATGGATGATCTAAAAAATAAATTAGAGTCTGCAGTTGTTGTATTAGCGTCTGTAAATGATGATAAAGTAAACATTTTAGCTGGCGTAACGAAAGATTTAATTAGCCAAGGCTACCATGCAGGTAAGCTTGTGAAAGAAGTGGCTTCTCGTTGTGGTGGTGGCGGTGGTGGCCGTCCTGATATGGCTCAAGCAGGCGGTAAAAACCCAGCTCAAGTTGAGGAAGCTTTAGCGTTTGTACAAGAGTACGTTAAATCTGTTTCAAAATAAAGAGATAGTAGTGTACAATGGTAGGGAGAGGAGAAGTTCTTCTCCCTATACTTACTACTTACAAGTGAGGTGCTTGAAATGGACGGTTTTGATAAAACAATGAAGTTTAGCATTCAAGATGAAAAACAGAGTGTCCATGTAAATGATGTACTTTTAACTGTGTATGATGCACTTCAAGAAAAAGGCTATAATCCGATTAACCAAATCGTCGGTTATTTATTAAGTGGAGACCCAGCATACATACCTCGCCATAAAGATGCACGAAGCATCGTTCGCAAGCTTGAACGTGATGAGATAATTGAAGAGCTTGTGAAGTCTTACTTGAAACATCATCGTGAGGAGTAGTTTATGCGGATATTAGGTTTAGATGTAGGTACAAAAACAGTCGGAGTTGCAATGAGCGACGAAATGGGCTGGACAGCACAAGGGCTGGAAACAATCAGGATTAACGAAGAACGAGGCCACTTTGGTTTTGACCGTATTTCTGAGTTAGTAAAACAGTATGGTGTGGACAAAATAGTAGTAGGTTTACCTAAAAATATGAATGGTACAATTGGTCCGCGTGGTGAAGCGTGCCAGCAATTTGCAGAAAACCTACGAGAGCTGTTACAATTAGACGTAGTAATGTGGGACGAGCGTTTGTCGACGATGGCAGCGGAACGTCTGCTCATTTCAGCTGATGTAAGCCGTAAGAAGCGAAAGCAAGTAATCGATAAGATGGCTGCAGTCGTAATCTTACAAGGATTTTTAGATAGTAAATAAGAGGTGACCAAAATGGAAGAAAATCAAATTACAATTGTAGACGAAAAAGGTAACGAACATTTATGTGAGATTGTTTTCACTTTTGATGCTGAAAAATTTGGCAAAAAATCATACGTAGTCTTCTCTCCAATCGGTGAAGTAGACGAAGATGGAGACCAAATTTATGATGCAATGGCTTATGAGCAAAATGAAGAAGAGGGCGGAACTTTACTTCCAATCGAATCTGAAGAAGAGTGGGAAATGGTACAAGAAATGTTCAACACTCTTGCTGATGAGCAAGAAGCAGAATAATAAGTATTGAGAAGATGGACGATATATAGTCCATCTTTTTTTATATGTAAAATGAAAGATTTTTTGTCGAAACTGTGTAATCCTTTGTAGTATAATGAGACGGATTGTAGAAAAATAAAATATCTGTAAAAAAATGATAGGTAAGTTTATTGTGATTTTTCATTGTGTTGTATAGAAAGATGTACATATGGCCTACAATTGAATAAGGAGGAAGAGTTTTGATAGAGAATCAAGTGAAAAAGAAGCGTAGACGCATTTTTTTATTTTCGATTATTGCACTGCTTTTAGTTTGTGGTTCAGTCTATGCATATATTTCATCGGCTTTAGGACCGGTTGATAGCGAGAATAAAAAAGAGATTGAAGTAGAGATTCCAAAAGGATCATCTACAAGTAAAATTGGTGAAATTTTAGAGGGAAAAGGTGCTGTGAAAAGCGGTACAGTTTTTAGCTTTTATACGAAGGTTAAGTCAAAAAGCTTACAAGCAGGTACATATTTATTAAATCCTTCGATGAGTGCAAATGACATCATTGAACAAATGTCATCTGGTAATGTACATCGTCCAGCGCTATATAAAGTGACGATTAAAGAAGGGGCGCAAGTAACTGAAATTGCAGAAGTGATTGCGGCAGAATTAAAGTGGAATAAAGATGATGTTGTACGTCAATTAAACGATAAAGCATTTGTTCAAAAAATGCAGCAAAAGTATCCGAAGTTATTGACTGATAAAATTTTTGATAGCAATATTAAATATCCATTAGAAGGCTATCTATATCCAGCGACGTATTCTTTCTATAAAAAAGATACGACGTTAGAAGAAATCGTAATTCCAATGCTTGAGAAAACGAATGCCATTATTGTTCAAAACGAGGCAAAAATGAAAGCGAAAAACTGGGATGTTCATCAGCTTTTAACAATGTCTTCACTTATTGAAGAAGAGGCAACGGGCTTTACAGATCGTCAAAAAATCGCTAGTGTTTTCTATAATCGTTTAGCAAAAGGTATGCCACTTCAAACAGATCCGACAGTGTTATACGCGCTTGGAAAGCATAAACAACGCGTATTATATGAGGATTTAAAAGTAAACTCACCGTACAATACGTATGTTGTGAAAGGATTGCCGGTTGGGCCGATTGCAAACTCTGGTAAACATTCAGTGGAAGCTGCGTTAGAACCTGCGCAAACAGATTATTATTATTTCTTAGCTGCACCAAGTGGTGAAGTGTACTATGCAAAAACATTAGAAGAGCATAATGCATTAAAGCAAAAATACATTACGAAAAAACAGTGAAATGGGGAGGGATAGCGAAAAAGGTCGCACATCCCTCTTTTTTGTGGTAAAATATATCGGGTTAAAAACTGGCAGAAGAATCGTTTTTAATATCAAAACGGGACGTACAAGCTAAGGGTTAAGCTGGCTTGTATTTTTATTGCATTCTATGTGTGAAAAGACAAAGATTGACGCGTCATAGAGGCACTTCTCCATGTAAATAAGGAGGACCAATTATGGAGGATGCAGTTAACGAGTACCTATTATCATTTATTGATCCAAAAGATAAATTAATTCTTGAAATGGAAGAGTATGCAACAGAAAACCATGTGCCGATTATGGATCGACTTGGAATGGAATTTATGCTGCAATTTTTACGTTTAATTGGACCGAAAAGCATTTTAGAACTTGGAACAGCAATCGGTTATTCTAGTATTCGTATGATGGAAGCTATTCCGAATTCGCGTATTGTGACAGTAGAGCGCAATCGTGAACGATATGAAAAGGCACTTGAATATATAGAACGTTCCCCAGTAACAAATCGCATTTCTGTTATTTATGGTGATGCTTTAGAAACGGGTGAACAAGTGAAAGAACATGGAACATTTGACGTTATTTTTATTGATGCAGCAAAAGGACAGTATCGTCGCTTTTTTGACTTATATGAACCGTTATTAAATCCTGGTGGCGTAATTATTTCAGATAATGTTATGTACCATGGTCTTGTAACGACAAAAGAGAAAATTGAAAACAGACGTACGCGTGGTTTAATCCGTCGTATTAAGGCGTACAATGAGTGGCTTATGAACCATGAAGGATATGATACAACGATTTTCCCGATTGGTGATGGAGTAGCTGTTAGTAAAAAGAGAGGGTGACCAAGGTATGAAGAAACCTGAATTGTTAGTAACACCAAGAGCGGTGGCGGATATCGAACCTCTTGCGAAAGCAGGAGCAGATGCGGTAATGATCGGTGAGCAAAAGTTTGGTTTACGTTTAGCAGGGGAGTTTTCACGTGAAGATGTAAAACAAGCGGCGAAGATTGCACATGAAAATGGTGTGAAAGTATACGTAGCCATGAACGCTATGTTCCACAACGATAAAGTAGAAGAATTAACAGAATACGTTTCATTTTTAAACGAAGTGAATGTAGATGCAATTGTTTTTGGAGATCCAGCGGTATTAATGGCTGTTCGTGAAGTAGCGCCAAATATGCAGTTGCACTGGAATACAGAAACGACAGCAACAAACTGGTTCACTTGTAATTACTGGGGACAAAGAGGGGCGAAGCGTGCTGTATTAGCTCGTGAGCTTAGCTTAGATGAAATTGTTGATTTAAAAGAAAATGCTGAAGTGGAACTAGAAGTACAAATTCACGGTATGACTTGTATGTTCCAATCAAAGCGTTCATTAGTAGGAAACTACTTTGAGTATCAAGGACGTAATCTTGACATTGAAAAGAAAAAATATGAAGAGAATATGTTCTTATATGACCCAGAGCGTAACAATAAATATCCAATTTATGAAGATGAAAATGGTACTCACATTATGAGTCCGAACGATATCTGTTTCATCGATGAATTAGAGGAACTAATCGAAGCTGAAGTTGACAGCTTAAAAATCGACGGTGTACTAAAAAGCTCTGAATACATTATTGAAGTAACGAAGAAATATCGTAAAGCAATTGATTTATGTGTAGAAGATCGTGATGCGTATTATGATGTGAAAGATGATTTATATAAAGAGATAGAAGAAATGCAACCAGTAAATCGTCCGTTAGATACAGGATTCTTCTTTAAAGAGACGGTTTACTAAACGAGGAGGGTGTAGGAAATGACTGTACAAGAAATTTCACGAGTGATCGATGGCAAACGCGTTATTGTGAAGAAACCTGAACTGTTAATCCCTGCGGGTAACTTAGAAAAATTAAAAGTAGCTATCCATTATGGGGCAGATGCTGTATATTTAGGTGGACAAGAATTTGGTCTTCGTTCGAATGCAGGTAACTTTACGCTGGAAGACATGGCAGAAGGCGTTGAATTTGCAAAGAAATATGGAGCGAAAATATATGTAACAACAAATATTTTTGCACATAATGAAAATATGGACGGGCTAGAGGAATATTTAAGAGGGATTGAAAAAGCTGGCGTAACGGGAATTATCGTTGCTGATCCGCTTATTATTGAGACATGTAAACGTGTAGCACCTTCTGTTGAGGTGCATTTAAGTACACAACAATCGCTATCCAACTGGAAAGCAGCACAGTATTGGAAAGAAGAAGGTTTACATCGTCTTGTATTAGCTCGTGAGGCAAGCTATGAAGAGATGAAAGAAATTAAAGACAAAGTGGATATTGAAATTGAAGCATTCGTCCATGGTGCAATGTGTATCGCATATTCAGGAAGATGTACATTAAGTAACCATATGACAGCGCGTGACTCTAATCGTGGTGGTTGTTGTCAATCTTGTCGCTGGGACTATGATTTAGTTCAAACGGTATCACAACATAAAGATGCAAAAGAGCTTCCTTTATTCCAAGAAGAAGATGCTCACTTTGCGATGAGTCCAAAAGATTTAAATTTAATTTTATCAATTCCGAAAATGATTGAAATTGGAATTGATAGCTTAAAAGTTGAAGGACGTATGAAATCTATCCATTACGTAGCGACTGTAGCAACTGTATATCGTAAAGTAATTGATGCGTATTGTGCGGATCCGGATAACTTTGAGTTTAAACAAGAGTGGTTAGATGAGCTTGATAAATGTGCAAATCGTGACACAGCTCCTGCATTCTTTGAAGGGGTTCCAGGACATCAAGAGCAAATGTTTGGAAATCATAGTAAGAAAACAACGTATGATTTTGCTGGTTTAGTGTTAGATTATAATGAAGAAACGGGCATCGTAACGCTTGAGCAACGTAATCACTTCAAACCAGGACATGAAGTGGAGTTCTTTGGACCAGAAATAGAAAACTTTACGCAGACGGTGGAGAAAATTTGGGATGAGGATGGAAACGAATTAGATGCAGCGAGACATCCGTTGCAAATCGTGAAATTCAAAGTGGATCAACCAGTGTATGTGAATAATATGATGCGCAAAAACATACTTCAATAAGAAAGAGTGGTAGTCGAATGGGGACGAATAAGCCTGTTGTAATTGGAATCGCTGGTGGTTCAGGATCAGGAAAAACAAGTGTAACGAAAGCGATTTTTGACCATTTTAAAGGTCATTCCATTTTAATCTTGGAGCAAGATTATTATTACAAAGATCAAAGCCATTTACCAATGGAAGAGCGTTTAAAAACAAATTACGATCATCCGCTTGCGTTTGATAATGATCTGTTAATTGAACATTTGAAGCAGTTGCTTGCATATGAGCAAATTGATAAGCCTGTATATGACTATACATTGCATACGCGTTCAGAAGAAATTATTCCAGTTGAGCCGAAAGATGTAATCATTTTAGAAGGAATTCTTATTTTAGAAGACCCACGTCTTTGTGAGTTAATGGACATTAAGCTATTCGTTGATACAGATGCGGATCTTCGTATCCTGCGCCGCATGCAGCGTGATATTAAAGAGCGCGGTCGTACGATGGATTCAGTTATTGATCAATATGTAACTGTTGTACGTCCAATGCACAATCAATTTATTGAGCCTTCTAAGAAATTTGCGGATATTATTATCCCTGAAGGTGGACAAAACCATGTTGCAATTGATATTATGGTGACAAAAATTGCAACAATTCTTGAACAAAAAGTAAATTTGTAATAGCATAGTAAAAGATATACGATAGGAAGGGATTTTTTCCCTTCCTATCGAATACAATGAAACATGCAACCTCATCTATATATAGGTGAGGGCATATTTATATCAACTTTCCATACATATCTTCTTTATATAAAGAAGAATTGGGAATACGGGGTTGTATGTGACAACTCCGCTAGTACAGGCGTGCTAGAAACCTCCGCTATACATATAAGTGGGGGAGTTTTCATATGGAACTCCTCTTTTTTTTCGGGGGATTGGTATATAAAAGGAGTGGAAAATATGGCAACAGAAAAAACATACCCAATGACGCAAGAGGGTAAGCAAAAATTAGAGAACGAACTTGAGGATTTAAAAACGGTAAAACGTAAAGAGGTTGTAGAGCGCATTAAGATTGCACGTAGCTTCGGAGATCTTTCTGAGAACTCTGAGTACGATGCAGCGAAAGATGAGCAAGCGTTCGTAGAAGGACGTATTACACAATTAGAAAACATGATTCGTAACGCAGTTATCATCACAGATAACGGTGAAGAATCTACAGTTGTTACATTAGGTAAAACAGTAACATTTAAAGAGTTACCAGGTGGAGATGAAGAATCTTACACAATCGTAGGTAGCGCAGAAGCAGATCCATTTGAAGGAAGAATTTCTAACGATTCTCCAATTGCAAAAAGCTTATTAGGTAAGCAAATTGGTGAGAAGGTAGCAATTCAAACACCGGGCGGAGAAATGCAAGTAGAGATTATCTCTGTAAAATAACGTAAAAATCACTCGTGTAAAAACGGGTGATTTTTTTATTTGTATAAAAGATGAAACACCTCGTCTAAACTACATGAGACGAGGTGTTTTTTATGAAAATAAAACGGAGAATTACAGTTGTTTTAATTTGTTTTATGAGTGTAATGTTTTTACTACTTTGTCGCTTAATCCAAATACAGATTTTAGATACGGAATCATTTACTGACCAAAATATCAATTTAATTGAAAAAAGTGTTACGCAACGAACGCAATCACTTACAGTAGATAATGGAAGAGGGCACTTTACAGATCGAAATGGTAAGGAAATCGGTGAAGAGAAATATCCAGTTCTAATTATTTTTCCATTTTTACAAATAAAAAATGACATGTTAGAGAAAATTTCGCATATCATTGGTTTGTCGAGACAAGAGATAAGACTGCAAATGAAAAGTAAGAATAAAGCATTTATATTACAAAGGGGGAATATCCCATTTCAATTAACGGTTGAGCAGATGGAGAAGGTAAATCAGTTAGATACTTTAGGCATTGTAGCAGCAGAAGTTCGATTGAAGCAAACGGGAGAGGCAAATCATTTAATTGGTGATGTGGGAGAGAATGAACAGGAATTTCAAAAGCGCTATGGAGAAATGAAAAAACTTTCGGAACAAACGCCAATTGGTATTTCCGGATTGCAACAATCATTTGATGAATTTTTACTTACTGATGGAGAGGCAAAAGTACTATATCAAGTGGATCGGCAAGGAGAGCCGATTTTCGGGAAACAAGCAAAATACACTTCACCAGGAAATCCATTTTATCCAGTTACTATTCAAACAACGCTACATAAAACGTTGCAACGGCAAGCTGAAAAGATTATAAATGAAAACGGAATAAAAAAAGGTGGGTTAGTATTACTAGACATAAAAAATAGTGAAGTTTTAGCAATGGTAAGTAAGCCATCTTTACAGATGAATGATAGGAGCGCATACAAAGCAACACTTGAAAATCAAATGTTAACTCCTCATTTTCCTGGATCTGTTTTTAAAACAGTAGTTGCAGCGGCGGTAATTGATCAAAATTTGGTGCGATTTAACCGTGTATTTAACTGTAATACGGATTTATACGGTGAAAATCTTCCACAAGTTATGATGGGGTCATTAAACTTTAAGGAAAGCTTTGCTAGAAGCTGTAATCGGACGTTTGCCCTATTAGGTAATGAACTAATACAAAAGGATAGAGAAGTGTTAGAGACGTATATAGAGGCCCTAGGAGCAAGTAAGACGGTTGGTTGGAAAGGTTCAGTATTTCATACACCAGAATTTGAACAATTGCCAGAAGAAAAGAATGCTGTTATTTGGAGAAGTGAAGAAAATAAAGTTAGTAGAAAAGCCATTGCTCAAACGATGATTGGACAAAAAGATGTACGCGTGTCGCCTCTAGCTATAGCGAATATGATGGCGACAATTGCTAGAGATGGAGAGAAGTTGGAAGTGAAAGCTGTAAAAAAAATAGTATATAAAAATGGAACTGACTTTTTTACATTTGAAAATCATAAATTAACTGGGAAACAGCTTTCTTATGAAACGGTGAAAAAACTACAAGAGTTATTAAGAGGTGTTGTAACGACGGAGAAAGGAACGGGAACAGTGTTCCGTTCGTTACCACTAAACGTTGCCGGAAAATCTGGAACGGCACAAACAGGAAAAGGAGAAAAGGTGAATCGCTGGTTTGCAGGTTATTTTCCATATGAAAACCCAAGGTATGCTTTAGTTGTAGTTGATATAGAAACAGATAGTAACAAAAATGTAGTTACACCCGTTTTTACAGAAATGGTAGAAGTAATTCATAGATTAGAAAATGAAAAGTAATCTTGCAATTATTTATGAAATGTTTTCATTTCGTGAAAATATTATTGTAAATGTTCAACCTTTATAAATTTAATGTTACAATAGCAAGTATGAAAAACTGCATGGAGGTTTGAAGAATGGCAGGAGGATCTAGATTTCAACAGAAACAACAAAAACGTCGTCAAAACGGTGTTTTAAATATTGCAATTGCTATTGTATTAATAGCAGTAGCTATTGTAGCATATCAATTGTTTGTTCCTGACACAAAAGAGCAAGCGGCTTCTAGTGATAAAAAAGTAGCTCAGCAAACAACAAAAGAGAATAAAGCTGAGAAAGCTAAAGGCAAAGAAGAGACGAAGAAGAACGAGCAAGAGAAGGCAGAGGCTAAGAAGAAGGAAGAAGAGAAGCAAAAGGCTGAAGAAGAACAGAAAAAAGCTGAAGAAGAAGCGAAAGCTAACGAGAAAGTACCAGCTGAAAAAACACAGCCAAAGGCAACTGACGCTTATACGAAAGCTTCTTGGAAGCCAGTAGGTACAGAGCAAGGTGCAACACCTGCGATGACGTTTAAAAAAGGTACAGCAGATTGGAATGAGATGAATCAAGCAATTTCAGCTGCAATTGACGTTCCAGTAGAGCAATTAGTTATTCATAGAATCGGAAATAACGGTAAGAATAAAGCTTACGGTAACGTACAAGATAAACAATCAGGTAAAAAGTATTATGTGAATATTGATTGGGTAGACAATGAAGGCTGGAAACCAGTACTTGTTCAAACTCTAAACTAAAAAAGAGAAGCTCTTATGAGCTTCTCTTTTTTAGTTAGCGTAATTTTTTTAATTTAAAATGAACAACCGCGCTATAATATGGTCTTTTGCTTTCCGGATCCATAACCATTTGATGCGAGATGTGATGAACTTCAAGCATAAGTGCTTTATTATTATCGATTTGTTCACTAATTTTTCGTTCTAAAGAAGCTAAGTCTCCCGCTTCAAAAAACTCTACTTTATCTTCTAACATTTCAAAGGTAAATGACACGAAGACGACCCCTCTCCTATGTAATCACCTATAGTGTAACAAAGAAAAGAAGGAAATACCATGTGCATTTCAATTGACATTTTTGGAAAGAGGGCATATTATACTGATAAAACCGATAAGAAAAAGGGGAATTTTTATGGGAACAGAATTTAATGGTTTATTTGATGAATGGGCTCATAC
The DNA here is from genome assembly GCF_001884205.1 of Bacillus sp. NH11B. Classification (NCBI taxonomy): domain Bacteria; kingdom Bacillati; phylum Bacillota; class Bacilli; order Caryophanales; family Bacillaceae; genus Bacillus; species Bacillus sp. NH11B. The sequence continues at coordinate 85,243 of NZ_MAOG01000109.1, read as the reverse complement.
GTATGACTCATTTGTACAAGGCGAAGATATACAATATAAAGAAGTTTTCGCCCATTATGAGGACATTTTAGAGGATGTAGTTAACAAGTCATTTGGCAACGTATTAGAATTTGGTGTTGGTACTGGCAATTTAACAAATAAATTATTACTTGCTGGTCGCACAGTTTACGGTATAGAACCGTCACGCGAAATGCGTACTATTGCAAAAGAGAAATTACCAAAAGAATTTTCAATTACAGAGGGTGATTTTCTTTCATTTGAAGTCCCAAATTCAATCGATACTATTGTGAGCACTTACGCATTTCATCATTTAATAGATGAAGAAAAAGACGTAGCAATTGCGAAGTATAGTCAATTGCTAAACAAAGGTGGTAAAATAGTGTTTGCTGATACGATATTTGCAGATCAAGATGCGTATGATAAAACTGTCGAAGTAGCAAAACAAAGAGGTTTTCATCAGCTAGCAAACGATTTGCAAACAGAATACTATACACGTATTCCGATCATGCAATCTATTTTTGAAAACAATGGCTTCCACGTAACGTTCACGAGATTAAATCATTTCGTTTGGGTAATGGAGGCAACTAAGCAATAGAAAGAGGGATTAGATTGAGAATTGCTGTAATTGGAGCAATGGAAGAAGAAGTACGTATTTTACGTGACAAACTAGAACAAGCAGAAACAGAAACTGTTGCAGGTTGTGAATTTACGAAAGGGCTATTAGCAGGACATGAAGTAATCTTGTTAAAGTCTGGTATTGGTAAAGTAAACGCAGCGATGTCAACGACGATTTTATTAGAAAGATATAAGCCTGAAAAAGTAATTAATACTGGTTCAGCTGGTGGATTCCATCACTCTCTAAATGTTGGAGATGTGGTTATTTCAACAGAAGTTCGTCACCATGACGTAGATGTAACAGCATTTAACTATGAATATGGTCAAGTGCCAGGAATGCCGCCGGGATTTAAAGCTGATGAAGCATTAGTTGCATTAGCTGAGAAATGTATGCAGGCAGAAGAAAATATTCAAGTTGTAAAAGGTATGATTGCAACAGGCGATTCATTTATGAGTGATCCGAACCGCGTTGCGGCAATTCGTGATAAATTTGAAGATCTTTATGCAGTGGAAATGGAAGCAGCAGCTGTTGCACAAGTATGCCACCAATATGAAGTTCCGTTTGTTATTATTCGTGCACTTTCTGATATTGCTGGTAAAGAATCAAATGTTTCATTTGATCAATTTTTAGATCAAGCAGCTCTTCATTCTACAAACTTTATCGTAAAAGTACTAGAAGAGTTAAAGTAATGTAACAAAAAGGCAACTGTCTCATATAAAGAAAATACATACAGTTGCCTTTTCTTTATTGGCAAATAAGGGGGAGAACACGATGAATGTATATCGTGGCGTTCATGAATTGATTGGTCATACACCAATTGTAGAAATTACTCGTTTTTCACTTCCAGAAGGAGTCCGTTTATTTGCAAAGCTTGAATTTTACAACCCAGGCGGAAGCGTTAAGGATCGTTTAGGAAGAGAATTAATCGAAGATGCGTTAGAAAAAGGGCTTGTTACCCAGGGCGGAACAATTATTGAACCGACGGCTGGAAATACTGGCATTGGACTGGCACTTGCAGCGTTAGAACATGATTTACGCGTTATTGTTTGTGTACCAGAGAAATTTAGTATTGAGAAACAAGAATTAATGAAAGCGCTAGGTGCAACGGTCGTGCATACACCGACTGAGCAAGGAATGACCGGCGCAATTGCAAAAGCAAAAGAGTTAGTAAATGAAATACCGAATTCATACTCTCCAAGTCAGTTTGCGAATGAAGCAAATCCGCGTGCTTATTTCAAAACATTAGGTCCTGAACTTTGGGATGCATTGAATGGAGAGATTAACATATTTGTTGCAGGGGCAGGGACTGGCGGTACGTTTATGGGAACTGCATCTTATTTGAAAGAGAAAAATATTGATATTAAAGCGGTTATTGTAGAACCAGAAGGCTCTATTTTAAATGGCGGTAAAGCTGGTTCACATGAAACAGAAGGTATTGGTCTTGAATTCATTCCACCATTTTTAAAAACATCTTATTTTGATGAAATTCATACGATTTCTGATCGACATGCATTTTTACGAGTGAAAGAATTAGCGCAAAAAGAAGGACTTCTCGTTGGAAGCTCTTCAGGAGCAGCATTTCATGCGAGCTTACTTGAGGCAGAGAAAGCAACACCAGGTACAAATATTGTAACGATTTTTCCTGATAGTAGTGAGCGCTATTTAAGCAAAGACATATACAAAGGATGGGAATAAAAAATGAGAGCAAAGACAAAGTTAATTCATGGTATTCGCATAGGAGAACCTTCAACTGGATCTGTAAACGTACCGATCTATCAAACAAGTACGTACAAACAAGAAGCAGTTGGTAAGCATCAAGGATATGAATATTCACGTACAGGCAACCCGACACGTGCAGCTTTAGAAGAAATGATTGCTGTATTAGAAAATGGTCATGCTGGATTTGCATTTGGCTCAGGAATGGCTGCTATTACAGCAACAATTATGTTGTTCTCAAAAGGTGATCATGTCATTTTAACAGATGATGTTTATGGCGGAACGTACCGTGTTATTACGAAAGTATTAAACCGCTTCGGTATTGAGCATACATTTGTAGATACAACAAACCTAGAGGAAGTTGTAGAAGCAATTCGCCCAAATACGAAAGCAATTTATGTAGAAACACCAACAAATCCATTACTAAAAATTACTGATATTAAGAAAATATCTACTCTTGCTAAAGAAAACGACTTATTAACAATTATTGATAACACATTCATGACGCCATATTGGCAGTCGCCAATCTCTTTAGGAGCAGACATTGTACTTCATAGTGCAACGAAATATTTAGGAGGTCATAGTGACGTAGTTGCAGGGCTAGTCGTTGTAAATAGCCCACAACTAGCAGAAGACCTTCATTTCGTGCAAAACTCAACAGGAGGTATTCTTGGACCACAAGATAGCTTCCTACTACTTCGCGGTCTAAAAACGTTAGGAATTCGTATGGAAGAGCATGAAATAAATTCACGCGCAATTGCTGAGTTTTTAAATAACCATCCAAAAGTAAATAAAGTATATTATCCAGGTCTTGAATCACATCAAAATCACGAATTAGCAACAGAACAGGCGAATGGATTTGGTGCAATCATCTCATTTGATGTAGATAGTGAGGAAACGTTAAATGGAGTACTTGAGAAGTTACAGTACTTCACACTTGCTGAAAGTTTAGGAGCAGTAGAAAGTTTAATTTCTATCCCGTCTCAAATGACACATGCATCAATCCCAGCAGATCGCCGTAAAGAATTAGGAATTACAGATACATTAATTCGAATCTCTGTTGGTATTGAAGATGGGGAAGATTTAATTGAAGATTTAGCACAAGCACTAGCATAGTAAAAATGCACTGCTAATATAGAGCAGTGCATTTTATTATATTAATTTGTGAAAAATTTCACAAATTAGACATACACAAATGAAATGATTTCATGTATATTGAATTCATGAAATGTTATTCACGAACAAACTTGTGAAATGTTTCACAAACAATGGGATTCATGTAGGACGGTAACTCTATTTTTTTTCGCTAATCGGGACTTATTATGACCGTGATAACAGAATAGGAGGAAATTTACATGGTAGTCAAAGAGAAAGTTGTAAATGAAATGCAAGAGGTAAAAGAGATGATTGATACGTTAGTGAAGAACGGTCAACAAGCTTTACAAGCATTAGAAAGTTTTACACAAGAGCAAATTGACAACATTGTTCATGAAATGGCGCTTGCGGGTGTCGATCAACATATGCCACTTGCGAAGTTGGCTGTTGAAGAAACCGGCCGTGGTGTATATGAAGATAAATGCATTAAAAATATTTTTGCCACTGAATATATTTGGCATAGTATAAAGAAAGATAAAACGGTAGGAATTATTCATGAAGATCCTCATGAAGAAGTAATAGAAATTGCAGAACCTGTCGGTGTAGTAGCTGGGGTAACGCCAGTAACTAACCCAACGTCGACAACAATGTTTAAAGCGTTAATCGCGATAAAAACGAGAAATCCAATTATTTTCGCATTTCATCCTTCTGCACAAAACTGTTCCATTGCAGCGGCGAAAACAGTATATGATGCAGCAGTGAAGGCCGGTGCACCAAAGCACTGTATTCAATGGATTGAAAGACCTTCTGTGGAAGCAACGAAACAATTAATGAACCATGAAGGTGTTGCACTCGTTCTAGCGACTGGAGGAGCTGGTATGGTGAAATCAGCTTATTCTACTGGCAAACCCGCGCTAGGTGTAGGCCCTGGTAATGTACCATGTTATATAGAGAAGTCGGCACATGTAAAACGCGCTGTTAATGATTTAATTTTATCGAAAACATTTGATAACGGTATGATTTGTGCATCGGAACAAGCTATCATTGTAGACAAGGAAATCTATGATGATGTTAAAACAGAAATGATTGCAAATAATTGTTACTTTGTAACAGAAGAAGAGAGAAAAAAATTAGAAAAGCTTGTTATTAATGAAAATACATGTGCAGTAAATAGTGATATTGTTGGGAAATCTACGCAGTATATTGCTGAATTAGTAGGAATTACTGTACCTGAACATACAAAAATGCTTGTAGCTGAAATTAAAGGTATCGGGGCATCATATCCACTATCTCGTGAGAAGCTAAGCCCAGTGTTAGCTTGTGTAAAGGCAAATTCATTAGAAGAAGGATTTACATATTGCGAAGAAATGTTAGACCTTGGTGGCCTAGGGCATTCAGCGGTTATCCATTCTACAAATAAAGAAGTACAAAAACAATTTGGGTTACGTATGAAAGCCTGCCGTCTCATTGTAAATGCACCTTCATCACAAGGTGGAATTGGTGATATATATAATGGATTTATTCCATCACTTACGCTTGGTTGTGGCTCCTACGGGAAAAACTCAGTTTCTCAAAATGTAACAGCTACTCATTTATTAAATATAAAAAGGTTGGCAAATAGAAAAAAGAATATGCAGTGGTTCAAATTACCACCCAAAATTTATTTTGAAAAACATGCGACAGCATATTTAGCAAACATGCCTAACATTTCCCGCGCATTTATTGTAACGGATCCAGGGATGGTTGAGCACGGTTATGTAGATACAGTTACGCACTATTTACGTAAGCATGCAAATGATGTGAAAGTTGAAGTTTTCTTTGAAGTTGAGCCAGATCCATCAGATGAAACCGTATTTAAAGGTGCGGACATGATGAAAAGCTTTAAGCCTGATGTAATTATCGCACTTGGTGGCGGTTCAGCTATGGATGCGGCAAAAGGGATGTGGCTCTTCTATGAGCACCCAGAAACAACATTCTATGGCATTAAACAGAAATTTTTAGATATAAGAAAACGTACATGTAAATATCCGGAATTAGGAAATAAAGCGCAGTTTGTTGCCATTCCAACAACATCAGGAACAGGGTCAGAAGTGACACCATTTGCAGTTATTACAGATAAGAAAAATAATATAAAGTATCCACTCGCGGATTATGAATTAACGCCAGATGTAGCAATTGTTGATCCGCAATTTGTAATGACAGTACCACCACATGTAACAGCAGACACTGGTATGGACGTATTAACGCATGCAATCGAGGCGTATGTGTCTGTTTTGGCAAATGACTATACAGATGGATTAGCATTAAAAGCAATTGATCTCGTATTTAAATATTTACCGAGAGCATATAAAGATGGAAATGATGAAGAAGCACGAGAAAAAATGCATAATGCTTCCGCAATCGCAGGGATGGCATTTGCAAATGCTTTCCTAGGTATTAATCACAGTTTAGCGCATAAAATTGGACCAGAATTCCATATTCCGCACGGGCGTGCGAATGCAATTCTTATGCCGCATGTAGTCCGCTATAATGCTATTAAGCCAAGAAAACACGCATTGTTCCCAAAATATGAGCACTTTGTGGCTGATGAACGCTATGCACATATTGCGAGAATGCTCGGGCTTCCAGCAAGTTCAGCGGCGGAAGGTGTGGAATCACTCGTCCAAGCAATTATTGAGCTTGGAAAAAGTTTAAATATAAATATGAGTATTGCAGGACAAGGAGTTGCTAAAGACCAATTTGAAGGGGTTGTTGGATTATTAGCAGAAAGAGCTTTTGAAGATCAATGTACAACAGCTAATCCAAAATTACCGCTCATTTCAGAGCTGAAAGAAATCTATATGGAAGCATATAAAGGCGTATAATAGATAAAAAAGAGCCGCGAGTAAGCGGCTCTTTTTTACTTTGGAAAACATCTCCCAGATTGGTTCTATTTACTTGTCTTTAAGCTTGATAGAATGTGATAAAGTGAGGATGGGAGTGATAAGCAGATGAAAGAATTACAAGAAAAAATAGCAGATTATACCCGGTTTGCACAAGTACTTTTAGCTATAAGTACATTTTTAATGATCGGTTTATTAATTCCAAGTGGAATAAAAAGTATGGTACAGTCTTTTGCTATGATGGGAAGTATTATTGTATTTTTAGTTCTTGCTTTTTTCTTCTTTAAGCGTGTTAGAACGATGCGTGACCAATTAGAGGAGAGCGAATATGAAGAAAATTGTTAAATAGGGCGCTACGAAAAGAAGAAATCTTTTTGTAGCGTTTTTTTGTTTTTTGTAGAAAATGTATGCGTTTCATGTTGACAATGATAATCCTTATCAATTAAAGTAGAATAGTAGTCAATGATTATCATTATCAATTAGAGGTGGAAGAATGAAAAAATCTATTACACTGTTCACAGCGATCTTATCTATTTTTTTCTTGTTAATAGGTTGCAGTGCAAAGGAAAACGAAAAAGCATCTGCAACAAAAACAGAAAAAGGAACAGACAAAATCGAAATCACCGATCTCTCAAACAGAAAGGTAACATTCAATAAAGTTCCTGAAAGTTTTGCTACGTTGAGTATGGGAGACATGGATATTATTCATGCTTTAGGTGGAAAAATAGTAGGTCGTCCTGATACAAAATTAACTCTCCCAGAGGAATTAAAGAAAGCGCAAGTAATCGGGAATGCACATCAACCGAATTTTGAGCAAATTGCTAGTTTAAAACCGGATGTACTTGTTGCTAACAATGGATTCCAAAAGAACATTCCAACGGTTGAAGGACAAGGAACAAAAGTAATCATTTCTTCAGCCAATTCTGTAAAAGATATTCAAAAGAGTATTGAAATGTATGGAACAGTGATGAAGAAAGAAGATAAAGCAAAAGAACTTAATCAAAAAATTAATGATCAAATGAAGAAATATGAGAAAAAGAGTGACGTTAAAGCATTACTAGTGTATGGAGCACCAGGCACTTATTTAGCAGCGTTACCAACATCTCTGTCAGGTGATATTTTAGAAAAAACGGGCGGTAAAAATATTGCAGCTGGTTTTCCAGAAATGAAAGAATATCCGCAATATGCACAGCTAAGTGTAGAACGCATTATTGAGGCGAACCCAGATGTAATTTATTTAATTACACATGGAGATCCAAATAGTGTGAAAAAAGCATTTGAAGGCGAAATGATGAAAAATGAAGCGTGGAAAAATTTAGATGCAGTCAAACAAAATCATGTTGTTATTTTGCCACCAAATTTATTTGGATCAAATCCTGGAACAAAAGTAACAGAAGCAATGGACTTTATGTATAAAAGTATACAAGATGTAAGGAAATGATGAGTATGGAGAGTAGTGAAGCAGTAAGAGAAAAGGAACATCCTTTTGCGAAAAAAAGATGGATAACAGCAGTTATTTTAGTTGTATTAACGATTCTAGGTCTTTTTTATGGTCTTTTCGCAGGAAGTTTATCCTTTTCTTTAGGAGACATTCTAACAGGGATACAAGATGAAGATTCGACAGTTCATCGAATTGTATGGGATCTTCGTATACCGAGAGTGCTTGTTGGGTTTATAGTAGGAACGTGTTTAGCTACATCTGGAGCATTACTGCAAGGGGTTATGAGAAACCCTCTTGCAGACCCTGGTATTATCGGGGTTTCATCCGGAGCAGGTCTTGTAGCAATTGTAATTATGATTCTATTCCCTCAGCATATGGCTTTTTTACCGCTAGGAGCATTTTTAGGTGCTTTCATAACAGCGATGGTTATTTACGCTTTATCATGGCAAAAAGGGGCACCGCCTTCAAGAATCGTCTTAGTAGGTGTATCAATCAATGCATTAATTGGTGCAGCAACGTCAGCATTAATGTTACTACATAGTGATAAAGTACAATCTGTGTTACCGTGGTTAGCTGGTGGTATTGGTGGTGTAAGTTGGGCGCATTTAAACATGATTATTTATTATGCAATATTCGCTATTATATTGGCTTTCTTTGGCATTAAGCATATTCGAGTATTAATGCTAGGAGATGAAATGGCGAAATTATTAGGGCATAACGTGGAGAGAAGTCGGTTTTATTTAATAGTAGTAAGTACATTATTAGCTGGAATTGCGGTTAGTGTTTCTGGACTTATTGGATTTGTCGGTCTTGTTGTACCACATATGTTACGTTTATTAGTTGGAAATGACTATAAATATTTACTGCCATTATCCTGCCTTGGCGGAGGGATATTACTTGTTTTCGCGGATGCGATAGCTCGAAGTTGGTTCGATCCAATCGAATTGCCTGTTGGTATTTTATTGTCCTTCTTGGGCGGTCCGTTCTTCTTATATTTAATTCATAGAGGAGGAAAACAACGTGATTTCCGTTAACAAAGTGTTTTACGCACATTCTGAAAGATTTCAAATGCAAAATATGAATGTACATATTAAAGCTGGAGAAATCGTTAGTTTAATCGGTCCGAATGGGTCGGGGAAGTCTACTTTGCTTCGTTTAATAGCAAGGCTACTTAAACAAAGCGAAGGAGATATCATTTTAGATGGGGAAAATATTCATACGATGAAGAGTGTGGATGTAGCGAAGCAATTAGCGATGTTACCACAAATGCATGATCATCAATTAGATTTAACAGTGAAAGAGTTAATACAGTTCGGAAGAGGTCCTCATAAATCATGGAGTAGTCGCTTGAATAAAGAAGATGAAGAAATTGTTGATTGGGCATTGTCTGTTACAAATCTTGAAGGGTATGAATATCGTCTTTTACAGTCTTTGTCAGGAGGAGAAAGACAACGTGCTTGGATTGCGATGACGCTAGCACAACGTACAAATGTCTTATTATTAGATGAACCAACAACCTTTTTGGATATCGTTCACCAGTTGGAAGTAATGGAACTTGTGAAACGATTAAACGAGGAGTTTGGTATGACAATTATAATGGTTTTACATGACATTAACCAAGCGGCTCAATATAGTGATCGTTTACTCGTATTAAAGCAAGGCAAGATTCAGTATGACGGTGTACCAGAAGAAGTATTATGTCAACAAATGTTTCAACATGTATTTGGCATAGAAGTAGATATTTTTCAAGGAAGCGACAAGCCATTTTTTACACCGAAACGAATTTCTAAAAAAGGAGCAGAGCGATGCAAACAGAAGAATGTATTACCACTGAATTAGTAAGAGAATTTGTTATGGCAGCTCATGGAGATCTAGAAAGGGTACAGGAGCTTTTGTTCGAATCACCAAGCTTACTTCATGCTTCTTATAATTGGGGCGGTTCAGATTGGGAAAGTGCTTTAGGAGCAGCAGCACATGTGGGGCGTAAAGATATTGCTCTTTATTTACTAGAAAAGGGTGCTCGGATGGATGTTTTTGCAGCAGCTATGCTTGGAGAGTTAGAAGTTGTACAAGCTATTTTAGTAGCACAACCAGAAGCATTGCGTGCATCTGGCCCACATGGTATTTCCCTTCTTCAACATGCTCGAATGGGTGGAGAAAAAGCACAGCGTGTATTTAAGTACTTAACGGTGCTCTCTTAATCACCGTAAAAGTTCTTATGTGCGGTAAACTTTTCACTTTAATATAATTGGAAAGTTTACCGCCCGTTAGAACGGGATAAGTATCTAGTATATTTGAAAATCCTACCCCCCCTCAATTGTAGTTTTCTTTTTGCTAGTTATGATATGGATGCAGTAGACACTCTTTTGTCTACTGCTTTTTTTTGATATAATACACCTTTACAAGACTTAATTTTCTTTCTTTTGTGAATTAATAAACATTTATATAGTTTGAAATATATTGATATGTAATAAGGTTCAAAATGATGGGAGTGAGTTAAAAAGTGTTCCATACAGATCGCTTACAATTTCGTAAATATACAAGGGATGATTTATCGTTTTATGCGTCTTTATGGGGGAATGAGAAGGTAATGCGCTATATTGGAAATGGGACGTTAAAAACATATATGCAATGCAAAAAAAGTTTGGAGGAATGGGTGCTTCCGAATTATAAAAATGGTCTAGGTTTATTTGTAATGATTGAAAAAGAGACGGGAATACGAATTGGTCATGCAGGGCTTGTCAAACAGAAGGTAGATGGAAAAGAGGAAATTGAGATTGGCTATTGGCTACTTCCTAAGTACTGGGGGAAAGGGTATGCGAAAGAGGCTGCGGCGGCATTTCGAGACTATGGTTTTCAAGCATTACAAATGAATAAATTAATTTCACTTATTAATCCGAACCACCCAGCTTCAATATTTGTAGCTAGAAAAACAGGACTTAGCTATGAAAAAACTACTGCATTTCATGGGATTGATGTTTTAGTTTATTCTATTAAGAGAGTTGGATGAAAAAGTTCACTTTTTTAAAGGTGAAATATACTTTTTGAAGAATGGTATATAAAAATAAAAGGAGGGATTACATGTATATTTATCATAATGGACTAATTATTCGTGAAGGAACGAATGGAGTGCCAGCATATGCAGTTAAAACATTATTTGAAGATGCTGGTTGGAGTAATGATAATATCCCTTCTTGGCAAATTGAAAAATTTTCGATAGCATTTGAAAATTCAACATGGGCTTTCACAATTTGGGATGAAGAAGAGATGGTCGCGATGGTTAGAGTAATTTCTGATCAAATCATGGTTGCTAACATAGTAAATTTAGTTGTGAAGTGTGAGTATAGAGGGAAAGGATTAGGTAAGAAACTGGTAGCTCTTTGTTTGCAAAAGCTTCCTCATGGTGATTGGTTTGCACATACAGCCGCTAACAATTTTGATTTTTATAGAAGTTGTGGTTTTGAAGTAAGAGAGTTATCAAGAAATGGGACATGTGCGTACTACGGGTATCAAGTAGCAAAAAAGGATGGGCACCGATAAACTTATAAGGTAGTGAAGAAAAAGGATTGCTATTTTAATTAATATAAACTGAATTGAGACTCATTTTATGATAAAATGAAAGAAAATTCAGTTTATTAAATGGGGGATAAAAATGAATGTAAAAGTTGGGGATGTATTTAAATATGAAAGAAGATTTACCGAGGAAGAAGTTTTCGAATTTGCCAATATTACAGGTGATAAAGGTAGGCATCATATGGAATATGATGAGAATGGAAGGTTAATGGTTCATGGTTTATTGACGGCTAGTATTGGGACGAAAGTAGGCGAAGAGTTACATTACATAGCAAGGGAATTAGTAAGCGAATTTATTAGGCCAGTTTTTACAGGGGATACGATTACTTGTGAATTAACTTTAACAAATATTGAACAAATGGAAGGGTATAAAAAAGTTTCAATTGAGTCAGTATATCGTAATCAACATGAAAAGACCGTACTAGTTGGGACAAGTTATGGAATTATAAGGGGATAAAAAAGAAGCCTGTTACGAAACAGGCTTCTTTTTTTATCAATTAGTAAACGCGTTTTCGATTTTCCGCATGACTAGAGATAAGTAATAACGCAGACTCTTCACCTATATTACGAACAATATGAGGAACGCATGCATTCCAGGAGAAAGAATCGCCTTCTTCTACAATTGCAATGTCTTCACCATGTTGAACTTCTAGTTTTCCGCGTAATACAAGATGACACTCTTCACCTTCATGAGCATTTGGTGAGTTTTCTTTTGGAAACCCAGCAGGAATTTCTACGAGATTTAGGCGAAGGCCACCTTGCTCCGCGACATGCTCAATTCTTTGTTCATCTTTTCCATAAACACTGTATTTACGTTTTTCTTTTTTTACAATTTTTAAACGATCCTTTTGTTCTAACAATAAATAGGGAAGGGGAACATTTAAAAAATTAGAGATCGTTTCTAAAGTTGAGATAGATGGTGATGTTTTATTGTTTTCAACTTGACTCATAAAGCCTTTAGAAAGACCTGTTCCTTCACAGATTTGGGCGATCGTAATACCTCTACGTTGACGAATTTCACGAATTGCAGAACCGATATTCATAAAATCATGCTCCTTTTTTGTAAACAACTATTTGTATCATAGCAAAAAAAATATATTTTTTCTCATGAAAAATGAATTGACGAATAAAAATAATTAGTGTATGTTTTGTAATGTAAATAAAAGTTTTGTATAAGAAAACTATAAAGGAGAGAAAGAAATGAATCAACATATTGGTAACTTAATTATTCGTATCGTGTTAGGGGTAACGTTCTTTATGCACGGTTTAACAAAATTCCAATCAGGAATTGACAATATTGCAGGGTGGTTTACAAGCATTGGTTTACCAGGAGGACTTGCATACGGTGTAGCAACAGTTGAATTAGTTGGAGGTCTATTGTTAATTCTAGGTTTAGGTGTAAGATATATTGGCTTATTATTTGCACTTGTTATGGTTGGAGCGATTGTGAAAGTAAAATGGTCAGCAGGCCTGTTAGGAGACGGGAAAAATCCTGGGTTTGAGTTAGAACTTGCATTATTAGCGATGGGTGCATACTTATTTGTTGCGAAGACTGATGGTTTTGTAGATAATTTCTTAAAAGAGAAAATGTCAAAGAAGAACTAAATGAAATGGGGGCTAACAAGATGAGTTTTCAACTTCATCCCGACACAACACTTGATGTTGTTCATTTATACGTATCAAATATAAAGAAATCACTAGAGTTTTATACTGAAGTATTGCGTATGAAGGTACTGGAAGAAAAAAGTACAATAGTTACGTTTGGTAATGAGGAAAATGAGCCACTTCTCATCATAGAAGAAAAGGAAAACGCTCTTCCGAAGCAAAGAGGTCGAACTGGTTTATATCACTACGCAATTTTATTACCAAACAGACAAGACTTAGCAAATATTCTTCGTCATTTTGTTGAGAGAGTACACCCATTACATGGTGGGGCTGACCATTACTTTAGTGAAGCTCTTTATTTAGCTGATCCAGATGGAAACGGGATTGAAATTTATCATGATCGCCAAAAAGAAGTTTGGCATGATGAAAATGGAGAGCTACCATTTGTTAGTAACCCGTTAGATGGCGAAGGATTATTACAGCAAGGCAGTACATGGAATGGATTCCCAGCTGGTACTGTGATGGGACATATTCATTTACATGTAGCTGACTTAGAAGAAGCGAAACGTTTCTATGTGGATGGTCTTGGTTTTGAAGTAACAATCCCAGCTCGTAATGGTGCGCTATTCGTATCGGCAGGTGGCTATCATCACCATATCGGTTTAAATACGTGGCAAGGTGAAGGAATACCACCGCAAATGCCAAATTCCGTTGGGTTGAAATATTTCACAATTGTACTAGCAGAGGAAAAACAAAAAGAGCAAGTATGTGAAAGCTTAAAAAATATTGGCAAGATTGCTACGTACAAAGATGGAACATTACAGGTCGAGGATCCATTTGGACATTGTATTCATTTCAAAATTAAAGGAGAAGCCTAAGAAGGCTTCTCTTTTTACTTTCTTATAATTGCTTTTTCATTTTGTAAAAATAGTTCATCAAATTGCTTCGCAAGCTCAAAATCTAGTTTCGTTAAACCTTTTGCATTCCAAGATGACAAAGTAATAATGACTGCTTTATACTGGATAAGGATAAATGGATGGTGATTATGTTCTTCTGATAGTTTGGCGGCTTCAGAGACAAATTCGACTCCTTTTAAGTAGTCGGAAAACATATATTTTCGTTCAATCCATTTTTCATCTTTTATCATCCATTTATCTACCTTCAATAATTCCTCTTGAACTTCTTCCTCAGTTAATCGTAGCATCATTTTTCACATCCTTTACAGAAAGTAGTGCAAGACCATTGTTAATAAGACGTGTTACAGCTTCGTCAGTTGTGAAAGTAGAAAGTTGTTGTAATAATGCTGATGATGTTTCATGCCCTTTGTTATGCTCTAAAAGCAATTCTAATATTTCAAGGCGGAGCAGCCATTCTTTCGCATAAAATTTACTTAATACTTCTTGAATTGCTACTAATTGCTCGATATGCGCGTCGTGTAAAATACCTTCATTTCGAATATCGCGAACTGTTTGATACATACGTTCAAGTTCATTCAGTACAAGTGGAGCAGGAATTTCTTGAACTTCTTCATTCATTGGGAAAAATGCTGCAGCATCTGCGGCACCTGGGAATACGGAAGTAATTGTTGAACCAACAGCCATATCAAATGCGCCCCATGAAGCATCAAATAGTAAACGATCTTTATAAGTAACTGTACAATCTATAAACGAGATAAGGGCAATTTTATTATCATTCTTTACAATGTTAGTTACTGTTCCTTTTACATGAATGTCACTTGCAAAAGTAAAATCTGCACCGTTTCCAATTGTAATACCTAAAGATTGTAACTGTTCTTCTGTGCAATTTTCTAATGCAATGTCTCCATCTAGTAATCCGACCGGTGTCCCGAATCCATCACTATGTACAGATGTAGAATGATTTACCAACTGTTTATTATGCATTGCTAATGCAGTTGGAGAGCTTGTTCTCATGTAAATGACTTCACCAGCATCATTTTTAATTGTCTCTGTAAATGTACCTGTAATTTGTAATCCGCTACTTAGCTCAGTTGTAGCATGATTTTCGGAGCGGATTGCTTTTTCTAATCCTTCTGTGCCACCTGTTTTAAACGCCATCGTTGTAGAGAACTGCTCAAGTGCCTCAGTCAACTCTTCAAATGATTCACAAACAAATAGCTGTGGCTGCATTTTTGTTACGTCATAAGTTGTCCCAGTGCAAGCTTCGATGGAAAAAGGAACTTTTTCCACAGCATCTGTTAAACAATGCTTACTTTCACCGACAGAGGAAAGGAGACCAGCACCGTATATTTTCGGATCATTTATATTACCAATTAAGCCGTATTCCACTGTCCACCAAAAAAGACGTGAAATTTGCTCAGCTTCTGATAAGCCAGAAACGAGTTTTTGTTTTTCGATTACAGCATTTTCAGCAGCTGTAACTTCATCAGGAGTAGAAGTAGGGCTCTCTTTTACAATCGTTAATGTACGAACAGCTTCAAATGCATCATGCTCTTCTTTTGTAGAGAAAGCTTTCGCACCAATTTGTCCAAAGCGTTTCACATATTTTGCATATGTACGATCAAGCAAAATTGGAGCGTGGCCTGCAGCTTCATGAACGATATCAGGAGCCGGTGTATACTCAATATTTTCTACTTTACGAATATCTGTTGCAATTGGTAATAATCCATGACCTTGAAAATCAAAGAATGCTACGCCGGGAATGAGTCCGTCAATCGTTACGGCTCCCCAGCCGCTTGGTGCTAAACAATCATTCATTTCTTCTACTTTTGGAATCGCATCTATATTAATACCAGATGATTGTAGTCCATTCACATAGGCTGGATGAGCAACATCTTTTAAGAAATTATGGTTTTGTCTCATAATGTAACGCCAAACAGCGTGATTCACCGGCGTGTATTGATCATAATGTTGTGTGGATACGAATGGTTTTAAATGCGATGGGATTTCTGTTTTCTTTGTCATTTAGACATCCTCCTTGTTTTCTATAAAATTGAATATGGGTTTCGTATAGCTTATACCACCCCCTTTCAAATTGTAAGCGCTTATAAAATTTTATCATAAGATTCGGAATTATTTAACATTTGTTTCTTTGAGAAATAGAAAAAGCCCCTATCGGAACATCCGATAGGGGCGAAAGAATCGCGGTACCACCCTATTTGTAAGTGAAAATACACTTACATCTCAATTCATGATAACGGAAAAACTCCGTCTTTTCCTTCATGCATAAAAGCACTACGAAAAAGAAGCTCCAGAATTGTAATTCGTACTTATATATGTGCTAATTTCCACCGACCATTAGCTCTCTGTAACAGGGATATAATATACTACTGCGATTCTTTCAATGCGTATATATGAAGTTGTATAAAAGGGAAGGACGCAAAAAAGCCCCTATCGGAAAATCCGATAGGGACGATAAAAATCGCGGTACCACCCTAATTGTAAACAGAAAAATTGTTTACCACTCACTTTAAGATAACGGAAAACTCCGTCTTTCTCTTCATGCATTATGTGCACTACGGGAAAGAAGCTCCAGAATTGTAATTCACGCTTGTATGTGTACTGATTCGCACCAACCATCAGTTCTCTGAGACAGGGATATAAGTCGCTACTAGTATTCCTTCAAAGCCGATATATAATTTGTTCAACTAAACTATGTTTCGTATTATAAAACTATGTTTAAAAGCTTGTCAACAAAAAAATATTACTTTATTTCCAAATCAACGTTTAAATTGGTTGTATTTCCTGCTGCATCAGTTGCTACGATGTGAATTGTGTTTTTTCCTTCTTGTAATTGGCTACGATCGAAATAAATGCCGTAATTTTTCTCCCAAGAATTTAGGAATGCACTTTCCCATACACCATTTCCGTTAATTTCATATTGCATTCTCACTGGAATACCAGGTGCTATCCAACCAGATTCTGTCATCCAATCTAGTAGGATATCATCCACTTTTCCTGTAATTACAAGGTTTTCTTGGTCAACTTCGTATGTTAACTTAGGTGCAGTTCGGTCGATAAACACAGCTCCTGCTTGCTTTGTT
The DNA here is from genome assembly GCF_001884205.1 of Bacillus sp. NH11B. Classification (NCBI taxonomy): domain Bacteria; kingdom Bacillati; phylum Bacillota; class Bacilli; order Caryophanales; family Bacillaceae; genus Bacillus; species Bacillus sp. NH11B. The sequence goes on along the minus strand of NZ_MAOG01000109.1, from coordinate 68,294 downwards.
TCTCCGCCAGAGTTAGAAGCAACAGCTTCGATTTGGTATAAGCCATCAGATAGAGGGGATCCATCAGTTTTTGTACCATTCCATTTGAAAGATTTATAACCAGGTGTTTCGTTTTTACCTTGATACACCATACCTTGATATGTCACACGGTCTTTCGTAATTAAATTAGCATGAAACGCTATATCCTTAACTGGCGTAACTAAATAGTAATTGATTAGGTTATCATCTAGTATTTTGTCATTATTTGGACTGAAAGTAGAATTAACGATTTCAAGGCCGTCAATACGCTTGTATTCTTTTGGATCGATGCTAAATGTAAATGGAATACGCATTTCTTCAGTCTTTCCTTGTTCTTTTACATATAGATTTCCTGTATATACGCCTTGTGGTAAGGAGCTATCAACAGTAATAGTAAAAGGCTTTTCGATGTTACTATTAGGTTTCATACTAATCGAAGAAGGGAAAGAAGTCTGGATTTTTGTTTTTGTATCTAGTAATTCAATACGAGTTGAAAAGTTTTTCTTTTTATTAGAAAGATTTTGTAACGTAATATTTTGTGTTAGTTTCACTTTGCCGCTATTAGGTTTAATAAGACCGAAACTTACGTTATTCGGTTTCACTAATGCATCTGTTTGGACTGCTTTTGGAATGTTAATTAAACCAGATCCTTGTGCCATAACAGGATATGTATTTTCATTGACATCCTTTAATGTTTTTGCAGTATTGGCAAGAGCAGATTTCAATTGTTCTGTCGTCCAATCCGGATGCATTTGACGCAGTAAGGCAACGGCTCCCGCTACTTGTGGCGCAGCCATACTTGTTCCGTTGTGAAATTCATAGCCGCCTCTTGGTACAGTACTAGTAATTTGTACTCCAGGTGCAACAATATCAGGCTTTATAAGCCAACTTCCTTGTGATGGCCCTCTTGAACTAAATTGACCAATTAGCTCCGTCTGGCTTGGTTGCCCAATTTTTATATTTTTTTTACGCTTTGTAATTAAATTCTTCAACTCTTCACCATTCGTATTTGATAGCTGCATAACTGGAAGAGCTAAATCTTCGCGTACGAAATATTCTGGCATAATATTAATTTCTTTTTCGTTAGAAATTAATAGCACGCCGAGAGCGCCAGCTTGTTTCGCTTGTTCTGCTTTTACTAATGTGCTCGAAGTTCCTTGTAAAACAAGGGCGAACTTACCTTTTACATCTTGTTTAGCATAATCACCTGAATTACCGTAGCCAACATATACAAGCTGAGCATCGTTGCCTACTTGGAAATTAGCTTTTGATAACGGTAATCCTTGATAAGATTTATTGGAACCAGCTACTTGGAATGTTGGAAATGGAATAGAAACAGTGGATGCTCCAACAGAGATGACACTACTTGCGTTACCAGGAGCATCGACAGACCAAGGTTTTGGTCCATCATTTCCATTTGAGACGACCGCAGTAACACCAAGTTTTGCTGCACGCTCTAGCGTCATTGTTACAGGTTGATCAGGTACATTCAAATCTTGACCGAGAGATAGATTTAAAACATCGGCACCATCTTGAATAGCGCGCTCAATACCTTGAAGAATATCTTCGGTCGTACCAGTACCACCATCATTCATGACACGGTAAGCTAGTATAGAAGCATTAGGAGCAACTCCCTTTATTTTTCCGTTACCAGCAATAATTCCAGCAACATGGGTACCGTGGACGTTTCCATCCATCGGATCATTATCTTCATCAACTGTATCATAACCACCAATATAATTTGCTTGTAAATCAGGGTGGGTATAGTCTACACCAGAATCGATAATAGCTACTTTCATACCTTTTCCATCAAGCGGTTTGCCAGATGGATCTTTTAAATTCCATGCTTCAGGTGCACCAATTGTCGGTCCGCCGATATTTGGTGCTTCTTCGTTAGTAGCGCTTTTTGATGTTTCGTGTAACTTATATGTTAAGTTCGGATAAATTGCCTTTACTTCAGGTAAAGAAGCTAAAGCAGCAACTTGATCTCCTGGGATAGAAATAGAGAATCCAGAAAATAACGTACTATACGTTTCTTTTATTGTTGCTTTCGGTGCTTTTTCTTTAATTTTTTTGTTGTATCCTCTTGTGCCTTTTTTAGTTGTGCATGGTATGATTGTACATTGCTATTTTTTAGGTCTGGAGCATGCTGAATGTTACTTTGTGAAGCGAGTGGTGCATGTTGCAATTCTACAATGACTGAAATTTCTTTTGATGTTTTTGTTTCAACATTTTGCGCGATTTTGTTTTCGCCCCATTGTTCAATATTCGCTTTTAATTGTGGACTAAATTGCTTCTCTTTTTGTAGTGACTCAGCATGGGCGCTTAAAGCTCCAAAACTCGAAAAGACGAGCGCCATACTTAATAGTGTGGATGTAGTTTTTTTTATTGAAACTCCCCCTAATAAAAAGTGCTAATATCCCGAAAAAATATCTTACATTTTTATCGTTAAATATAAAAACGAATGTTGGCTAAACTATATTTTCGACATAATTCATACCAATCCTCTTTGAATTGAAAATTTCTTGGGAAATTTTTTGGGATTATGTCGAATGGATAAAATTTGCATATAGTAAGCCGAATATGAGGAATGCTAAAGATGGAAAATGGGGGTGCTATATGAAAAGGTTTATAGTAAGTGTAGTCATGATTTTGTTCCTTTTTTTCTGTTCCAGTGCGATTAAAGGCGCAGAAAGCAATGAAGTGAAAGTTGCCTTTATTCGTAATCATAATCTATGGATTAAAGTCGGCGAGAAAGAAAAACAAATTACAAAAGGAGAGTACATAACAGGGCCGAAATGGTCACATAATGGAGAATGGCTTGCATATGCAAAAGGAAAGAAGCGAAATCATTTTGAACTGTATCGGCTGAAAGATGGAAAGAAAGTTACACCATCTCAATCAGAAGCATCGAATTATCAATGGTCACCAACAGAGAATATAATTGCATTTATATTTACAGGTACATTAAATACATTTGATGCTGAAAAAAAGAAAGCAGATTTTGAAAATGTAGCCAATGGTGTAGGGGATTATGCTTGGTACCCAGACGGACAGAGATTTTTTGTTTCCTCTGAAGCGTACTTGCTTCCAACAGGGTGGACAGGTGCTCAGTTATATGAAATACAAAAGGATGCAAATATGAATCCTCATAAGATGAAACATTTATATGCACTACCGAATGAGCATGATGACTTTTTAGCATTAGTTGGAAGTGGATTTAAGTGGTCGCCAGATCAAAAGTGGATTTCGTTTTTAGCAGTACCAACAGCTTCTTTATCAGCGGATAGTAATACACTTTGCTTAATTCGATCAGACGGCAGTCGTTTTGAAACAGTAGATCCAATGTTATTAAACACACAATGGTTCAAATGGGCGCCATCCAAAAATATATTAGCCTATATTGAAGGAAGTGGGAGAGTTGCATTAGAGAATAAACATTTAAAAGTAAAAGAACTACCGGCATTACAGCAGAACACATTTACTCCAAAAGGATATGTTGATTGGGATTTCACATGGAAGAACGATAATGTAATTATCATTTCAAGGGTAAAGGAAGCAGATTTATCTGTACCTCTAGAAAAAAGACCACTACCATCTTTATATGAGGTAAATAGTATAAACGATGAACAACATCAAATTACAAAGCCATCTAATAGCCAAGGTGATTATAATCCTATTTTTATTAAGAAGAGTAACCAATTAATGTGGCTCCGTTCGAATCGTAAGAAAGCTGATGTATGGATTGCTCATAGTGATGGGAAATATGAAAAGAAGTGGATTGAAAATATAGATGTGCCAGAGTGGTATTATGAGAAATGGAATTGGGAAGATGTCCTTTCGGTTAAAGACGAGTAAAAAACCTGCCTAAAATACAATTTTTAGGCAGGTTTTTTAATGTTATTTATGTGTTTTATTTGGCTTTTTTTTCGCAGGGTTTCCGTTCCCTTGGCGCTTTCTATTTTGTTCATCTTTTGCTTGTTTTTCATGTAATGTATCCAAAAAGTCATTTGAGTTACTCATTTTTATATCGCTCCTTTTTTTATTACGTCCTAGTTACTATAACCATTTAGGAGGATAATCATGATATAAAAGTTAAGCGCTTAGTTTTCTTCGGTAGTATAAGTAAAATAGTCCATACGTAATGAATAACATAAGTAAAATTTGTAACTCTACATTTTCTTTAAAAATAGTTGCGACAGGATCTGGTAAATAAGGTGATGTATCGCTCGTTTCTAAACCTAACCATTTGTTTAAGAGGTTCATGATACAAAATATGAAAACACCGGACCAGCTTGCGATAATTGCTTTTTGCTTTATTTTCGTTTTACGTTCATCATCTGTAATCCAAGGATTAGCAGTTTTATCACTAATAAAAAAGCCATTTATGTATCCCCATATGATTATTCCGAGAAAGATGATAATCCATTTCATATTTATATTCCTCCCCTTATTGTAAAAAGTGTTTGACATCAATATGTGTAAAATTATAATATTTTCCAAATATTGATGTCAAATACTTTTTACATTCTACTTTTTAAAATAGCAGGAGTAAAGAAAAAAATAGGGAAGAAATATGTGAGACCATTTTCTAGTGAGAGGAAGAGGAGAATGAAACTTGTCTTTGTTCGGCATGGTGAAGGTGAGCATACGAAAAATTTATCATTAAGTTTACAAGCGGTGAATCCGTCATTGACGGGTGTGGGAAAGAAGCAGGCAAAATTGCTTCAGCGCGATGTACCATTACAAGAAAAGGATATATTAATCGTTAGTCCTACACTTCGAACTTTACAAACTGCGACAATATGGAGTGAGGAAGTTGCTTGTCAAAAAATTGTTCATCCATATGTATCCCCGCGTATTTTTCCTTATCGGGAATCCGCCAAAACATTGCCATGCGATCAATTGTTAGATCGAAAGATAATTGAAAATTTATTTCCACATTTTTCATTAGAAGAAAGTACAAATGAATTGTTATGGAATGAGGGAGTCAATATCATCTTGGAGAAAGAGTTTCAGCAAATAGTAGATGAATTTCTGCACTGGTGCTATCAGTTAAAAGCAGAAAAAATTTGTATCGTTTCACATGATGGAACAATTACAGCGTATAGGCAATATTTACAGAAAGTCGCTTTAACTAGAGCTGATTTTTTGAAAGAAACGGGTATGTATGAAATTGACTTATAGGGTAGGGAATTTGTAATGGAAGACTTAGGGGGAAATGTATACGACTTAAACGAGCAGAGGGTATACTTTGGCGTAGCAGAAATTAAGTAATATGCAAAATTGCATATTACACATATTGTAAATGATTGGTATAAGTTTGGGGAGTTGAAGCTAGTAGAATCGATTTTACAGAATGATGCCAAATCGTATGTTAGCTCGATAGATTATGTAGGTGGAAATGTAGTACTTATGTTTACAATACGCTTATTTTACAGGCTTATTTCCCATGACAAAACGTTAGGAGAAGCTGTTCGAGAAGCGAGATTAATCGATGAGAAGACATGTACATTTCGAGTATATAAACAATATGAAACGCATTTGTTATATATTCGAATGAATACATTTCACATTTAACTCACATTTTTTTTACATTTTCTTCAATGAAAATGATTATCACTTGTGGTATGATATGTTCAAGTTTTTGCGGGTAATAAAAGTTACTATATATACGTTAGTATTTAATGTTTTTTATGCATGTCACAAATTATTCATAATTAACATTTCAAAAGTAAGTAACTAATGTTATTATATTATCTGTAACTGACTTAATTACAACTTTAGGAGGAAGATATGATTATTCAATTTTTAAGAGAAAACAAAGCAGTTTCTTTTGTATTAGCGATAGTTCGAGTGTATCTTGGTTACACATGGGTAATGGCTGGAATCGGTAAACTACAAGGAAAAGGATTCGATGCAACTGGTTATTTACAAGGTGCAATTGAAAAATCTAAAGGAGCACAACCAGCTGTTCAATCTTGGTGGGCATCATTCTTACAAGATTTTGCAATTCCAAACGTTGATTTATTTAATACACTTGTGACGTGGGGAGAAATTTTAGTAGGAATTGGTTTAATTGTAGGCTGTTTAACAAAAACAGCGGTCTTTTTCGGTCTTTTAATGAACTTTTCCTATATGTTTAGTGGGTCAATTGGTGTGAACCCTGAGATGGTTATTTTATCGATGTTCGTTCTTGTTTCTGGTATGAATGCTGGGAAAATTGGAGTTGATGGCTTCATTATTCCAAAAGTACTAGGATCAAAAACTCAAAAACGCCAAAAGCAAGCTGCTTAATATATGAAAACGGGTATCTCAACATGAGATACCCGTTTATTTTTCAGCACTTATAGGATTTTTCTCGAAGAAATCTTTTACATATCCTACAAATTCTTGTGGCTCTTGACGAAATGGTGCGTGATAACCTTTTTCGATAATATGGAAAGTACTATTTTTTAAGAATTGATGATAAGTTTCTCCTTCTTTCCAAGAAACGCTACTATCATTTCTTCCCCATATAATTAAAGTTGGTTGTTTGATTTCATTTGCATTGATTTGAAGACGTCTAGGCCATAATTTCATTTTATTATAATGTTCTTCATCATTACGCTTGAATGTAACTTTGCCCTCATCATAATCTGCAATAGAAGAAACGGCACTTAAATCAGTCGACAACTTTGGTTTTGGTGAACCTTGTTTATTAACGAGTGTATGAGGGCCGCCTGTAGCATCAGTTAAAATAAGGTGGGTAACCGCTTCAGGGTATAAATATGTTAAATTAAGAGAAATTTCTCCCCCCATTGAATGTCCCAGTATTGCGAATGAGTCATATCCTAGTTTTTTCATTAGCTTATAATACAAATTTGCATGAGTTGGGAAAGAATAATAAAAATCCATCGGCTTAGAGGAACGTCCGAATCCTAAGGCGTCAACAGAAATAATCGTATGATCTTTTGCTAAATTTGAGTAAATCTTTTGAAAACCATCGGATGATCCTCCAAATCCATGGATCATAAGTAAAGGTGGTTTTTTATCACCAATCTTTTTAAAGTAAATCGTTTGACCATCTATCTCTACCATTTTTTCCTCAGTAGCTAGTTTCGCTGTAAGTGTATTTTTAACTTGTTTTACTTGTTCTACTGGCTTTTCTGCTGCATTACATCCTACTAATAGTGTAAGAGTAAGACAACCTACCATAAAATAGCTAAATCGCTTCAATTAGGTGTCCCCTTTCTAACATAACGCTGCATCTATCATAGCAAATAGCATATTACGATTTCCAGGAAGTTGATCCCCATTTTTTATCATAAGAGGTGAAAGAAGTGTTTCATGGAAATTTGCCGTTTGAAGAAATTGGCGGAATATGAATTGTGAATGTGGGACATCAATGCGTATCGTCCCATTCCACGAGTTACAAATTATTTCTAATAACTGAATAGCGTCCTTCTCTTTTTTTGAAATAAGAGGGGTAATACAAAGTAAATCTCCTTTTTGTATGCATAAAGCAAAGGCATCTATTTGATTATCCCGTTCTATTTTAAATGAGTAAATTGCTCTTGATAGTAGTGATAAATAAAGCTTAGAACGATGTGCACCAGTCGCAGTTTGATCAAGAGAAATTAGAGATTGAACATCCGTTTGCTGAATTTGTTTTATAGGGACAAAATTTGTATTTTTGTAAGTAGCTTGTTTTTCGAAACGATGAATTGTTGTTATTGATTGAAATCCATAAGATTCATATAAGGGTTCGCCAGCTTTTGTTGCAATGAGCGTAATAGGGAGCGATGGATGAGTTACTTTTAAGCTATTGTTTAACAAAATACGGCCAATTCCTTTTCTTTGAAAATCAGGATGCACGATTAACATACCGATAGAAGAAAATCCAGGGGCAAATGAAAAGACCCCGCCCGCTGCAATAAGTTTATTCTCATGTACATAGCCAAAAACTGTACCAATGGAAAGGTACATATGGAATTGCTCTTTCATAAAACTCGCATGCTGTAACCACCCAACTGATTCGCAAAGAGAGAGTAAGGCTGGAATGAAAGATTCGTCTAGTTTTACTGTTTTCATAAAGTTCACCATATTTCTATTTAAATTTGAAAAAATAAGAATAATATTACGAAATGTAAAATAATAGGTTCGTATTAAAAGGAATCCAACATGTTTATATTTTTCTTTGTAAAGGGAAGTATCGTTAATACGAAAAGACAAACTTATACAAATTATAACTGGAATTTACATAAGTTAACAAAAAATTTACATTCAACTCATTTTCTCTTAACAGTCTTCTATTAAATTTGATAGTGGGAAATGAATAACCTAATTAGGGGGACAAGACAGTGAAAAAGTTTGTGAAAAAAGCATGGCCATTTGCAGTTGTGGCGTCGTTAGCAGTTACTTCGGTAGCGACATGGAATTTTACGCGTTCTAGTGAGGTTAATGCGGATGAGAATGGAAACAATGCAAAGATTAAAAATGTCATCGTATTAATTGGGGATGGTATGGGACCTTCATATATGACAGCACATCGCTATATGAAAGATAATCCAAAAACATTTGAGATGGAATCTACAGAATTTGATAAGCATCTTGTAGGAACACAAAAAACATATCCAGAAGATGAACATGAAAATATTACAGACTCTGCATCGGCAGCTACTGCGATGTCAGCAGGTATAAAAACATATAACGCAGCTATTGCAGTAGATAATGATAAAGCTGAAGTGAAGACAGTATTGGAGCAAGCGAAAGAAAAAGGGAAGTCAACGGGATTAGTTGCGACTTCTGAAATTACACATGCAACACCAGCTGCATTCGGTGCACATGATATTAGCCGTAAAAATATGGATGCAATTGCAAATGATTACTTTGATGAAAAAATTAAAGGTAAGCATAAAATAGATGTTATGCTTGGCGGTGGCGTAAATAACTTTGTTAGAAAAGACCGCAATCTTACAGAAGAGTTTAAGAAGTCTGGTTATAGTTATGTAACAGATCGTAATCAACTATTAAATGATAAAAGCGATCAAGTTCTTGGCTTATTTGCACCAGGTGGTTTAGATAAAATGATTGATCGTAATGATAAAACACCTTCATTAGAAGAGATGACAAATGCAGCAATTGAGCGCTTGAACAAAAATAAAAATGGTTTCTTCTTAATGGTCGAAGGTAGTCAAATTGATTGGGCTGGACATGATAATGATATTGTCGGTGCAATGAGTGAAATGGAAGACTTCGAAAAAGCGTTTAAAGCAGCAATTGAGTTTGCGAAAAAAGATAAGAATACCTTAGTTGTTGCAACTGCAGACCATGCTACTGGAGGATTATCTTTAGGTGCGAATGGTGAGTATAACTTTAAAGTAGATCCGATTAAAGCTGCGAAACGTACGCCAGACTTTATGGCAAATGAGATTGCAAAAGGTGCAAATGTAGAAGAAACATTGAAAAAGTATATTGATTTACAGTTAACACCAGAAGAAATTAAAGCTGTAAATGATATCGCTCCATCAAAAGATGTAACAAAGATTGATAATGCAATTGAAGATATCTTCAATAAGCGTTCGGTTACAGGCTGGACAACGGGTGGACATACAGGTGAAGATGTAAACGTATATGCATTCGGACCAGGTAAATACTTATTCTCTGGGGTTCAAGAGAATACAAACATAGCGAAACGTGTCTTTGACATCGTTGGCGGCGGCGATCCGAATAAAGGAAGACGCTAATTATAAATGAAAGTGAGGCGAAATGCCTCACTTTTCTTTTTAGGAGATGGAAAGATGAGGATTTTTTTAGGGAAAGTAAGATTCCTTTTAGTATTTGTATTATTGCTAGTTGGATGTCAATCTCAAGAGAATAATATAGAACAAAAATCTGCTAAAAAAACTGAGGAAAAGGTACATATAACGAAAGAAGAAGAGAAATCCATTCAAGATGTTATTGAGGCATTTGTACGGACGACGAATGAAAAAAATCTTGCTGAACATATGGAGTTATTTTCAAAGAAGATGCCTAGTGCTGAAGACTTAAAAACACAAAAGGAAGCAGCGTTTCAAAAGGGAAATAAGAAAATTGAATTAGGGCATATGAATATGAAAGCTCTTAAAGAGGGACTTGTTATCGTTGAAACAGAGGAAAAAGAAGTAGACGGGGGAGTTACTTTGCAGAAGAAAGTACAGTATGCACTTGGAAAAGAAGAGGAAGGCTGGAAAATTGAAGAGGTTCGTACGATAGAAAAGAAATAAAAAAGGTTCTCGTAGAGAGAACCTTTTTAAAGTGGTAATAAAATTTGATTTGAACATGCTTCAATATCATCAATATCTTGACGGATGGTCGCCATTTTATTATCGAGATCTTCAGCTTTCATAGCCGCATCATGTAGTTCATCTCTCAAATAATCAGGTATGTTTCCTTCATATTTGTAGTAAAGTTTATGTTCTAAACTTGCCCAAAAGTCCATGGCAAGTGTACGTAATTGAATTTCTGCAAAGACATCTTTCGTACCAGAATTTAGTGACAATGGATATTTTATTATCATGTGTAAACTTTTATAGCCATTTCCTTTTGGATTAGCAATATAATCTTTTACTTCTACAATTTCCATGTCTCCACGATTTTCAATAACCTCTTTTAAATGGTAAATATCTTCTACAAAGCAACATGTAATACGGATGCCAATAATATCTTGTAATTGTGTTTGAGCATTTTCAACTGTTGGTGATAAGTTTTTACGCTCAAGCTTTCTAATGATACTTTCGGGTTGTTTAAGTCTTGTTTTTATATGTTCAAACGGGTTGTAGTCTTCTAAAAATTGAGCTTCCCGGTTCATAATTTCAAATTTAGTTTTTAACTCTTCTAAAGCGAATGTATAAGGTAATACAAAAGCTTTCCAGTAGTTAACTGTTGATTGGTTATATTCCATTTATATACACACCTTTTCTTATTTACAAGTGAAGTTGTTATTATACTAAACACCAAATCATGTAGGCGCAAGCAGCAAATGATGAAATCATAAAGCGATATTTAGTTTTCATATTTTCAACTCCTTTCAAATGAAATTTTATATATTAATAAACGCAGTTGTTAGTAAGTTCACTATGTACAATTCCAATAGTAATAGATTCATGTGAAATTCGTATGAACTAATTGTTTCAGTTTTTTGTCTTTTTGTTAATGAGTTTTGGTTTTGTTTGTTATAATTACCTTAAATTGTAATAAGGGGAAGGTATAATGAATCAAAAAGATAAAGAAAGAAAAGAGCAAGTGGCTCATATTATTAACATTCCAGATGATTATAGGCTTGTTGTAGATGATCAAGAAGGTGTGGATGACCCATATCATCTATTATGGTGGGAGCATAAAGAGGATGAGGAGAGAACGGTACAAATTACGTTGAATAGACATACTGGTAGTTTAATTGAATTTAGGATAGAGGATGACAATTCTTTTTCGAGCGGTAAGGAAGCGATAGAGGAGAATAAAGCAAGAGAAATTGCAAATGTATTTATAAAGAAATATGTGAAAGAAAGATTAGAAAGTTATACATATGTGAAGGTCAAGGACGACAGGCGTGGCTGGAAAGAAATAAATTATATGCAAGAAGTGAATGGGTATCCATTGCCGAATACGGGGTGTGTTGTGCGTGTTCATCCTTCAGGTAATGTTGTGAATTTCCATTATAATGGACAAAAAGCGATAGAGAAAAAACCGTTATGGCCAAGTGAAATTGTTGAGGAGAATATCGTTTTAGAAAATTTGAAAGCTAGACAAGATATGAGACTTGTATTTGTAGATTTAACATACTCCTCATGTAAATATGAAAATGGGGAAGAAGTAAAAGGGTACCATCTTGTATATGAACCAGAGCCTAGTCATGCGTTTATTGATGCAAGTACAGGTAAAGATTTATATGGGCCAGGCCATTATAAATTACCTTCTACCGTACTTATTGATAAACCGCTAAAGAGTAGTCCAAAAAAAGATGTGCTTGATTTATTTGATTGGGACAAGGAGAAATTTGTAAAATTAGATGGAAAAGTAGATGAGGATGAAGTCCGGATAAAATTTGTATTAAAAGAAGAATTACAAAAAGAAATAGAAGAGAAGGATCCATATTCAATGGATGAGTTCTATAAAAAACACGTTCCAATGCTGAAGCATGATGAATTTGTTGTAATTACTCTAGATAAAGAAACAAATCAATTGCTTTCTTTTTTTATGTGGAAGGATGAGAAAAAAAGAAGAACAATCTTATCAAGAGAGCAATGTTTAAGCAAAGCACTTCAATTTTTAGAGCATACTATCCCAGATGCGACAAAGTATATTCAGCTTTGGGATGATTATGAAGAGGAAGAGGGGATAGAGAGGTTTTCCTTTTCAATGTATGTAAATGACATTCATGTAGAGCAGAAATATATTATGATCAACATCAATGCAGAAAATGGTGCAGTGATGCACTACTCTGGAGAGTCTAGCAAATTTATAAAAGAATTACTTACATATGAAACAACACCAAAAGTAACAAAAGAAAACGCGTTACAAATATATATAGATGCCATCCGAGTCAAATTAAAATGGCATATAGATGTTGATGCAGAGGAAACGAAATACGAACTACTGTATAAGCAAACGACGGATGAAAATCATAAAGCCCCCTTCGACTGTATTCGAGAAATTCGTTATATTGATGCGCATACTGGGGAGAAAATTTGGAGTGAATATTAGTAAAAGCCAATCGATATATTTCGATTGGCTTTACTATGTTCATAGAATAATGTATCACGCATAAAGTGGCAGTAAAAGTTCCACTTTATTAATTGCCGTTAAGTGCTTGAAGAACACCATCTTGAGCTTTCGACCACTCATATAAATTCCCATCTGATCCTACTGCGAAATTTACAGCACGTTGATGTTCACCGTCACCACGTGTGTATAAAACGTCATATAGCTTAATACCATTTACTGTGCCGATTAGTTGGTCTTCCCCAGAGCCGTAATGAATTTCAGCTGATCGAGCTCCCATTCTTTTTTCGAGAACTCTCACAGCATCTTCACTTGTGAATTTAATAGTATCAGTTTGTTTAGTTGGTTGTTTAGCTGGTTGTTGATCTTTCTGTGTGTTTTTAGATTCTGTTTCAGTTTTTGTATTGTTTTTAGCTGTTTCGTTATTTTCGGTTTTTTTGTTGTTTTCAGTAGTTGTGTTGTTCTCAGTTTTTGCGTTGTTCTCGGTTTTTGCGTTGTTCTCGGTTTTTACGTTGTTCTCGGTTTTTACGTTGTTCTCGGTTTTTGCGTTGTTCTCAGTTCCCGCATTGTCTTCAGCTTTTTGGTTATCTTCCGTTTTTGTGCTGTCTGTTGATGCTGCAGTATCTTGTTTAGTAGTTTCAGTTTTTGTGGGCGAAGTTTGTTGTCCGCAAGCTGACAGTAAGAAAAAAGATAGTGTGAGTACTACAAGGTTTCTTATTTGTGAAGTAAAGTATCGCATGAAAACACCTCTTTCAAAATTTTGGAACTTAAAATATTGTAATACATTGGAAAAAATATTCAAGGTATGAAAGGCTTATTTCGTTCGACAAAAAGCTAAGGATTCCATATTTATGTCGTACAGACACAAACAACCCTACGCCCACATACACATAATAAAGACCACTATTTTGGCGGAGGTGAAAGGTTTGAGTCTATTCGCCGCAATTGGATATATGGTTCGAGAGGTGTTTGTCTTTGTTTCTTATGTGAAGAATAATGCGTTCCCGCAGCCGTTATCATCAGATGATGAGAGAAAGTACTTAGAGTTAATGGAGCAAGGTGATGCTCAAGCGAGAAATCTTTTAATTGAACATAATTTACGGCTTGTAGCTCATATCGTTAAGAAATTTGAAAACACCGGTGAAGATGCAGAAGATTTAATTTCAATTGGTACAATTGGGCTCATTAAAGCGATCGAGAGTTATTCTGCAGGGAAAGGAACTAAGCTTGCGACGTATGCAGCACGCTGTATCGAAAATGAAATTTTGATGCATTTACGTGTGCTAAAGAAGACGAAAAAAGATGTTTCACTTCATGATCCAATCGGGCAAGATAAAGAGGGGAATGAAATATCGCTTATTGATATATTAAAATCAGAGTCTGAAGATGTAATTGATATGATTCAGCTTAGTATGGAGTTAGAAAAGATTAAAGAGTATATAGATATTTTAGACGAACGAGAAAAGGAAGTTATCGTGAAGCGTTTTGGACTTGGGCTTGATAAGGAAAAAACGCAGCGGGAGATTGCTAAGGCACTTGGTATTTCCAGAAGCTACGTATCAAGAATTGAAAAGCGCGCTTTAATGAAAATGTTCCATGAATTTGTAAGGGCAGAGAAAGAGAAGAAAGCGAAAGAATAGAGTATAGGAAAGGCAACCGTATTTCAAAAGCGGCTGCCTTTTCTTCTGTAAAAAGGAAAGAAAACGAGCTACTCTAAGAAGAAATACATGTTCACTGTTGAAAATGGCGGGTTCTATCTGTAATATTAGAAGGTGCTAAACAATTTAAGAATAAAAATTATACTTAGTTTTCTTCATGTATAACGAGACGGCTCCATGCTATATGTGGGAATAAGAACCAATTCTACATATGATATAGAGAGAAAAAAAGGAGAAACTAAAGTTATAGACTGGTTAGGAGGTTTCGTAATTTGCGACGTACATTATATCGACTTATGATCGAACTTACAAATGGTCGTTTTACTTCTTATATATTACGTAAATTTGCACAATCGCGTTTGAGCTCTATCATTATTCCATCGTATGCGAAAGTTTTTCAAATTAATCAAGATGAGATGGAAAAGGGTTTGAAGGAATATCAAACATTGCATGATTTATTTACGCGTAGGCTAAAAGAAGGAAAGCGTAGTATTGATGCAGATGCATCGAGTATCGTTAGTCCTGTTGATGGTGTTTTTGCTGATCAAGGTCCTATTGAGGATACAAAAACATTCGATATAAAAGGAAAGCGTTATTCAATTGTGGATATGCTAGGTAATGAAGAGCGTGCAAAGCGATATGCAGGCGGTACATACATGGTAATTTATTTGAGTCCAAGTCATTATCATCGTATTCATAGTCCGCTCTCTGGATCTGTCACTGAAAGATTTGTACTTGGCAGAAAATCATATCCGGTAAATGCAGCGGGTATGGAGTATGGAAAAGAACCATTGTCAAAAAATTATCGCTCTGTTACAGAAGTAAATAGTGAAGGTGAACATATGGCGCTTGTAAAAGTAGGTGCTATGTTTGTTAATAGTATTGAGCTCCTTCATGAAAGAAGTACTGTTCAAAAAGGTGAAGAGATGGCATACTTTACATTTGGTTCAACAGTTGTTTTATTATTTGAAAAAGATATGATTGAAGCAGTGCAGGAATTGACAAGTGGACAAGAGCTGCGTCTGGGTGAAAAAATTGCAACACGATTATCTCATAAGTAAAGAAAAGATTTTATAATATACTTATGAAGCTCTAATCAAGAAATATGGACAAAGATGCTTAATGAAGAAATCCCCTAGATGGGAGTACTTGTTTATTCGAGAGCCATCGCAGGATGGCTCTTTTTACAGGTCAACCAGCAATCTATATGTACTCAAGAAGATTTGACGAGCTTGTCCTCTAACGAGCGTCGAATAATTTCTTGTTTTATAAGTAAAATGAAGTCGGGATTTAATTTTAGTTCTTTTGCTTTATAATAAGACTCAGTGAGTAACTCAGTAGATAACTGTTCCATATGTTTTGTTTTCAAGGTGAGTCACCTCCTAATAATATAAGGATTGATTCGTTGTTGCATTTAATGTACCAAAAAAATATGACAGTCACAAACAAGAGGTTATCCACATACCTCAGTGGATAAAATGTGTATAGATTGTTAGTAAATTCTAAATTAACTGAAAAATTAATGTGGAAAGTGTGTACAAGTTTATCCACAGGTTATCTATCGAAAAATGTTGTCGAAAAATTTTATGAAAAATCCTCAAAGAGGTGAAAGAAATTGAAGTTATTTTTACCAAATGAATATGTGAAAAATGTATATCATGTTCAACCAGAAGATTTGAAAAAGCGTGGAATTAAAGGAGTTATCACTGATTTAGATAACACTTTGATTGAATGGGATCGTCCAAACGCAACACCACAGCTTGAAGAGTGGTTTTTGAAAATGAAAGAAAATGATATTCAAGTAACGGTCGTTTCAAATAATAACGAGCAACGCGTTAAAGACTTCGCTGACCCATTAGGTATTCCGTTTATTCATAGCGCGCGTAAACCGTTTGTTCGTGCCTTTAAGCGCGCAATAAACGAAATGCACCTGCAACCAGATGAAGTTGTAGTAATTGGAGATCAGTTACTAACGGATGTGCTCGGTGGGAATCGTGTGGGACTTCATACAATTTTAGTTGTACCAGTAGCGCAAACAGACGGATTGGTAACACGCTTTAATCGAAAAATTGAACGAAGAATTATGAGAAACATGAAGAAAAAAGGCTTAATTAATTGGGAGGAATAAAGTTTGACTGAAACAATTAAATGTATTGGTTGCGGTGTAGAAATTCAAACAGAAAATAAAAATGAAGTAGGATACGCTCCTGCATCATCTTTAGAAAAGGAACAAGTAATTTGCCAACGCTGTTTTCGATTGAAACATTATAACGAAATTCAAGATGTATCTTTAACAGATGATGATTTCCTTCGTATTTTGAACGGAATTGGACAATCAGACGCATTAGTGGTTAAAATCGTAGATATTTTCGATTTCAATGGTAGCTGGTTACCAGGCTTACATCGTTTTGTAGGGAATAATAAAGTGTTACTTGTTGGGAATAAGGCTGACTTAATTCCAAAGTCAGTTAAGCATGATAAAGTAAAACATTGGATGCGCTATAGTGCAAAGCAACTTGGTTTAAAACCAGAAGATGTCTTTTTAATCAGTGCAGCTAAAGGGCAAGGAATCACTGAACTTGCGGATGCAATTGAGTATTACCGCGAAGGTAAAGATGTTTATGTTGTTGGATGTACGAATGTTGGTAAATCAACATTTATTAATCGTATGATTAAAGAGTTTAGTGATGAGACTGAGAATGTAATTACAACATCACATTTCCCAGGAACAACACTTGATTTAATTGATATTCCATTAGACGAAGAATCTTCTTTATTTGATACGCCAGGGATTATTAACCATCATCAAATGGCACATTATGTTGGGAAACAAAGCTTAAAGCTTATTACACCGACTACAGAAGTTAAGCCAATGGTATTCCAATTAAATGAAGAACAAACATTATTCTTTGGTGGATTAGCACGATTTGATTATGTAAGTGGGGGCCGCCGTGCATTCACTTGTCATTTCTCAAACCGTTTAACAATCCATCGTACAAAGCTTGAGAAGGCTGATGAATTGTACGAAAGACACGCTGGAGAATTATTGAATCCACCGACACCAGAAGAATTAGAAAATATGCCTGAGTTTGTGAAATATGAATTTAATATTCGTGAGCCAAAAACAGACGTTGTATTCTCTGGATTAGGATGGGTTACTGTGAATGAATCAGGAGCAAAAATTGTTGCTCATGTACCAAAAGGAGTAAGTGTTTCATTGCGTAAATCTTTAATTTAATATGGAGAGGGATTTATGAAACAATTATATGGTGTAATCGGAAATCCAATTGGACATTCATTATCACCCATTATGCATAACGATGCATTTGAACACTTGAATATGGATGCCCATTATCATGCGTTTCTTGTAGAAGAAGAAGCGCTAGGGGAAGCAGTAAAAGGTTTGAAAGCATTAGGTATTTCCGGATTTAATGTCACGACTCCGCATAAAGTTGCGATTATGGAGTACTTGGATGAGATTGCCCCGCTTGCAAGGCAAATCGGTGCGGTAAATACAGTAGTTCATCGAGATGGAAAATTGATTGGGTATAATACGGATGGAATTGGTTTTGTTCGTGCCTTACAGTCAATTAGTAAAGAGCCGCTTCAAGAGAAACGTATTTTATTGCTCGGTGCAGGCGGTGCTAGTCGAGCTATTTATTTCTCACTTGCAGATGTAGGTGTGACAGCAATTGATATTGCTAATCGTACGAGAGATAAGGCGGAGAATCTTGTCGCTGGATGTTTGGAAAATGTTAATTCACATGCTCTATCGCTAGAACACGCAGCAAAAGCTCAAGGGGAATATGATATTATCATTCAAACAACAACGATAGGTATGCATCCGCATGTTGAGCATACGCCGCTCGAAATTCGTTCATTGAAAAAAGGAGCGATTGTTTCTGATATTATTTATAATCCATTTGAAACAAAAATTTTAGGCGATGCGAAAGAACAAGGTGCAATAATTCAAAATGGAATCGATATGTTCGTTTATCAAGGTGCACTTGCATTTGAAATGTGGACAGGTTGTGTGCCGAATATTGATAGAATGAAACAATTAGTAATGAGAGAGCTTGGAGGCTAATTATATGTTAACAGGAAAACAAAAAAGATTTTTACGTGCAAAGGCACATCATTTAACACCGATTTTTCAAGTTGGAAAAGGTGGCGTAAATGAAAATATGGTGAAACAAATTGGAGAAGCATTAGAAGTTCGTGAACTATTTAAAGTGAGTGTACTACAAAACTGTGAATTTGATCGTCGTGAAGTTGCAGAAGAACTTGCACAAGGTGCGCGAGCTGAAATCGTTCAAGTAATCGGAAGCACAATTGTTTTATACAAAGAATCTAGAGAAAATAAGCAAATTAAGCTTCCACGATAAAAGGTATACGTGAGTTATTTCGTAATAGGCGCTTGATATGTAGAAAGTGAAACCAATTGAACTTTTATTAACAGTAGACTCTCTTCGAATATTTATGAGGAGAGTTGCTGTATGTAAAAGGAAGGAGCGTTTCTTTTGAGAAAAATTGGTATTATTGGTGGCACGTTTGATCCACCTCATAATGGGCATTTGTTAATTGCAAATGAAGTGTATCATGCTTTAGGGTTGGAAGAGGTATGGTTTTTACCGAATCAAATTCCACCGCACAAGCAAGGACGTAACATTACGAGTGTGAAAAGTCGATTAAACATGTTGCAAATAGCGACTGAGGAAGAAGCATACTTTTCAATTTGTTTAGAAGAGCTAGACAGAGAAGGCCCATCTTATACGTACGATACTATGGTACAATTAACGGAGAAGTATCCGGATGTGCAGTTTCACTTTATTATTGGCGGAGACATGGTTGAGTATTTGCCGAAGTGGTATAACATTGAAAAGTTACTTAAACTTGTGACTTTCGTTGGAGTTGCAAGACCAGGTTATACATTACATACGCCTTATGATATCGTAAAAGTGGAAATTCCGGAGTTTGCAGTTTCTTCTTCTTTGTTACGTGAGAGATATATGACGAAGAAAACGTGCAAATATTTACTCCCCGAAAAAGTACAGGTATATATCGAGAGGAATGGGTTGTATGAATCGTGAGGAAGCACTTAGCATTGTCAAACAACAAATGCATGAAAAACGTTATATACACACGGTTGGTGTAATGGAAACAGCGATTGAACTTGCTCGGTCATATGGTGTAGATGAGAAGAAGGCAGAGACGGCTGCTATATTTCACGATTATGCAAAATGTAGAGCGATTCCAGAAATGGAAGAGATTATTAAGAGAGAAGCTTTGCCGAAGGATTTGTTGCACTATAACAAAGAGTTATGGCATGCACCTGTTGGGGCATACTTAGTAGAAAAAGAAGTAGGTATTACTGATCCTGAAATTCTACAAGCCATTACATATCATACAAGTGGTCATGAAAAAATGACAATGTTAGATAAAGTTATTTATGTAGCGGATTACATTGAACCAGGACGTAAGTTTCCTGGTGTGGAAGAAGCGAGGGAACTCGCATATAAAGATATAAATCAAGCTTTACTGTTTGCTTTAAAGCGAACAATTCAATTTTTAATGGAAAAAGATCAAACGATTTATCCATTAACATTCCAAACATACAATGCAGTTATCAAGGAGGAAATTAATAAATGAAAGATAAAGAGTTATTAGTATTAGCGGCAAAAGCAGCTGATGATAAGAGAGCAGAAGATATGGTTGTACTAAATATGCAAGGTATTTCACCGATTGCAGACTATTTTATTATTTGTCACGGAAATTCAGACAAGCAAGTGCAAGCAATTGCACGTGAAATTAAAGCGAAGGCACATGAGTTCGAAATTAACGTACAACGTATGGAAGGCTTTGATGAAGCGCGTTGGGTTTTAGTAGATCTTGGTGATGTGGTTGCTCATGTATTCCATAAAGACGAGCGTAATCACTATAATTTAGAGCGTCTATGGGGCGATGTGCCGCGTGAAGATATTGCAGATGAGCTAGATCAATGAAATACGAACAATTTGCTTTGCTGTATGACGAACTGATGAATGATGTCCCTTATGATAAATGGGTGGAATTCACAGAGGAAAGTTTGCAACAGGCATCTATGAAAGAGGCAAAAATTCTTGACGTAGCATGTGGAACGGGTAACGTAACACTTCCGCTTGTGCGAAAAGGTTATGATTTAATTGGTGTAGATCTATCTGAAGAAATGTTAACTGTTGCACAGCAGAAATTGGGGGGAGAAGGTTACTTTATTCCTTTTTACCAACAGGACATGAGAGAGCTTGATGTTCCTGGTGAATTTGATTGTGTGACAATCTTTTGTGACTCATTAAATTATGTATTGCAAGAAGATGGAGTACAAGAAACATTTAGAAGAGTTTTCCACCATTTACGTCAAGATGGCTTGTTTTTATTCGATGTACACTCTTTATATAAAATACATCATGTATTTCAAAATGAAACGTACACAGTGAATGGCGAAGAAATATCACTTATTTGGAACTGCTTCCCTGGAGAAGAATCAGATAGTGTGGAACATGATTTAACATTCTTTGTTCAAGATCCAGAAGAAGATGTGTATCATCGTTTTGACGAATGTCACGTGCAACGTGCATATCAGGTTGAAGAGCTAACGAAATGGCTTGAAGAAGCTGGTTTTACAGTGCTTCGCGTGACTGGTGACTTTGAGCGACTTGAAGTTACAGAACAAACAGAGCGTATTTTCTTCATGGCGAAGAAAAATAGATAAAACAAAAGCAACCGCTAAGGTTGCTTTTGTTTTATAGAAAAGATGTAGTTTTAGTTCTAGAAAAATAAAGAGATGATATGTGTAAAGTGTAAAAATGCTAGTTTTAGTGAAAATGTAGCATGAAAAAGATAAGTATTAATTAAAGGATTTGGAATTACGATGGAGTATTTATTATGTGTGTTTATTGAATTGCTGCTCAACGCATTTTAAATCTTCATCAAATTTCTCATGTGTCCGTTCGATTAATTTATGAAACATATCCCCAACATGTTCTTCTAAAACACGAATACCTTCTCCTGTAACGCCGCCTTTGACACATACCTTTTCTTGTAAAGTAGGTAATGTGAAAATTTCTTTTTCAAGTAACTTCCCCATTCCAATGACCATTTCACTTACTAAAGTAGTGGCTTCTTCATGTGTAATGTTTGTTTTATCTACAGCAGCGTTAATAAAACATTGTAATAAATAACTAAAAAAAGCAGGGCCACAGCTTGCTATATCAGATGAAACGCGCGTTATATCTTCTTCTATAACAAGGGGAGTAGAAATGTTTTTGAATAGATGAAGTAGTTTTTGTTTCCATTCTTCAGAGCAGTTATTTCCAAATGTAAATAGTGATGCGCCAGATAAAGCACGGTTTGTAATACTTGGAATGATTCGTGCGATATGGCAAGGTATAAGCGTTTCTAATTGTGATGGAGATATTGGGCTTGTAATAGAAACTAAGCACTTTTCATCTGAAAAATGTTCAGCGTATTTTTGTAGGATAGGGTATATATCTATCGGTTTTACGCAAATGAAAATAAGCTGGGAGTGTTCGATTACCTCTTGGATTGTTTTGGCTATATGAACAGAAGGGTATTTTTCCTTTATATGATATGCTTTGGCAGGCGTCCGATTAATAATAGTAAGGCACGAAGGTTTGACAGCACGGGTTTCTAAAAATGCATCGATTAGTATATTCCCCATGTTCCCTGTCCCTATAATTCCTATGTTCAATGTTTCATCCCTCCTTCGTAACGGCTTTCTCCTAAACAATATGAATGATGTTATGAATTTATGATTAGAGGTGTAAAATGATGTGGGATTTTCCAAAGAAATGGTTGGGATTAGTGGTTATTATTGGAACTGTAATTTTTCTTCTTTTCTGGAAAACGAACCAGCATGCAGAGCAAACAATTATGACAACAGATGTCAAAATGAAAGAGGTGGAGAAAAAAGGGAAGCCGAAAGAGTTGGGCACAAAGGAGCAGAAAAAAACCATTGTAATTGATGTAAAAGGAGCTGTTTTTAAAGAGGGTGTGTATGAAATGAAGGAAGGGGAGCGGGTGAAGGATGCGGTTGAAAAAGCAGGTGGTTTTTTACCGGATGCAGAGGTAAAGAAAGTGAATTTGGCACAAGTTGTACAAGATCAAATGCTTCTTTATATTCCGAGCAAAAATGAACCAGTGCAAGAGGGAGCTGCTTCTTCAAAAAAAGAGGGGAAAGTACAAATAAATACAGCTTCTAAAGAACAACTTGAAAAAATAACAGGTATTGGTTCCCGGAAAGCGGAAAGTATTTTGAAATATCGAGAAGAACACGGACCGTTTCAGAAAATAGAAGATTTATTGGAGATTGACGGGATTGGAACGAAGTCACTTGAGAAAATAAAAGATCAAATAATTATTCCGTAAAAGATTGACGAAGTTTTTCTTTTTTCGCTACACTACAAGTAGACAAAAAAGTAGGTGAAGATATGGAACGAATTTCATGGGATCAATATTTTATGACGCAAAGCCATTTATTATCTTTGCGTAGTACATGCACAAGGCTTGCGGTAGGAGCGACAATCGTTCGTGATAAACGAATTATTGCTGGCGGATATAACGGTTCAATTAAAGGTGGTGTGCATTGTATAGACGATGGTTGCTATGTCATTGATAATCATTGTGTTCGTACAATTCATGCTGAAATGAATGCTTTATTGCAATGTGCGAAGTTTGGTGTGAAAACAGAGGAATCGGAAATATATGTTACGCATTTCCCTTGTTTGCAATGTTGCAAAGCGATTATTCAAAGTGGTATTACAGCAGTTTATTATGCACAGGATTATAAAAACCATCCGTATGCCATAGAGTTGTTTGAACAAGCAAATGTGACAGTGAAACACGTTCCGCTAGAATATGATATTGCCTCGCTAGAGGAGCAAGAGCGTCATTTGCAGTTAAAAGAACTATTCTCATCTTTCGAAAAAGATAGTTTGTCAATGGAAGAATTACAGCATGTATTCACTAAAGTAAAAATGATGCTATAAGGAGTGGATATGAGTTGCAGGGACAATGGGGCTATGTTGCAATCTCGTTTATAATGGGGATTGCAATTGCCTTTTCCTCGTCGTATTTGTTGACTGCTTGTTGTTTCGTTGGTTATGTTTTATTTTATTTGTATCGTACTTCTCATATAACCTTCACCATTTGTATGTTAGCGTGTTTTAGTGGCGCTATGTATACCGAATATGTTCAAAGTCAAAATAAGCCTCTAGGAGAGTCCTACGAAGTTACACGAGGTGTTATACAAAATACACCTTTTATTAATGGGAATCGCCTTTCTTTTCAAATTAAAGATCAAAATGAGAATATAGTGCAGTTGAACTATAAAATTCAATCTGCATCAGAAAAGGAGCAATTGCGCCAATTATTTGCAGGAATAGCATGTACATTTAAAGGGGAGAAGCAAGAACCGCAAACTGCCAGAAATTTTCATGCTTTTGATTATCGTGATTATTTATACCAGCAAAAAATACATTTTATATTCAATGTGATAGATATTTCTGAATGTCATAAAACATCGTTGTCTCTCGTGCAGTGGATTTTCTTTTTTAGGCAACAAGTAATCTCGAAAGTTACAGAAATATTTCCGGAACAGTCAGGTGCTTTTATGAACGCATTATTATTTGGAGATCGACAACAAATGTCGTTTGAAGTAGAAGAACAATATCAACAATTTGGTCTTATACATCTGTTGGCAATTTCAGGTTCGCATATCGTACTGCTGATAGTTATAATGTATTTTGTTTTACTAAGAAGTGGTGTAACGAAGGAGAGAGCAACAGTATGTCTTATAGTTTGTATTCCTCTGTATATGATTATAGCAGGTGCATCACCGTCTGTCGTAAGGGCTTCTATAACAGGAGTATTGTTACTAGTAGCTTTCATATGTTCTGTTCGCTTATCTAGCTTAGATGCATTAAGTATAACGGCTATATGTATGCTTATATACGATCCGTATCTTATTTTCAATATTGGATTCCAGTTTTCATTTGTAGGTAGCTTTGCCTTACTGTTATCTGCCCCGATATTACTAGCGCGTAGTAACGGAGCAATCCGAAATGCGATTTATATTTCTGTTGTTTCACAGCTCGTTAGCACCCCGATTTTGCTATATCATTTTGGTTATTTTTCTCCTTATAGTATTTTCCTCAATCTTTTGTATGTTCCGTTTCTATCTATTCTTGTATTACCCTGTAGCATTGTTATCCTTCTATGTACGCCAATCATTCCATTTCTTGCGAAAGGAATTGCATATGTATTA
Organism: Bacillus sp. NH11B; assembly: GCF_001884205.1. Taxonomy (NCBI): domain Bacteria; kingdom Bacillati; phylum Bacillota; class Bacilli; order Caryophanales; family Bacillaceae; genus Bacillus; species Bacillus sp. NH11B. The sequence goes on along the minus strand of NZ_MAOG01000109.1, from coordinate 43,553 downwards.
TCGATATGTTTAACCGTTTCTAATAATTTATTAAGCTACTGTGAAAATTTCCCGTTTATCCGCCTTACTTTCGGCCAAACACCCTTAATTCTTGTGATTATATATTGTTTTAGCATTATTAGCATATTGGTGTTTTGGGAAAAGAGAATATCCCAAAGGATTTTTTTCATGGTTGTAGGCGTATTTCTTTTTATTTGTACGTGTCATTATGTATCACCATATTTTCGCGAAAGTGGGAGTGTTACATTTCTTGATGTTGGACAGGGAGATGCGATATTAATTCGTCTCCCGTACGATAAAGGGGTTTATCTTATTGATACAGGTGGAGCGCTTCATATCAAGAAGGAGGCGTGGCAAGAAAAAAAGCATGAATTTTCTGTTGGACATGATATTCTTATTCCTTTTTTACAAAAGGAAGGTATTAAAACAATTGATAAATTAATTGTAACGCATGGAGATGCGGATCATATAGGTGCTGCACAGGATTTATTATCATCTATTACTATAAAAGAAGTTGTATTTGGGAGAAAAGACCAAGATGCTGTATTAGAAAAAGCGTTAAAGAAACAAGCGTTAGCAAAGAGAGTGAAGGTAAGTGTAGTAGGAGAGGGTGAGAGCTGGAGAGTAAATGAAGCAGAATTTTTTGTGTTAGCTCCAAAAGGAAAAGAAAAAGGAGAAAATGATTCTTCGGTTGTAATATGGGCGAAATTAGGAGGGTTAACATGGTTATTCACGGGTGACCTAGAAGAAGAAGGTGAACGGCTTGTAGTATCAACATATCCGGAGTTGCGGGCTGACATTTTGAAGGTTGCGCATCATGGGAGTAAAACGTCATCTACCGAACCTTTTTTGAGCCTTGTGCAGCCGAGTGTAGCGATTATTTCAGCTGGAGAGCGCAATAGGTATGGGCACCCGCATAAGGAAGTTATAGAGGGTTTTAAGAAGGATGGTATTGAAATATGGCGCACAGATAAGCAAGGTGCCATTTCTTATGTTTTTAAAGGGGAAAAAGGAACCTTTCGCAGTAAAATCACATATGATGAAACACATAATAGATAAAAAAGAAGACTGCCATTAAGCGGCAGCCTTTAAGAACCGATAAATTTAATAACAGTTGCAATGATGAAAAGTGTTGCGAAAAAACCAAATGAGACGATAAATCCTACCCCTGAATCAATAGCGTCATTGCGTTTACTTTGAACGTTTTGTTCAAAATTATTCATTTAGAATCCCTCCCCAACATTCCACTTTAGTATAAAATATTGTCAGAAAAAAATCTACAATTTATAAATGGAGAAAAAAGAGCATATATACTCTTTTTTGTTAGCTAAGTAACAAGAGTTTTTTGTTTCCAAGCATGTTAACAGTTGGCACTTATACTTGGATTACTATTGTAAATAATAAAGGGAAGGTGATTACCGCACACCAATAAGAAATCCGGGGCTTATTGCGTGGCGTTTTATATAAATAAAGGGACGGGTTATAAAGCCTGTTCCTTTGTACTTGTAAAACAAAAGCTAGGGCATTAGTATAAATATATATTGCCAAGTTAGGGAGTAGGAAAAAGTATGAGTGATATACATAAGAAAATTAAAAAGAAACAGTTTGCTCCGTTGTATTTACTGTATGGAACGGAAGCGTATTTTATAAATGAAACGATAAAACTGATTACAACGGAAGCACTCGAAGAGGAAGATCGAGAGTTTAATGTTGTGACATATGATTTGGAAGAAGCGTATTTAGAAGACGTGGTTGAGGATGCACGTACCCTTCCATTCTTTGGAGATCGTAAAGTTATATTAATAAAATCACCATTATTTTTAACGGCACAAAAAGAAAAATTAGAACAAAATATAAAAATTTTAGAAGAATATATCGGAGAACCTTCTCCTTTTTCTATTCTTGTTTTCGTTGCGCCTTATGAAAAATTAGATGAACGAAAAAAAATTACGAAACTATTAAAGAAAACAGCGGATATAGTAGAAGCGAATGCGATGCAAGTGCAAGATGTCCAGAAGTGGGTTGTTTCTCGTGCGGAAGAGGCGCATGTATATATTGATAACACGGCTGTTAGTTTGTTATTAGAGCTTGTGGGAAGTAATGTCACAATGTTAGCGAAGGAAATGGACAAGCTAACGTTATATGTCGGTATGGGCGGGGAAATTACATCGAAACTTGTGGCGGAACTTGTACCAAAATCCGTTGAGCAAAATGTGTTTGCTTTGACAGAAAAAGTAGTAAAAAAAGATATCGCAGGTGCGATGCAAATTTTGGATGGATTATTCACACAACAGGAAGAACCAATTAAGTTACTCGCATTGTTAGTAAGTCAATTCCGTTTGCTGAATCAAGTAAAGGAGTTACAACAGCGCGGTTATGGACAAAATCAAATTGCTTCCCATATTGGTGTACATCCGTATCGTGTAAAGTTGGCGATGAATCAAACGAAATTTTTCTCTTTTGAAGAATTAAAAAGAGTTATTTTAGAATTAGCGGAAGCTGATTACAGTATGAAGACTGGAAAAATGGATAAGAAACTTGTGCTCGAGTTTTTCCTAATGCGGTTAAATCATCTGTAATGATACAAAAAAGTTCATGTACTTGTTACATGAACTTTTTTGTATATAAAAAAACGATCCGAATGGATCGTTTTTTAAACGCCTTACGCGTTTACTTGTTTCGCTAAGCGAGATTTTTGACGAGCTGCAGCGTTTTGGTGGATAAGACCTTTACGAGCTGCTTTGTCAAGTTTTTTAGAAGCAGTTTTGAAAGCTTCTTTAGCATTTTCAAGATCGTTATTAGTAACTAAAGCTTCTACAGTTTTAACAGCAGAACGCATGTCAGACTTGATAGAAGCGTTATGTGCACGACGCTCTTCGCTAAGTTTAGCGCGTTTGATAGCAGATTTGATGTTTGCCATACTTTTCACCTCCCTGGTGCAATCGAATGACTCGATTCTTACATAGAACAAGTGATATTCTATCAAACGGTGAAGAGAATTGCAATAGTATATCAATGAAATTTCACGTAAAGGAAAGAATGACCTTATATAACTTTGGGAAATCTAACGATATTTACTATGAATTACGGAGGAGATACGATGAAAGAACCATTAGATTTAAGTAAATATAATGTTAGAACTGACCTTGCTGTAGAGGCGCACCAAATGCTGCAAGAGCGCCAAGAAGAACAAAAAGGGATACAAGGAGTTATTGTAAAAGAGAGGGAAGAAGAGGGAGTTACAATTACAAAAGTAACTATTGATGAAATTGCATCTGAATCGATGGGGAAAAAACCTGGAAATTATTTAACTCTTGAAGTGCAAGGTATACGTCAACAAGATACAGAACTTCAACAAAAAGTAGAGCGTATTTTTGCGAAGGAATTTTCTTATTTCCTAGAGGATGTTGGAGTTTCAAAAGAAGCAAGTTGTTTAATTGTTGGTCTTGGGAATTGGAATGTAACGCCAGATGCGCTCGGACCGATAGTTGTAGAAAACGTACTGGTAACGAGACATTTATTTCAATTACAGCCTGAAAGTGTAGAAGAAGGATTTAGACCTGTTAGTGCAATCCGTCCAGGAGTAATGGGAATTACAGGAATTGAAACGAGCGATGTGATTTATGGAATCATTGAGAAAACAAAGCCAGACTTTGTAATTGCAATTGATGCATTAGCTGCCCGTTCTATTGAACGAGTAAATAGCACGATACAAATTTCTGATACAGGGATTCATCCTGGATCAGGTGTTGGGAATAAACGTAAGGAACTAAGTAAAGAAACATTAGGAATTCCTGTTATTGCGATTGGTGTTCCAACTGTAGTAGACGCAGTTTCTATTACGAGTGATACAATCGATTTTATTTTGAAGCACTTTGGAAGAGAGATGAAAGAGGGACATAAGCCGTCACGATCTTTATTACCAGCGGGATTTTCATTTGGAGAAAAGAAAAAGTTAACAGAAGAAGATATGCCGGATGAAAAGAGCCGAAATATGTTTTTAGGTGCTGTCGGTACGTTGGAGGATGAAGAGAAGCGGAAATTAATTTATGAAGTGTTATCTCCTCTTGGTCATAATTTAATGGTGACCCCAAAAGAAGTAGATGCTTTTATAGAGGATATGGCAAATGTAATAGCAAGTGGTTTAAATGCAGCGCTGCATCATCAAATTGATCAGGATAATACAGGGGCATATACACATTGATGGGAAGAGATGACAATAGTTGGAATCGATTTGCGCTCTTGTGTATGTGTGGTACAGTCGTATGCTTACTTATGATGATAGCTGGAGTAGGGCTCGCTAATCATGGCTTGAAAAGCATGAAGGGCTATCGTCAGCTGTCATATGAACAAATTGCTCATATGACAGGAACAGAAGGTGCAGGAGCTGAATCGGAAATTTTGAGCGAGGCATTTTCAGCTGCTGAAAAACAAAAACAGTTAGAAAACTTAAGGAGTTTCAATGTCGTAGAAGGTATTGGTATGGCGATAGCAAGTGTTGCTTATGAAATAATAAAGTTTGGAACGGATATAGTTGTTGGGAAAGTCAAAGAGATTTTTAGCTAAGAGTAGCGGGAAGCACGGTTGTCTTATCGTTTTGTACGACAGCCGTTTTTTTATTTGAAAAAGGTTTGTCTCTTATGGTTTGTTCGCATAAGATATAGATAGAATGATTTGTCTTGTAAGCAGCGCGAGTTTTCATTGAATCTTTGCTGCTCTATTGATATAATCAGTGCTAGTGTATATTGGCGAGACTATTAGGAGTTGAGAACATAGATGAATAAAGAAGAAAGAGCAAAAAGACAGTCCAAAATTCGTAACTTCTCCATCATTGCTCACATTGACCACGGGAAATCAACGTTGGCAGACCGTATTTTGGAGAAAACAAACGCGTTAACACAGCGCGAAATGAAGGCGCAATTACTTGACTCTATGGAGTTAGAGCGTGAGCGCGGTATTACAATTAAATTAAATGCAGTACAATTAACGTATAAAGCGAAAGACGGTGAAGAGTATATTCTTCACTTGATCGATACACCAGGACATGTCGACTTTACGTACGAAGTATCTCGTAGTTTAGCGGCTTGTGAAGGTGCAATTCTTGTTGTGGATGCAGCGCAAGGGATTGAGGCACAAACATTAGCGAATGTATATTTAGCTCTTGATAATAATTTAGAAATTTTACCAGTTATTAATAAAATCGACTTACCAAGTGCGGACCCAGAACGCGTACGTCAAGAGGTAGAAGATGTAATTGGTTTAGATGCATCGGAAGCTGTACTTGCTTCGGCGAAAGCTGGCATTGGTATTGAGGACATTTTAGAACAAATAGTTGAAAAAGTACCAGCTCCAACAGGTGATTCAGAAGAGCCGTTACAATGTATGATTTTCGACTCTTTATATGATCCGTATCGTGGTGTAATTGCATATATCCGTGTTGTAAATGGAACGGTAAAAGTTGGCGATAAAGTACGTATGATGGCAACTGGAAAAGAATTTGAAGTAACAGAAGTAGGTGTGTTTACACCGAAAACAACGCAACGTGACGAGTTAACAGTAGGTGATGTAGGTTTCTTAGCAGCGTCTATTAAAAATGTTGGTGATACACGCGTTGGTGATACGATTACACATGCGAAACGTCCAGCTGCAGAGGCGTTAGCAGGATATCGTAAGTTAAACCCAATGGTATTCTGTGGTTTATATCCGATTGATTCTGCTCGTTATAACGACTTACGTGATGCATTAGAAAAACTAGAATTGAATGATTCTGCTCTTGAATTTGAGCCTGAAACATCTCAAGCGCTAGGGTTTGGTTTCCGTTGTGGTTTCTTAGGACTTCTTCACATGGAAATTATTCAAGAACGTATTGAACGTGAATTTAAGATTGACTTAATTACAACAGCGCCAAGCGTTATTTATAAAGTTTATTTAACAAACGGTGAAGATGTTATTGTTGATAATCCATCTAATATGCCAGATCCACAGTCTATCGATCGTGTAGAAGAGCCGTTTGTGAAAGCAGCAATTATGGTTCCGAATGACTATGTTGGAGCTGTAATGGAAATTTGCCAAGGTAAACGTGGAACGTTTATTGATATGCAATATTTAGATGAAACACGTGTTACATTGACATATGACATCCCGTTATCAGAAATCGTATATGATTTCTTCGATCAATTGAAATCAAATACGAAAGGATATGCATCATTTGACTACGAGTTAATTGGTTATAAACCATCTAAACTTGTGAAAATGGATATTCTTTTAAATAATGAACAAGTGGATGCTTTATCATTTATTGTGCACCGTGATTCAGCGTATGACCGTGGTAAAGTAATCGTAGAGAAATTAAAAGAATTGATTCCAAGACAACAGTTCGAAGTGCCAATTCAGGCTACTATCGGAAACAAGGTTGTAGCGCGTTCTACAATTAAGGCGATGCGTAAAAACGTACTTGCAAAATGTTACGGTGGTGACATTTCTCGTAAGCGTAAACTTCTTGATAAGCAAAAAGAAGGTAAAAAACGTATGAAGTCTGTTGGTTCTGTAGAAGTACCACAAGAGGCATTCATGGCTGTACTGAAAATGGATGACAACTAATAATTAAAATAAAAAAGGAGTCGTTTATGCGGCTTCTTTTTTTCTGTATAATTACTTTTTAGACATCTTAGCCTCTCTCATTTACAATGATGAGAGAGCTTTTTAGTGATTGATCTAGAGTTAGGAGACTATTAATGTCCGAAAATATTCGTAAAGATATTCAAGATAAAATAGAAAAAGGGAATTTTAATTGTGAAAAGGAATTGACGCTTTCTATTATTAGTGGGAAGTGGAAAGTTGTGATATTGTGGCACTTAGGTGTGGAAGGTCCGCATCGTTTTAGTGAATTGCAACGACTGTTCCCGAGTATTTCTCATAAAGTGTTGTCGAATCAATTAAAAGAATTAACAGAGGACGGGATTGTTAATCGAACAGTATATCCGGAAATTCCTCCTCGTGTTGAGTATTATATGACGGAGCTAGGCATGTCGCTTTTACCGATCGTTGAAATGATGTATGATTGGGGAAAAATGCGAATGGAACAAATCCGTAATACGTTAGAGAAGTAGAGAATCCTCCGGAGTGCGGAGGTTTTCTTTTTAGAAAGGTAGGAGTTATATTTGGTACAAGCTGCATATATTCATATCCCATTTTGTCAGCATATTTGTCACTATTGTGATTTTAATAAAGTGTTTATTGAACGCCAACCGGTAGATCAATATTTAGAGTATTTAGAGAAAGAAATAATAAACACGGTTCAAAAAGTACCGTTTGATAGTATGAAAACGATTTTTGTTGGTGGAGGAACGCCGACAGCATTAAATATGGAACAGACAAAAAAACTACTCGATATCATTAACCGCCGTTTGCGTCCGTTTGCGCCGAATTGTGAATTAACGTTTGAAGCGAATCCAGGCGACTTACCGAAAGAGAAGTTAAACTTATTGTTAGAAGGTGGAGTAAACCGGATTAGTTTTGGTGTACAAACGTTTCGTGATGAATTGCTTGAGAAGATTGGGCGTAAGCATACGAGGGAAGATGCATTTTTAGCAATTAGAGAAGCGCAGGAAGTGGGCTTTAAAAATATAAATATAGATATTATCTATGCTTTGCCGGGACAGACGATAGAAGATGTAAAAGAAACATTAGATATTGCCTTCACACTTGGGGTACAACATTTCTCAGCATATTCATTAATTGTGGAACCGAAGACTGTATTTTATAACTTAATGAATAAAGGGAAGTTGAGACTTCCGGGTGAAGACCATGAAGCGAAAATGTATGAAATGGTAATGGATGAAATGGAGAAACATGGTTATAGCCAGTATGAAATTAGCAACTTCTCAAAAGGTGATAATGAAAGTAGACATAACCTCACATACTGGAATAATGAAGAGTATTATGGATTTGGAGCTGGCGCGCATAGTTATGTAAATGGGGAACGTATCCAAAATGTAGGGCCGCTCAAGCAATATTTCACGAAAATTGATGAAACAGGCTTTCCTTATTTAGATGTTCATGAAGTGACTGAGAAAGAAAAAATGGAAGAAGAGTTGTTTTTAGGACTTCGAAAAACAAAAGGTGTTTCCAAGGTAGAGTTCCAAAAGAAATTCAATATGGAGATGGATCAAGTTTTCGCGAAGCAGTTACAAAGCAATCAAGAACAAGGATTGCTTGAAGAGAGAGATGGATATGTGCGTTTAACGCGAAAAGGAAAATTATTGGGGAATGAAGTGTTCCAGTCATTTTTGATTGACTAATTAAATGTTCCATAAACGTGAAAAAGTTTCATTATTTCGTGACGTTTCCGTTGACAATTGAATGTCAATTTTGGTAAGTTATTAATAGATTTAGCACTCGAAGACAAAGAGTGCTAACAGAGGTGATGATGAGATGCTTACGGAACGTCAGCTCTTAATTTTACAAACAATTATTGATGACTTTATTGGATCAGCACAGCCCGTTGGGTCTAGAACTTTGGCTAAAAAAGAGGAAATTACATTTAGTTCAGCTACTATTCGAAATGAAATGGCGGACTTAGAAGAATTAGGTTTTATTGAAAAAACGCACAGTTCTTCTGGACGTGTTCCTTCTGAGAAAGGATACCGATTTTATGTAGACCATCTTTTAGCCCCGCAAAACTTACCGAACGCTGAGATTGTACAAATTAAAGATTTGTTTGCTGAAAGAATTTTTGAAGCAGAAAAAGTTGCACAGCAATCTGCTCAAATTTTATCAGAGCTTACGAACTATACGGCCATTGTTCTTGGGCCTAAGTTAAGCACAAATAAACTTAAAAACGTACAAATTGTACCGCTTGATCGTCAAACAGCAGTCGCTATTATTGTAACGGATACAGGGCATGTACAAAGTAAAACGATTACCGTTCCGGAATCTGTTGATTTATCAGATTTAGAAAAAATGGTTAATATTTTAAATGAAAAGCTATCGGGTGTACCTATGTCGGAACTTCATAATAAGATCTTTAAAGAGATTGTTACGGTCTTGCGTGGGTATGTTCATAATTACGATAGTGCAATAAAAATGTTAGATGGTACATTTCAAGTTCCTTTATCGGAAAAGATATACTTTGGAGGAAAAGCAAATATGCTTTCGCAACCAGAGTTCCATGACATTCAAAAAGTAAGGTCCTTGCTGACGATGATTGATAACGAAGCTGAGTTTTATGATATTTTGCGTCATAAACAAGTTGGTATTCAAGTGAAAATTGGTAGGGAAAATTCTTCAATAGCTATGGAAGATTGTAGTTTAATTTCTGCAACATATTCGATTGGAGAAGAGCAACTAGGAACAATTGCGATTTTAGGTCCGACGAGAATGCAATACTCTCGTGTAATTAGTTTGTTGCAGTTATTTACAAGACAATTTACAGACGGACTTAAAAAGTAAATGAGAGTAATACATTCGCTCAAGTGATGAGATTCTCATTGCTGTGTGTAATATATAATGCTTAGGTAATCATGCTATACATGATACCTAATACCTTTTAAGGAGGTGAAAATTGTGGAAGAGCGTAACGAACAAGTGGTAGAAGAAGTGAAAGAAGCGCAAGTTGAAGAAGCTGTCACGCCAGAAAACAGTGAAAAAGCTGTAGAAGAAAAAAGTGAGGCTGCTCTTTTACAAGAAAAAGTAGATGAGTTACAAGCGAAACTAACGGAAACGGAAGGTCGCACATTACGTCTACAAGCTGATTTTGAAAATCATAAGCGCCGTGTCCAAATGGATAAACAGGCTGCTGAAAAATATAGAGCACAAAGTTTAGTTTCAGATATTTTGCCAGCTCTTGATAATTTTGAAAGAGCGATGCAAGTGGAAACAACTGATGAGCAAACGAAATCCTTGTTACAAGGTATGGAAATGGTGCATCGTCAATTGCTAGAAGCGTTGACTAAAGAAGGTGTTGAAGTGATTGAATCTGTTGGTAAACAGTTTGATCCTAATGAGCACCAAGCTATTATGCAAGTGGAAGACAGTGAATTTGAATCAAACGCGGTTGTGGAGGAATTCCAAAAAGGTTATAAACTAAAAGACCGTGTGATTCGCCCATCAATGGTAAAAGTAAATCAATAATTTACATAAAAATAGGAGGAATCGCCATGAGTAAAATTATCGGTATTGACTTAGGTACAACAAACTCTTGTGTAGCTGTTATGGAAGGTGGAGAACCAAAGGTTATCCCAAATCCAGAAGGAAACCGTACAACACCTTCTGTTGTAGCTTTCAAAAATGAAGAGCGTCAAGTTGGGGAAGTTGCAAAGCGTCAAGCAATTACAAACCCAAATACAATCATGTCTGTTAAACGTCACATGGGTACAGACTACAAAGTAGAAGTTGAAGGTAAAGATTATACACCTCAAGAAATTTCTGCAATCATTTTACAAAACCTAAAAGCTTCTGCTGAAGCATACTTAGGTGAAACAGTAACGAAAGCTGTTATTACAGTACCTGCATACTTCAACGATGCAGAGCGCCAAGCAACGAAAGATGCTGGTCGTATCGCTGGTTTAGAAGTTGAGCGTATTATTAACGAACCAACAGCAGCAGCACTTGCTTACGGTCTAGAAAAACAAGATGAAGAGCAAAAAATCTTAGTATATGATTTAGGTGGCGGTACTTTTGACGTATCTATCCTTGAGTTAGCAGACGGAACATTCGAAGTTATTTCAACTGCTGGTGACAACCGTCTTGGTGGGGATGACTTTGACCAAGTTGTTATTGATCACTTAGTAGCTGAGTTCAAAAAAGAAAATAACATTGATTTAAGCCAAGATAAAATGGCACTTCAACGTTTGAAAGATGCAGCTGAAAAAGCGAAAAAAGATCTTTCTGGCGTAACACAAACACAAATTTCATTACCATTCATTAGTGCTGGAGCTGCTGGTCCATTACACTTAGAATTAACATTAACAAGAGCGAAATTCGAAGAGCTTTCAGCAGGTCTTGTTGAAAGAACGTTAGAGCCAACTCGTCGTGCATTAAAAGACGCTGGTTTTGCTCCAAGCGAATTAGATAAAGTTATCCTTGTTGGTGGATCTACTCGTATCCCAGCTGTACAAGAAGCTATTAAACGTGAAACTGGTAAAGAACCGTATAAAGGTGTAAACCCTGATGAAGTTGTAGCATTAGGTGCTGCAGTTCAAGGTGGCGTACTTACTGGTGATGTAGAAGGCGTACTATTATTAGACGTAACTCCACTTTCTTTAGGTATTGAAACTATGGGTGGCGTGTTCACGAAATTAATCGAGCGTAACACTACAATTCCAACAAGTAAGTCACAAGTATTCTCAACAGCTGCTGATAACCAACCAGCAGTAGACATTCACGTATTACAAGGTGAGCGTCCAATGTCAGCTGACAACAAAACATTAGGTCGTTTCCAATTAACAGACCTTCCACCAGCACCACGTGGTATTCCACAAATCGAAGTAACATTCGATATTGATGCGAACGGTATCGTTAACGTACGTGCAAAAGACTTAGGAACAAGCAAAGAGCAAGCTATTACAATCCAATCTTCTTCAGGTCTGTCTGATGAAGAAGTAGATCGTATGGTACAAGAAGCAGAAGCAAATGCTGACGCTGACCAAAAACGTAAGGAAGAAGTTGAACTTCGTAACGAAGCTGACCAACTTGTATTCCAAACGGATAAAGTTGTAAAAGATTTAGAAGGTAAAGTGGATGCGGCTGAAGTTGCAAAAGCAACAGAAGCGAAAGAGGCATTACAAGCTGCGATTGAGAAGAACGAGCTTGAGGAAATCCGTGCGAAAAAAGACGCTTTACAAGAAATCGTCCAACAATTAACTGTTAAATTATACGAGCAAGCTCAAGCTGCTGCAGGGCAAGCGGAAGGTGCACAAGGAGCACAAGATGCTGGCGCGAAGAAAGACAATGTAGTAGACGCTGAGTTTGAAGAAGTAAAAGAAGATAAGTAATATAAATAAGTAAGATGACAAAAAGTCAAAGTCAAGCGTGCCTTGGCTTTGGCTTTTTTCATGAATGAGAAGAAATGTGTGAGGATCTTAAGTTTTTTATTTTGCATACTGTAAGTGAGGAAACTTTGTTGCAAAGCACTTTCTTTCGGTGTTAAAATTACGTTTATGTGAAAGATTCGGGGGTTGCAAATTTATGAGTAAACGAGATTATTATGAAGTCCTTGGCCTTAGCAAAGGTGCTTCTAAAGATGAAATAAAAAAAGCGTATCGTCGTTTGGCTAAAAAATACCATCCAGACGTAAGTAAAGAAGAAAATGCAATTGAAAAGTTTAAAGAAGTACAAGAAGCATACGAAGTATTAAGCGATGATCAAAAGCGTGCGCAGTACGATCAATTTGGTCATGCTGGTGCAAATCAAGGGTTTGGCGGCGCAGGAGACTTCGGTGGTGGCTTCGGCTTTGAAGATATCTTTAGTTCATTCTTTGGCGGCGGTGGCAGACGTCGTGATCCGAATGCTCCGCGCCAAGGTGCTGACTTACAATACCAAGTTACTTTAGAGTTTGAAGAAGCTATTTTTGGTAAAGAGTTAAATGTTGAGATTCCAGTAGAAGATCCATGTGATACTTGTAAAGGTAGCGGAGCAAAACCAGGAACTTCAAAAGAAACATGTAAACATTGTTCAGGATCAGGGCAAGTAAGTGTAGAACAAAATACACCATTTGGTCGTATTGTTAACCGTCAAGCTTGTGGTCATTGTTCAGGAACTGGTCAAATGATTAAAGAGAAATGTACGACATGTCACGGTTCTGGTAAAGTTCGTAAACGTAAAAAGATTAATGTTAAAATTCCAGCGGGTATCGATAATGGTCAACAAATTCGTGTATCTGGAAAAGGTGAAGCAGGCGTAAATGGTGGACCGGCAGGAGATTTATATGTTGTTGTTCATGTAAGAAACCATGAATTCTTTGAGCGCGAAGGAGATCACATTATTTGCGAAATGCCATTAACATTTGCGCAAATGGCACTTGGTGCGGAAGTAGAAGTTCCTACTGTTCATGGCAAAGTGAAGCTAAAAATTCCAGCAGGAACACAAACAGGAACAGAATTCCGCTTAAAAGGAAAAGGTGCTCCGAACGTACGTGGATATGGTCAAGGAGATCAATACGTAGTCGTTCGTGTTGTTGTGCCGACGAAATTAACTTCACACCAAAAAGATTTATTGCGTGAATTTGCAGGGCAAGAAGAGCAAGATGATAGTTTGTTTGGAAAGCTTAAACGTGCTTTCAAAGGGGAATAATGGAAATAAAAAATGGAGTTGGTAAATTGTGAAATGGTCAGAAATTAGTATTCATACAACAGAAGAAGCGGTAGAAGCTGTCTCTCATATTTTACATGAAGCTGGTGCTAGTGGAGTTGCGATTGAGGACCCAGCGGAATTGACGAAAGAGCGCGAGCAACAATATGGTGAAATTTATGCATTGAATCCAGATGAATACCCGGCAGAGGGTGTATTAATTAAAGCGTATTTCCCGCAAACGGATTCTTTACAGGAAACAATTGCAGGTGTAAAATCATCTATTGATGTGCTTCCATCTTATGACATCGAAATCGGTACTGGAAATATTACCATTAACGAAGTCGATGAAGAAGATTGGGCTACTGCTTGGAAAAAATATTACCATCCAGTACAAATTTCTGATACATTCACAATCGTACCGACGTGGGAAGAATATACACCATCTTCTCCGGATGAAAAAATCATTGAATTAGATCCGGGTATGGCATTTGGGACAGGAACTCACCCAACAACAACGATGTGTATTCGTGCATTAGAAAAAACAGTTCAGCAAGGTGATACTGTTATTGATGTAGGAACAGGTTCTGGTGTACTTAGTATTGCAGCGGCAAAATTAGGTGCGTCTTCAGTTCAAGCATATGATTTAGATCCAGTTGCAGTTGAAAGTGCAGAAATGAATGTACGTTTAAATAAAACTGATAACATCGTCAATGTTGGACAAAATAGCCTTTTAGAAGGTATCGAAGGTCCTGTTGATTTAATTGTAGCTAATTTATTAGCAGAAATTATTCTTTTATTCCCTGAAGATGCAGCAAGAGTTGTGAAGTCAGGCGGATTATTTATTACATCGGGCATTATTGCCGCGAAAGAAAAAGTGATTTCTGAGGCGTTAGAAACAGCTGGATTTACAATTGAAGAAGTGTTACGAATTGAAGACTGGGTAGCAATTATTGCACGAAATGCGTAATATAGATTTTAGTCTATAATGAAAAAGGGGAGTCTCTCACTATAAGGTGAGGGGCTTGCCGTTTGTTATATGAAAAAATGATAACGTTTCGTTCTTTTCGTAAGTGTTGACTTACGAAAGGAACGAAACTCTACTAAGGTGATTATATGCAACGTTATTTTGTAGAAGAGAAATATGTAAATGAGACAAATATTCGCATTGTAGGTGACGATGTACATCATATCGTGAGAGTGATGCGTATGTCAGCTGGTGATCACATTTATTGCTGTATAAACGGAAAAACAGCAGTGTGTTCAATTGATGAAATTACCAGTGAATTTGTTAATACAGCTATTGTAGAATGGGTAGAGGCGTCAAGTGAACTTCCTGTTTTTGTGACGATTGCAAGTGGACTGCCAAAAGGAGACAAGCTAGAGTTGATTTTTCAAAAAGGAACTGAGCTTGGGGCAGCCGCATTTTTACCATTCCAAGCATCCCGCTCGATTGTAAAATGGGATGCAAAAAAAGCTGATAAAAAAGTTGAGCGTTTGAAAAAAATTGTGAAAGAAGCTGCGGAACAATCGCATAGGAGCGAAATTCCAGAAGTGCATACTCCGGCATCGTTTAAGCAATTGCTTTCAATGAGTAATGAATATGATGTATGTCTTGTTGCGTATGAAGAGGAAGCAAAAAAAGGTGAGAAATCTAATTTTGCAAAAGCTTTAGCGACAATGACACCAGGTCAAAAGCTATTAATTGTTTTTGGCCCAGAAGGCGGTTTAGCAGAGGAAGAGATTGCTGCGCTTTGTGAACATAAATTTGTACCATGTAGTTTAGGACCAAGAATTTTAAGAACAGAAACGGCTCCGCTTTATGCGTTAAGTGCCGCTTCTTATCATTTTGAATTGATGGGGTGATAATCAATGGCAACTGTTGCGTTCCACACGTTAGGTTGTAAAGTAAACCACTATGAAACAGAAGCGATTTGGCAATTGTTTAAACAAGGTGGTTATGAAAGAACTGAATATGAAAAGAAATCTGATGTATATGTTATTAACACATGTACAGTAACGAATACAGGAGATAAAAAAAGCCGTCAAGTCATTAGACGTGCTGTGCGTCAAAATCCAGATGCGGTTATTTGTGTAACTGGATGTTATGCGCAAACATCTCCAGCTGAAATTATGGCGATCCCCGGTGTAGATATTGTTGTTGGTACACAGGATCGTGAAAAGATGTTAGGATACATCGAAGAATTCCGTAAAGAGCGTCAACCAATTAATGCTGTCCGAAACATTATGAAAACGCGTGTATACGAAGAACTTGATGTACCTTATTTCACGGATCGTACACGTGCATCTTTAAAAATACAAGAGGGTTGCAATAACTTCTGTACATTCTGTATTATTCCTTGGGCACGTGGTTTAATGCGTTCTCGTGATGGGAAAGAAGTTATTAAACAAGCACAGCAATTAGTAGATGCAGGCTATAAAGAAATCGTATTAACAGGTATTCATACAGGTGGATACGGTGAAGATATTAAAGATTATAACTTAGCCGGATTACTTCGTGATATGGAAGCGGAAGTAGGCGGATTAAAACGTCTTCGTATTTCTTCTATTGAAGCGAGTCAAATTTCAGATGAAGTAATTGAAGTGTTAGATAAATCTGAAGTAGTTGTACGCCACTTGCATATTCCATTGCAGTCAGGATCTAATACTGTACTAAAACGTATGCGCCGTAAGTATACGATGGAATTTTTCCAAGAGCGTTTAGATCGTTTGAAAGAAGCGTTACCAGGTCTTGCGATTACATCAGACGTAATTGTTGGATTCCCAGGTGAAACAGAAGAAGAATTTATGGAAACATACAATTTCATTAAAGAGAATCGTTTCTCTGAATTACACGTGTTCCCTTATTCAAAACGTACAGGTACACCAGCGGCGCGTATGGAAGATCAAGTTCCTGAAGATGTGAAGAATGATCGTGTTCATCGTCTAATTGAGTTGTCTAACCAATTGGCGAAAGAGTATGCTTCTGCGTTCGAAGGTGAAGTGCTTGAAATTATTCCGGAAGAGCAATTTAAAGAGGGTGACCGTGAAGGGTTATATGTAGGTTATACAGATAACTACTTAAAAATTGTATTTGAAGGATCTGAAGAATTAATCGGTAAGTTAGTAAAAGTGAAAATTACAAAAGCTGGCTATCCATATAACGAAGCGCAGTTTGTTCGTGTTCTTGAAGATGATATAAAAAAAGAGTCAGCAAGCGCATAATAAAGTGAAACTATAATTAGTGGGAGTTTTACTGCCCACAAATAGCGGGATAAAAAGCATGCAACCGGAAATGGTTTGCATGCTTTTTTCTTTCGTGGAGAATTTAAGTATTGAAATGGATGTAATGGAGTGCCCGTTAAATAAGTGGTTATTTAGCAAATTTTGTATGGGGAAGTTTTCGTGATAAAAATATATTTGTTTTGAGGTGGGAGCGATAACGGCTGTTTACATAGATTTTTGGAAAAGGAAGAGCATCTATTCTTCTTTTATTCTGCCAAATAGTTGACCTGAAGTGATAAAATGTATTATAATCGTAAAAGACATGCTGAAGAAGTGTTTCTTTTTGCATGCTGAAGTTAGTATGTAAGTGTGATGTTTCGGAGGGAGGGAAAGAGAATGTCAAAAACAGTCGTTCGTAAAAACGAGTCTTTGGAGGATGCACTTCGCCGTTTTAAAAGATCGGTTTCTAAAACTGGTACACTTGCTGAAGCAAGAAAGCGCGAGTTTTATGAAAAGCCAAGTGTAAAACGTAAGAAGAAATCTGAAGCGGCAAGAAAGCGTAAGTTCTAAGAGAGGGTGTAAGTGATGAGTCTTCTCGGTCGTTTAAACGATGATATGAAACAAGCGATGAAGAATAAACAAAAAGAAAAATTAACCGTTATTCGTATGGTTAAGGCTGCTTTACAAAATGAAGGTATTAAACTGCAACATACTCTTACTGAAGAAGAGGAATTAACAGTTTTAGCTCGTGAAGTAAAACAGTATAAGGACTCCCTCCTTGAATTTAAAAAAGCTGGTCGTGAAGACCTTGTTGATAAACTGCAAAGTGAAATTCAGATTTTAAGCGCATATTTGCCGGAGCAATTAACAGAAGAAGAACTAGCTGATATAATTAAGCAAGTTATTTCTGAAGTTGGTGCTACATCTAAAGCAGATATGGGTAAGGTGATGACTGCTGTTATGCCGAAAGTAAAAGGTAAAACAGACGGATCACTTGTGAATAAGCTGGTTATCCAGCTATTAGCATAAAAAAGCGTCTCATTTCGTATGAGACGTTTTTTTATGCTTTTTTCAGTTTGGACGTGATATTACAAGCTCTTTTTTCATACATATGATTTTTTTTATAGGGTGTTCTGAATTGCTCAGCTTTTTCTGTAGCAAGACTTAATGTTTCATGGTGTGTGGATGAACCGACTATGGGTTTATCCTGCTCATGCCCCCAGTGAAAATGTGGGAATATCCCCCCATATCCATTGCAAATGAAAAGAGACACCATAGGAAGCCTCTTATAATTGCTTAGCTTTTAGTTCATTCTTTCTGTTAATCAGTGTTCGCTTCTTTATTCCTGTCATCGCTTCAACTTCTTTGTATGTATGAATCTTAAGTAATTCTAAAGCATGTTGTACTTGTTGCTTGGAGTGTTTTCTCGGTCTACCTTCCTTGAAATCATCACGTTGCCTAGCTAATGCTTTACCTTCTTGAGTTCGTTCTACAATCATATCTCGTTCAAACTCTGCGAATGAACTTAGTATATTGAAAATCAGTCTGCCTGTTGGGGTATTTTCTACAAGTCCCATATTAAGGATGTGTACCTTTATTCCTCTTGCAAATAGAGCCTTCACTGTTTGGATACCTTCAACTGCTGACCTTGCAAATCTATCTAGCTTTGTTACGACTAATGTGTCACCTTCTTGTAATGCTTCAAGCACCTTATTAAATTCTGGTCTATCCGTTTTAGTGCCTGTGAACTTCTCCTTGTATATAACCTCGCATCCTTCAGCTTGTAACGCTTGGATTTGAAACTCTAAATCTTGTGCTATTGTTGAGACCCTTGCATATCCATATCTCATTGTTATTTCCTCACATTTCATCAGTTATTTATTGCACTATGTTATTGCACCTTCTAAAGCCTATTATAGCGATAGTATTAAAATGGTGCAATAACTTTCAAGTATTTGCACCTTTAGGCTTATCGTAAACGATACGATAAATTAAGTGATAGCTGTTCCTTCGATATACACTAAAAGCAGTCTTTAGATAACGCTTTGTTACAAAGTTGGAAGATGATGCTTTGTTTTAAGTTTCATAATCCATTTCGATAATTCGTCTCGATAATCCGTCTCGAACTGCATTAGTTAATTACTATCTGATTTATCACTTTATCGCACTAAAACATAACGATTATTTGAGTCGTATCGAACTTTTTCCGAATGCCAGTTTGTGGATAAGAGTGGTTTCTGTAACAAACTAACTTAGAACACCTCTGTAGGCTTACATAATGCCTCAGATTCAATCATAGGGCGAAACTGAACGAGACCTTTCAAAACGCTATTACAAGCAATTTAGAGCGTCTGTGTGTGTACTTTATTGCCACCGCTTTACATATCCATTTATAATGCATCAGTAAGATAAAGATAAGGATGAGGTCGATGGCTACTGAATGCCAGAACCAGCGTCCATAATGAAAGTATGGCTAGATAAATTTAACAATTTAAGTTAATCTTATATTATAACAATTGGAATATTTACTAATAGAGATAAATATAAGGTGGGTTTGAACATGTCTTTTTTGGCTACAGCATATCAAGTATTAATCGCATCCCCCTCTGATGTTTCAGAACAAAGAAAGAAAGTCCCTGAGATTCTAAACAAGTGGAACACATTAAACTCTGCTTATTACGAAGTAGTTTTTCTACCAATAAAATGGGAGACTCATACCGTTCCAGAAATGGGGGACAGACCGCAAGCGATTATAAATAAACAAATAGTAGATAATTCAGATATTTTAGTTGGGACGTTTTGGACTAAGCTCGGTTCTCATACTGGAGTTGCTGAATCTGGTACAGTTGAAGAAATTCAAGAGTTTATGAAGAAGGATAAGAAAGTTATGTTGTACTTTTCATCTGCACCTGTAGTCCCTGATAGTATCGATTTTGACCAATATCAGAAATTAAAGGTTTTTAAAGAAGAATGTCAACAAAAAGGTTTATATGATAGCTACTCATCTTTAGAGGAATTTGAAGAGAAGTTATACAACCACTTAACTTCCTTTGCGCAGAGTCAAAAAACAAAAAAAAAAGAAATAATCAATAGTAAAAATGAGAATGAATTATTAGTTCAATACTACTTACCTAAATACTGTGATTTTTCAAGTCGTTTTAAAGCTTTTAGGAGAGATGATTTGGCAAACTCTAAATTTATACATGAGAAACAGGGGAAGCTAAAGGAACTAATTAAAGATATATCAGAAATTAAGTTAAAAGCATTTAGTGAAATAAATAAGGAAAAATCCGATGGTGAGGATGAAACCCACAGCATTAATCTTTCAGCTTTTGGAGGTAGCCTTTTAACCTCTAAAGAATTGTCACCTAAGAAACGAGCGGATGTGATTCAAAAGACAAATAATCTGCTAAACATACAACTAGAGGATGGTTTTTTTAACGTTGGTGGATTAATGGAGTCACGGTTAAGTTTTTCTAGTCCATTTTTTAACAATAAGAGTATAGAGGGGACTGAAACAGAGAAAGAGAAAGGTGAAAAAATCCAAGATTTCTTAAGGGAATTGAAAGCTTTGGAAGGATATTTAGAAATGTTTAACTATATAGGTTCGTATTTTGTTATCCCTTTAGTTTTAAGCAATACAGGACAAGAATTTAACGAGTCAATTACTGTAAAGTTAAAATTCCCTAAGGAGGTTGAAATTCTAGAACCTCAGGACCTTAAAGTACCGTCTCCTCTAGTTATTGAAGAATTTACTGATGGGATTTTAAACTATATACTTAGACACAATAAAGACAGTAAAGTTCAAGAGAACTTTAAATATACTCCTATCCCTTCACCACCAATACTTTCTCTTTCTCAAAGTTATAGTGAAAAAGTTGAGAGTTTGAATGAAGATTACAGCGATTATATTAACAGTTTGTTTAATGTTGAAATATATAATGAAGATGAATATCACGTGTTTGAATACTATTACAGAGAGTTGAATCCAAAGGAAAATATCTCATTTCCATCCTATATTTTATTTAAGGCTTCGGAAACCTTTAAGTTTTCTTACGAAATAACATCAAAAAACTTGCCCGATATGTTAACGGGAGAACTAGAATATCAGATTGAAAACTGATATGAAAGTATCACTTAGTTTAGGAACTTGGAGAGTTTCCAAGTTCTTTTTTATTTGTTGTTGAACCTTTGTATCCATTTGTTTAAGTGTATTCATTCACAATTAATATAACCTGCTGTATTAAATAATAGGGATAGTTTAGTCTTCATAAAATGACAGATTTATTAATCGTTGTATAAATATTAGCAATTCTATTTTTTATGTAAGAGAACAAAAAAATAAATCGTTATCACACAACGATGGTCCATTCAGGATAGCATAGTATTCATTAATGAAAAATCTTGAGGATGTAATAAACTATCCTCAAGATTTAAATTTAATAGAGCGCCTCATTAGAGGAACAGTTTCTCAAATAAGTTATAATTCGATGTAAATTCAAAAAATATTTCATGGAAATTTTCTTATTCTTATAAAATCTAATAAGACTTTAGATTTTACCAATTCTCTATATCCACAAAAGGATTATAATTAATAATATTCTCTAGTATTTGATTAATATATTTGTCTATTTCTTCCTTTGTGTTGCAACGATGGTATACAAGAGCATAGTCACTTGCAGTTGGATTCTTCTTAGAGGGCGGTAAAAACCACTTTATCTTTTTTAAACTATTGTTTGTTAATTCTGTATGACGAGAAGTTAGTTTTTCAAATACATCTTTGTATGTTTCAAATGCATATTGAACTAAAGTGATTTTTTCTTTGTTTTTTATTTTTAAATAATCTTCTAAAGAATACGAACCTTGAGCAACAAGGAAAGGAATTTTATAAATATCCCATTCGTAGTTAATTTCTACTAACAATTTTCTTGTGACATCATTACTATCCTTAAATGCCTTAAATGTTTGAAGATTGAGCATTAGCCTTTCAATAAACTCATTATATTTTTCAAAATAATCGTGTTGTGATAGATTCCGTATATCATCAGCCAACGCTTCTTTGTTATCTTCTATAAATCTATAAGCAATCTCTGCTTTTGCTTCAACAAATATACTTCGAGCAAATGCTTTTTTCTCTATAACACGTTCTTCCAACTCTTTTTCTAATTCCAATTCCTGTTTTCTTCTTAATTTCATCAAAATTCTCGATAAACTTGCTTCCATCTGTTTTTCAATATCATTATATAGTAAAACGCCATATCTAAATTCTTCATTCATTCTAACCCTAATCTCGTTAATATGACCAGAATGTTTGATAGGATGATGATAAATATATTCTGTATAGACTTCCTTTCTATTTATTATTTTCCTGTCCCAAGAACTAGTGAATTCAAAATCAATAGTTAACTCCATAGCCTCTAAATCTAAAAAATAACAAAGATTTGTTTCATTAAAAATTGTCTTTTCTAAGTCTCTTCTCAGACGAGCATCTGTTATACCTTGTGCTGTTGAGTATCTCAAATATTTACTCTTATCTAAAACCCAGAAGTCTTGAATTCCTGCGGATTCATATAAGTTATGTCTCTTTTGCCAATCCGCAGATGAAAGGGGACTATGTTGGAACTCAAACGCCCAGCGCAAACCTTCTAATTCCTGTTCAGTATGTACTATAAAAACATCTGCTATCTGACCTGTCTCTGGAATATAGACTTCATACTCAATCTCAGCAGTTGGATATTTTAGTTTAAGCCAGTTAAATAGAATTTCTTTTCCTTTTATATGTGAATTTGTTTCTGGTTCTGAATGACTTACTACACATTCAGAATCATGATGAGCGAAATGTGCGCTCATTATCTTTCCTTTTTTAAAGATGACATTCGTTTGACAATTTGGACAGTATAATTTCTTAGCTCTTGCCAATTTTCTAGTAGCAACTTCTTCACAGTTTGGAGCATATAAAGTATTATTATCTGCTGTAATACATCTTAACATATTAATTATTCCTTTCTTTTTGGCTAAATTTAAATAAAGAATACATCACTGAGTAAAAGTATTTAGTTACTTCTAGGCGTGTTAGTGTTCTTCCTCCTCACTAACCCTGTTTAATCCAAAATTTTTTTAAATGCTCTTTTTGCAAGAGTACCCCAGATTCCCTAATATGAGAACCTTTAATTTACCGTAAAAGAGTTATTGAGATATCCTTACAAATCCAATCTTTGGATACTTTAGATTTTATTATATAGCCGATACTATAAAAGACGAGTTTTATTAATGGGAATTTATGTTCTGTATCTATACTGCAAAAAAAGAGAACAGCCTAATGGTTGCTCTCATTTGCATAAATGACAGTTTTACTTGTAGCGAGTTTGAACCTTTCCTTCAATTCTTTATTCGCCTTTCTGTACTCTAGATTATACTTATCTTTGATTTCAGATATACTCCTATCAAATTCTCTGTTTAGTATTGCCTTCTTGCTCTGTATCTCTTTTTTAAATCCATGCTCCCAAGGTTGCATTTGAGAATAATTGACTTGAACATACCTTAGTATCCTATCTTTGGTTGTGTAACCGTGACGTTTAATATCGTTTAAGATAAACTTCTCAATCTGTGTTTGAACATATTGGCTATACTCTGATATATAGCGTTCATCATGGAATATTGTATCAGCAAACTCTTGTCCAAATACCTTTATTAGGAAAAATTTACTAAATCCATTAGCTCGAAAATTATTATCTAAAAGAACTTTTGCTCTTCGATTTGCTTCCGTCAACAATTCATCATTGTAAATAGGGATAGTGTAAAAATTAATAGGTGATAACTTCTCGTGGTCTATATCCATTCTTTTGGCTAATGCTTTTGTTTCTCTTGTTGCTTTACGCTCTACCATTCGATTTTTATCAATTTTCACCTTATTTACTAACCCTAGCGTGCAAAAAATTGAAATGTTTCGATTCCACGTATTGTAGCTACTAAAGTATTTAGCTAAATATCTAGATGATGCAAAGAAATAGTAATTACCTTCTTTTCGTGCCAATAGACTAAATCTCTTTTCTCTTGAATACTCAATTAATTGTGTTAGGAAGCGTAGCCTACGTTTAATCAATCTATAAAGAAAGGAATACTTATCCTCCAATTGTTCTTCATTGTTTAGTTGTTCAAGATTCCATTCTATTTTTACATAGTGAGGTGAATACTCTGTGAAAATAAAGCCGTATTTGGCGTGTAATTGTTCATTAAGAACAAGCTGTATTCTATCGTAAACATTTCCTGTTACTTTATTTTTAATTGTCTCATTATCTATAGGAATGAATTGCTTATATACTTCATTTTCGTTACTACTCAATTTATCACCCTCAATCTGTTATGTTTACTGTGATTGTACCATGCTTATAACTATGTGGAACAATAAATAGTACCAGTTAGATTACTCAAAAAAGGATACCCTTGTTCATGGGATATCCCTCATTTTGAGTCTATTGACAAATCAACAAAATCACCTTGTTCAACTTCCATATATCCTTCTAGTGGAGATGTGATTGTTATCCTTTCATTCACTCTTTCATAATGCACTTTATTGATTATCAGTTTTAATATACGATTACATTCAGCTAAATGTTGATGAGAATCTTCCTTATTATATATCTTATAGAATTGCTCAATCTTCTTCATCTTGGATTCAAATTGAGATGCGAGGGATTCCTTATCCATGGATTCAATATCTTGGAGTAAGTCATCTATTGCAGTGGATATCTTTTTCAATTCATTCTCTGTAGCATCTTTAGTTGTTAGATACTCCTCTTTGTTGAACACTCCATCAAGGTAAGCTTCCTTTGCTTTTGAGAGTCTCATACTCAGTTTGTTTCGTGTCTTATCCAGTTCTTCAACTTGTTGGACTAGAACACCCTTAGAGACCGTTTGAGGTGTATGTAAAGCTTTCTCCCATTCCTCACGATAGAATCCTTGAAGGAAGTAAAATTCATTCATAAAGGATTTTAACAATTGATGCTCAGCGATTCCACGATTTCCACACTTACATGCTGTGATATAGACTGCGTTTCTTTGCTTAGAATCTTTTCTAAACTTTATTTTCAATCCACATTTCTTACAGTATACCAAGTCTTTCAGCATACTTATTACTATCCCTCTAGAACGATTCCTAGTCTCCATATCACCGCTCATGCGACCCTTGATAGCTTGCTGTACTGAGTTAAATTGTTCCCTTGTAATGATTGCTTCATGAGCGTTCCTAGCGACTATGTTTTCGGTGATATTCCCTTTCTTGTCTTTGACATTATATATGATGCTTCCCATGTATGTTTTGTTGTTTAGTATTGCGTAGACTGCTGTATCCGTAAATGAGTTTCCTGCTCTAGTCTTGTATCCCTTTAGCTTGCTTGCGATGTTTGGAACTCCATATCCATTCTCAGCATAATTGAATATCTGTCGAACAAGATTAGCTTCTGATTCAACGATTATAAGTTTTTTATTGTCTCCTCGCTTATATCCAAATGGAGGGATGCCCTGTACCCATTCCCCTCGTCTTACACCTTCTAACTTTCCACTCCTCATTCTGCGAGTGATTGTTCTTAACTCTTTACTGGATATCATGGATTCCATATCATACATGAGTCTGTCTGATTCATCACTTAGATTGTATATTCTGTTTGGGGTGATAATGGGAACGTTATTATCTTCAAGCACTTTAGCAATCATTTGTGAATAGAGATTGTCACGAGCAATACGGCTGAGTTCAACGACAACTAGTCCATCATATAACCCTTGTGCAATATCCCTAAGCAATTGTAACAGGATTTTTCGTTCTTCAAACTTCCCACCCGACTCAATTTCTTCATATAACTTGTACTGATACCCTTTAGATTCGCATAGTCTTGTATTAATAGTTCTGTGGTTAAGGAGAACATCCTCTGATTCACCATTGTCCCGAGAAATCCGATTGTATATAGCAACTGTTTTAATTAACATGATATGAACTCCTTCAGAATATAGTTATGTTAGCGAAGTCATTATAACACAATGACCACTTATAAAAAAACACATACATATGGGATGAGAGGGGGTCTTTTGAGATGAAAAAATTAGAACAAATGAAGAATTGGTTAACGAAGCAAATAGACCTGCCAGTGGATGTGCTAATGGATCTACCTCGGATTACGCTTGTTGGGCAAGTGCATATCTATATAGAAAATCATCGAGGCTTATTAGTATTTTCAGATAAAGAAGTAAGGTTGTTATTAAAACAAGGTCAACTATTAATTAAGGGGCAATCCTTTGTTATTAAAACAATCCTCCCGGAAGAACTTTTGCTTGAAGGGATTATCGAACAAGTGATGTTTTTAGAAAATGAAAAGAAAGAGGAGTGAGGGAAACTTCCGTTTGTGAAGTTTTTCTTCTTTATTTTAGTGAACTGACCTTAATATTCACTTTATCCCTCATTCACTGCCCGTAAAAGCTCGATGGGTGTGCGTTAATAATCAGTGGGTATGGACAAAACCTCCACCTATTAAACTTTCATCTTATGCATATGCCCGATTAGTGAGGAGAAAAACCTCACCGATTAAAGTTTCGATTAGTACGAGCTATTTGATGCTTAAAGTGAAAAGTGTTGTATCTACTTTTAGAAAGGTAGTGAAGGTAGTCGATGAAAAATAAATGGTTTATAAAATGGCTTGGGTATGTAAAAGTGCGAATTGAAGGTAGAGGAGCAGAACGCTTCGTTAACGAATGTGTACGTAGGAAATTATTAGTTTGGGATGTAAAGAAAATAGCGGATGAAACGTTAGTTTTTTGCATGTTATTACGAGATGTGAAAAAGATAAAACCAATTTATAGAAAGAATGAATGTAAATTATATTTTATTGGACGTTACGGTTTTCCATTTTGGAATAAGCGTTTAATTAGGAATAGTGGATTTTTAATTGGGTTTTTAATATTTTTTTTCGGAATGATTGCATTATCAAATATGGTTTGGAAAATTGAAATTACAGGAGCGAAACCTGAAACGGAATATATATTGATGAAAGAATTGGACAAAATGGGTATTAAAAAGGGGAAATTACAGTTTCAAATGCCTAGTGTAGAAGATGTTCAGCGGCATTTAACGGACAATATTAATGCAATTACTTGGGCAGGATTGGAAATAAGAGGAACAACATATCATTTTAAAATTGTTGAAAAAAACGAGCCGAAAAAAGAAAAGGAACAAAGGCCGCAAAATTTAGTTGCGAAAAAAGAAGCAACTATTACGAAAACGTTTGTGGAGGTAGGAAAACCGGTCGTTATGAAAAATGACCATGTAGAAAAGGGACAGCTTCTCGTATCAGGGATGTATGGTAATGAGGAGAATCCGACAGTTGTTTCGGCTAAAGGTATTGTATACGGGGAAACTTGGTACAAATCTGAGGTTGATGTTCCGTTAAAGACACAATTTCAAGTGTATACTGGTAATTCTTATAATGAATATTTTCTGAAATTTGGTAGTGTTAAAATAAAAATATGGGGATTTCAACATGATAAGTATAAGCACTCTCGTACTGAAAGTGTAAAACATGATGTGAAATTATTTGGCTTCACATTACCGATTGCATACAAAAAAGATATTGTACGAGAAGAAGAAGAAGCAAACCGAGAATATACTGAAAAACAAGCGATGAAAGTAGCAAAAGAGATGGCTGAAAAAGAACTAAAGAAAAAATTGGATGAACATGCTATGATTGTAAGTGATAAGATTTTGAGTAAAGAGATTGAGGCGGATCACTTAAAGGTCACGTTACATTACACAGTGATTGAAAATATTGCAGAGCCGCAACCAATATCTGAATCCGATATTCAAGGAGACTGAGTGATGGCAGAACAATTAGTAGAAATGAACCAACAATTGGAAAGTCCTAACGAGGCAATCGCTCTATTTGGGGTAAATGATGCTCATTTAAAAGTAATTGAACGAGAACTTAGTGTATCGATTATAACTAGAGGAGAGTCTGTTCGTGTATCTGGGGCAGATGAAGCTGTAGTGCTCGTAGAAAAAATCTTACAACAGCTACTTGTTGTTATCCGTAAAGGTGTATCAATTTCGGAAAGAGATGTTACGTATGCAATTCAGCTTGGGAAACAAGGGAAAATTGCTCAATTCGAAGAGTTATATGAAGAGGAAATTTTTAAAACAGCAAAAGGTAAATCCATTCGTGTGAAAACGATGGGACAAAGAAGATATATTCATGCAATGAAAAAGAATGATGTTGTATTTGGGATAGGACCTGCTGGGACAGGGAAGACATACTTAGCTGTAGTAATGGCTGTGAGAGCTTTAAAGCAAGGGTATGTAAAGAAAATTATTTTAACAAGACCTGCTGTAGAGGCTGGAGAGAGTTTAGGCTTTTTACCAGGTGATTTGAAAGAAAAAGTAGATCCGTATTTACGCCCATTGTATGATGCGTTGCACGATATTCTTGGGCAAGAATATACACAGCGTATGATGGAACGTGGTGTAATTGAAATTGCACCTCTTGCTTATATGAGAGGACGTACTCTTGATGATTCATTTGTTATATTAGATGAAGCACAGAATACAACTGGTGCTCAAATAAAAATGTTTTTAACACGATTAGGTTTTAGCTCTAAAATGGTTATTACGGGGGATCCCTCACAGGTAGATTTGCCGAAAGGGGTAAAATCAGGTCTTTCTATTGCTGCTAATATTTTATCTGGTGTATCAGGTCTTTCGTTCATAACACTGGAACAAACAGACGTTGTGAGACACCCATTAGTGCAACGTATTATTGAGGCATATGATAAAATGGAATGATCCTATTTGTCAGGATCATTTCTTTTTGTATGATAAAGTTGGCGAATGGCATATTGTTTACTATCATTAAAGACGAGGGAAATGAACTATAGGTGATAGTGGATAAAAATGTTGTCCAAAAGTATCGTTGCCTAGAAGAAATGAAAGCTATAAATAGTTTCACTTTATTTCTGGAGAGGAGAAGGTATTGAAATCATGTCAAGATCTCAAGAAATTTTTAAGTGGTTTCGTAATATACAACATTCGAAAAAACTAAGTTGGGTTTCTTACGTATTATTAGGAGCAGTACTGTTTTTTGCACTTATGAATAATGTAAAGCCAGAGCAATTAGATGTTGAAACATACTCTATTGCTAAAAAAACAATCCACTCTCCTATTAAAATTGAAGATAAAGTTACAACGGAAAAAAAGAAAAAAGAAGCCGCTACCAAAGTTGAAGATCAGTATACATATAGAAGTGAGCTTAAACAAAATAAAGTGGATATTGTTAATGATGTTTTTGCTAAGGTAGATGAAGTGGTGCAAGAGATTAAAGCTGTTGGACCAGATGAGCAAAAAAAGATTACCGATGCTGATAAAGTGGACAAGTTGAAAAAGAAACTACCTGTCGATTTAACAAAAGATTTATCGGATTCAAACTTACTAAACTTGATTAACGCGGATTCAAGCCAATTGGTATTAGCAAAAGATGCAGCAGTCACAGCCGTTAATAGTATAATGGCTATGCATATTAAAATGGACGAATTGAAGGACGCTAAAGAGCGGTATGTAAGTGAGATGAATAATGTTAATGTCGATAGTGGTTTAAGAGAAGCTATTAAGGCACTAGGGAAATATGCAATTTCAGCAAATTATTTTTATGATCCGACTTTAACAAAAGAGAAGAGAAAAGCAGAGGAAGATTTAGTGCCGCCTGTTTATATCCTTCAAGGGCAAGTTCTTGTGAGAGAAGGAGAAACGATTTCAAGTGATATGTATAATCAGTTGAAATTAGTTGGGTTGCTAGAGAAAGGTAATAGCTTCCAACCTTATGTTGGTTTGGCGGTGCTCATTTGTGTGTTGCTATACTTTATGCATAAGCAGTTTGAAGTGTTTTTACAGCGAAAAAGAGAAGATAGGCCGTATGTTTTAGCATACATCACAATTCTGTCTATCACGATTGTTTTAATGAAAATCATTAGTTTATTCCAAAAGCTTGAATATGCAGGAATCGCGTATGTTGTTCCAGTTGCCATGGGAACAATACTTGTAAAATTAATGATTGGTGATCGATTTGTATTTTTAACGAGTATGATCTTTTCTGTATGCGGAAGTATTATGTTTAATGAAGGTGTAACGAGTACACTGAATTATAGTGTGGGGATTTATGTTTTATTAAGTTCATTATCAGTTAGTATTTTCTTGAGAGAAAAAAATCGTCGTACGATGATTTTACAAGCTGGTATACTTGTTTCTGTATTAAATGTAGTCGTATTAGCGGCTTTGCTATTATTACGTAACGGGAATTTTTCACCTCTTGAAATTGGGGTGCAATTATTAATGGCTGCTGTTTCGGGTATTATCTCTTCTGTTCTAGCTATGGGGATTTTACCGTATTTAGAAAGTGGCCTTGGGATTGTATCGAGTATGAAATTGATGGAACTTTCAAGTCCGAATCACCCACTTTTGCGCAAAATTTTATTGGAAGCACCTGGTACATATCACCATAGTGTAATGGTAGCTAATCTCTCAGAAGCTGCTTGTGAAGCAGTTGGAGCAAATGGAGTATTAGCGCGTGTAGGGGCGTATTATCATGATGTAGGGAAAACGGTACAGCCACAGTTTTTTATTGAAAACCAAATGGGTATTGAAAACCCGCACGATAGATTAGACCCTGTAACGAGCAAAGATATTATAATTGCTCATGTAACCGATGGGGTAAGAATGTTAGAAGAACACCATATACCTCAAGAAATTATCGATATTGCTGGACAGCATCATGGTACAACGTTACTTAAATATTTTTACTATAAGGCGATTAAAGAAGATAAAGAGAAATATACGGAGGGAATGTTCCGCTATCCAGGATCAAAAGCAACTTCTAAAGAGTCGGCAATCGTTGGTATTGCTGATAGTGTAGAAGCGGCGGTACGTTCGATGAACCATCCAACACCAGATCAGATTAATAATTTAGTGCAAAGTATTATTAGAGATCGTTTGCAAGATGGTCAATTTAGCGAATGTGATTTGACATTTAAGGAACTACAAATCGTTGGAAAAACGTTATGTGAAACGTTAAATGGTATTTTCCATTCCCGTATTACATATCCGGAACTGCCGGAAGAAAAGGAGAAAGAATGAGTTTATTAATTGATTTTATTGATGAAACAGAAGAAGTTAAAGACGAATATATAAGTTTGATTAGAGGTTTAGTAGAGAAAGCGGCCCAAATGGAGAACATAGAAGAAGGCGCAGAATTATCGGTTACATTTGTAGATAATGAACGTATTCGTGAAATAAACCGTGATTACCGAGATAAGGATCAGCCTACGGATGTTATTTCTTTTGCTATGGAAGAAATGGGAGAAGGAGAAATGGAAATTATCGGTGCGGAGATGCCACGTATGTTAGGGGATCTTATTATTTCTATTCCAAGAGCGAAAGAGCAAGCTGAGGAATATGGACACTCTTTTGATCGTGAACTTGGGTTTTTAGCGTTACATGGCTTTTTACATTTGCTTGGTTATGATCACATGACAGAAGAAGATGAAAAAGAAATGTTTGGAAGACAAAAAGAAATTTTAGAGGCCTTTGGATTAGGGCGATGAAAAAAGGAAAACTTATAAATAGTTTTGGATATGCTATAGCTGGTATATGCTTTTGTCTTCGTCATGAACGAAATATGAAAATTCATTATTTAGCCGCAGTCATTGTCATATGCTGCGGCTTTTATTTCCATATTACAAAAATAGAATGGATTGTATTACTTATTGTGATTGGAATTGTAATGAGTTTGGAGATGGTGAATACGGCTATTGAAAAAACAGTAGATTTAGCAACCACCGATATTCATCCGTTTGCGAAAAACGCAAAGGATGTTGCAGCGGGATCGGTTTTATTATTTACGATTATAGCTGTTGCAATTGGTGCTATTATCTTCTTACCGTATATGGTATAGTTGCATTCCAAAGCTTTTATTAAGCTTTGGGAGCGCCGTGAGGGCCTTTAATAGAAGAATGTATCTATTCACAGCTGTGAACAGGAAGGATGCGGGATATGAATAGTAAACAATTAATTCAAGAAGCAATCGAAGCGCGTAAACAAGCGTACGTACCATATTCAAAATTTCAAGTAGGTGCAGCATTATTAACGCACGATGGGAAAGTATATCGTGGCTGTAATGTTGAGAATGCATCATATGGCTTATGTAACTGTGCAGAAAGAACTGCTTTATTTAAGGCAGTTTCTGAAGGAGATAAAGAGTTTGTAGCTATTGCGGTTGTAGCAGATACAAAACGTCCAGTACCTCCTTGTGGAGCATGTCGACAAGTTATGGTAGAATTATGTAAACAGGATACGAAAGTATACCTATCAAATATACATGGTGACGTTCAAGAGACGACAGTCGGAGAATTGTTACCAGGAGCATTTTTAGCGGAGGATTTACATGAATAGAAAAGGTTATAAATCAGGTTTTGTCTCTATTATTGGCAGACCGAATGTTGGGAAATCTACATTTTTAAATCGTATTATCGGCCAAAAAATTGCTATTATGAGTGATAAGCCACAAACGACTCGTAATAAAATTCAAGGCGTATATACAGAAAATGATTCACAAGTAATTTTCATTGATACACCAGGAATACATAAGCCTAAACATAAGCTAGGTGATTTCATGGTGAAGATGGCTCAAACGACATTGAAAGAAGTTGATATTGTTCTATTTATGGTCAATGCAACTGAAGGATTTGGTCGTGGTGAGGAATTCATTATTGAAAAATTACAAGAAACGAAACAACCGGTATTTTTGGTAATTAATAAAATTGACCAAGTTCATCCAGAGCAATTGCTGGAGTTGATTGATCAATATCGTAAATTATATGAGTTCGCGGAGATTGTGCCAATTTCTGCATTGGACGGTAATAACGTTGAAGCGTTAATCGGAGCAATTAAAAAGTATTTACCAGAAGGACCGCAATATTACCCGGATAATCAAGTAACGGATCATCCAGAGCGATTTATTATTTCAGAGCTTATTCGTGAAAAAGTATTACATTTAACGCGTGAAGAAGTGCCACACTCTGTAGCGGTTGTTATTGATGCAATTCAGAAGCGTGAGGGCGGTGCAGTTTATATAAACGCAACGATTGTTGTTGAACGTGCATCACAAAAAGGAATTATTATAGGTAAGCAAGGGAAGATGTTAAAAGAAGTCGGGAAACGAGCTCGTTTTGATATTGAAGCACTTCTTGGTTCTAAAGTATTTTTAGAGGTATGGGTAAAAGTACAAAAAGATTGGCGCAATAAGATGTCTCAGCTTCGTGATCTTGGTTTCCGCGAAGACGAGTACTAAAATAAAGTAAGGCTGTAATCAGTGGATGTTTGCTCATCCGCTGATTATTGGTTTTTATAAGCTTTAATAAATTAGGAAAAATTTTTCTCACATGAAAATGGACAAAATGGGTCAATTTAATAACAAAGGAAATTGGTTTATAGGCTACGCTTATTGAGAAAGGTGGATTCTTATGCTAGATTTTACCTGGAAGTTTTTCTCCAAAACAGGAAGCATTGAAACGTATTTGCTTTTAAAAGAAATGGAAAAAGACGTAAACGATGAGATGGATCAACATGAAGAGGAGCTAGCGCATCTAGACTCTCCAATTTCTTGACCCGTTTTGTTCAAACCTTGGATGGTGACGAACATGTTTCAAAAAGTTGAGGGCATCGTTATCCGTACGACAGATTACGGAGAAACGAATAAGATTGTTACAATATTCTCAAGAGAATTTGGTAAGATAAGTGCAATGGCAAGAGGGGCGAAAAAACCGAAAAGTCGGTTAGCATCTGTTTCGCAACTTATGACACATGGGCATTTTCTTATCCAAGTGGGATCTGGGCTTGGAACTTTGCAACAAGGCGAGATTATTTCAACTATGAAAGAAATTCGCGAGGATATATTTTTAACTGCTTATGCATCATTTGTTGTTGAGTTAACTGATAAAGCAACAGAAGATAAAAAACATAATCCGTACTTATTTGAAATGTTATATCAAACGTTGCATTATATGTGTGAGGGTGTTGATCCAGAAGTGTTATCATTAATTTATCAAACGAAAATGCTTCCGGTATTAGGGATGCGCCCGTATTTTGATACATGTGCGATTTGTCATCAAGAAACAGATTTTGTCGCCTTCTCTGTCAGGGAAGGCGGTTTTCTGTGCTCACGTCATGCGGAGCAAGATCCGTATCGTATACCGGTGGGAGAAGCTGTACATAAATTGTTACGTCTTTTCTTCCATTTCGATTTACATAGGCTCGGCAATGTATCAGTGAAGGATGGCACAAAAAAACAAATGCGTTTAGTATTGAATACATATTATGATGAATATTGCGGAATTTATTTGAAATCAAGACGTTTCCTAGAACAACTTGATAAGTTTCAAATATAATTTGGGGCCGTATACGGTCCTTTTTACATACTTTCTTTTTCGAATAGCATATTTAGTATATAATATTTAAGAGATAGTATAACTTTTTTCGTTGTGCATTAAAGGTGGTGATTATCATAGAGCTGAATAAACGGCAAGAACATATCATTCAGATTGTAAAAGATCACGGTCCTATTACAGGGGAGTCAATTGCTGCGCAATTGGGTTTAACACGTGCAACGCTAAGACCAGACTTAGCAATTTTAACGATGGCTGGTTATTTAGAAGCGCGTCCACGCGTAGGTTATTTTTATACGGGTAAAACTGGGGGACAGCTATTATCTGAAGCTGTTAAAAAAATTAAAGTGCAAGATTATCAATCTAGACCTGCTGTAATTGATAAAAATGTATCAGTATACGATGCAATCTGTACTATGTTTCTAGAGGATGTTGGTACATTGTTTGTTGTAGATCAAGCTACTTTATTGGTGGGCGTTGTATCTCGTAAAGATTTATTACGAGCTAGCTTAGGAAAGCAGGATTTAACCTCTCTTCCGGTTAATATTATCATGACAAGGATGCCAAACATTGCGATGTGTCGCAGGGAGGATTCTTTATATGATATTGCGATGGAATTAATAGAAAGACAGATTGATGCAATGCCAGTTGTAAAGGACACGAAACAAGGTCTAGAAGTGATTGGGCGAATTACAAAAACAAATATTACACGTGCGTTTGTAAATTTAGTAAATAACGAATAAGTGTAATTTGTTTAAAGTGAGGTAATGTAATGGATAATAAAATCGTATATGTCGTATCTGACTCTGTAGGAGAAACGGCTGATTTGGTTGTTAGAGCGGCAATGGGACAGTTCCCGTTCGCTCCTGATATTAGACGTGTACCTTATGTAGAAGATACAGGGACATTAAAAGAAGTGATCTCGATTGCCAAGAGCAATCAGGCGCTTATTTGTTTTACGTTAGTAAAGCCTGATATGCGTCAATATTTATTGACAGAGGCGGCAAAAGAAGGAGTAGAGGCATACGATATTATCGGACCTCTTATCGATCAAATTGAAGAAATTACAGGGCAAGTACCAAGGTATGAGCCAGGTGTCGTTCGAAGATTAGATGAAGAGTACTTTAAAAAGATTGAAGCGATTGAATTTGCGGTTAAGTATGATGATGGTAGAGATGCACGTGGTATTTTGAAAGCCGATATCGTATTGATTGGAATTTCACGTACATCAAAAACACCACTTTCACAATATTTAGCGCATAACAAACGCTTGAAGGTTGCCAATGTACCGCTTGTACCAGAAGTAGATCCGCCTGAGGAATTATATAAAGTGGCAAAAGAGAAATGTTTCGGTTTGAAAATTACACCGGATAAGTTAAATCATATTCGAAAAGAACGATTAAAATCACTTGGATTAAGTGACGGAGCAACATATGCGAATATTAATCGTATTAAAGAAGAAATCGTTCATTTTGAGAATGTAGTGAGTAAAATAAATTGTCAAGTGATCGATGTATCAAATAAGGCGATTGAAGAAACAGCTAATATTATTGTGAATGCAGTGCAAAACCAAAAAATGTTTTAGCACATTTACCACAGGTGAATGTGCTTTTTTCGCTCATGAGAAGTAGGACAATAACTGTCGATTTAGTAATAGAATACAGTGTAATGGTTATACTTATATTCTTCTGTTTTTTTATTATGTTGAAGGAACGATTTCGTTATCTTTAAATGTAAAATGAAAATTAAAGGGATATGTAGCGTAGTTGAAGAAAATATATTATAATAAAAAATTGTGATAAAAACCTATATTTTACGTTTAGACTTTAATTTTTCAGAATAAACTAGGGATAGGATTTGCGAAAAAGACATGTATTTACGTTAAATCGACAAAATCTAAACAAGAAAACGCACATTATGGAAGGATTCGCAGAAGGGATGTAGAATACAGAAATATGCAAAACATCAGTGAGATATTAGTTGATGCAGATGCATGTCCCGTGAAGGATAAAATTGTGCGCGTTAGAACAAGAATTTATGTCGAAATTTTGTTTGTCGTATCGTAGGCTCATCGTTTAAGAAAACAGCAAGATAATTGGGTCTATGTAGATTTTAAGCAAGATGAAGTCAGTTTTTATATTTATCAACATACAAAAGCTACAGATTTCGTGATCACATACGATATGTGGCTTGCTAGTCTTCTTTTGAAAAAAGGAGTATATGTATTGTCTCCACGAAGTACATTTGTAAAAGATGAGCAAATGGATACAATTTTATATAGTAGGTATGTATTTGTGAAGTTACGCAGGCAAGGTGCTTATACAAAAGGACCAAAATAGTTTACACAACGTGATCGACAGCACTTTCTAATAAATTTAGAAAAAATATTGTCGAATTATAAAGGAATCTTGTAATTAATATCGAATACAAAATACGACACGGAGATGGAGTTATGGGGAACAGAATTCCCGAAGAAGTTGTTGAACAGATTCGGACGTCATCCGATATTGTAGAAGTGATAGGTGAGTATGTTCAACTTAGAAAGCAGGGGCGTAACTATTTCGGCCTTTGTCCATTTCATGGTGAGAATTCCCCTTCATTCTCTGTTTCATCTGATAAGCAAATTTTTCATTGCTTCGGATGTGGAGAAGGTGGAAATGTATTTTCTTTTCTTATGAAAATGGAAGGACTTGCTTTCACCGAGGCTGTTCAAAAGCTAGGTGAAAGCAATGGAATTGCAGTTGCAGAATATACATCAGGGCAAGGACAACAAGAAAACATATCTGATGACACTGTCATCATGCAACAGGCTCATGAACTTTTGAAGAAGTATTATCACCATTTATTAGTAAATACAGAAGAAGGAAATGAAGCACTTTCTTATTTATTAAAACGTGGTATTACAAAGGAAATGATTGAGAAGTTTGAAATTGGTTATGCATCACCAGCTTGGGATGCAGCGACAAAAATTTTGCAAAAAAGAGGTTTTTCGCTATCTAGTATGGAACAAGCCGGCCTTCTTATAAGAAGCGAGAAGGATGGTAGTCATTATGACCGCTTCCGTGGAAGGGTTATGTTTCCAATTTATACTTTACAAGGTAAGGTGATAGCGTTTAGTGGAAGGGCGCTAGGAGATGATACTCCGAAATATTTAAATAGCCCTGAAACACCAATTTTTCATAAAAGTAAGTTGTTGTATAACTTCCACCAAGCAAGGCCGTTTATTAGAAAACGTGGGCAGGTTGTCCTTTTTGAAGGATATGCCGATGTACTAGCCGCGGTAAAAAGTGGTGTGGAAGAAGCGGTTGCGACAATGGGAACAGCTTTAACTGAAGAACAAGCGAAACTTCTGCGACGTAACGTTGAAACTGTTGTTCTTTGCTATGATGGTGATAAAGCAGGGCGAGAAGCGACGATGAAAGCAGGGCAGTTGTTATTGCAAGTTGGTTGCCAAGTGAAAGTCACACCCTTGCCAGATAAGCTTGATCCTGATGAATATGTGCAACAATATGGGACAATGGCTTTTGAAAATCTTGTGAAATCAAGTATAAGTTTTGTTGGTTTCAAAATAAATTATTTGCGTTTAGGGAA
This sequence comes from Bacillus sp. NH11B, assembly GCF_001884205.1. Taxonomy (NCBI): domain Bacteria; kingdom Bacillati; phylum Bacillota; class Bacilli; order Caryophanales; family Bacillaceae; genus Bacillus; species Bacillus sp. NH11B. The sequence goes on along the minus strand of NZ_MAOG01000109.1, from coordinate 5,984 downwards.
AAATTTGCAAGATGAGTCTGGCAAAGAAGAATATGTAAAAAGTGTTTTAAAAGAGTTATCATTGCTACAGGATGCGATGCAGGCTGAATCATATTTAAAGTCATTATCGCAAGAATTTTCGTATTCAATGGAAACACTTTTGAATCAATTGCACCAATATCGCAAAGAACAAAAGGTACAGCAAAAACAAATAAAGCAGGTTTCTAAGCCATCTCAAATTGTTCAAACGAAACCGAAGTTAACAGGTTTTGAAAGGGCAGAAAGAGAAATTATTTACCATATGTTGCAAAGTGCAGAAGTGGCCGTTCGTATGGAACCCCATATAGAAGATTTTCATACAGAAGAACATAAAGGGATTTTATATGAACTATACGCATATTATGAAAAGGGAAATGAACCTTCAGTCGGAACATTTTTAAGTTGGCTCTCTGATGAAAAGTTGAAAAATATTATCACTGATATTTCGACGGATGAATTTATTAATCCAGAATACACAGAAGAAGTGTTGCAAGGTCATTTGGAGACGCTCAAACGTCATCAAGAAAAACTTGAAAAGATGGAAATCATCTTTAAAGTAAAACAAATGGAAAAAACAGATCCTGTAGAGGCTGCTAAATATTATGTGGCATATTTACAAAATCAAAAAGCAAGAAAATAGCTTTTTTGATAAAATTTTAGTATAATGAATGTTTGTATCTCGCGTAAGGAGGGGAACAGATGGCTGACAAACCAGCTCGTTCTAAACAAATTGAAACTGAAATGACCCTTGAGCAAGTGAAAGAACAACTCACTGAGCTCGGAAAAAAACGTGGCGTTCTTACATATGAAGAGATTGCAGAACGCATGAATGGATTTGAAATTGAATCCGATCAAATGGATGAATACTATGAATATTTAGGTGAACAAGGGATTGACTTAGTTGGTGACAATGACAACGAAGAAGGTCCTAATAATCGCCAAATTACAAAAACGGAAGAAGAATTTGACCTTAATGATTTAAGTGTGCCGCCAGGTGTGAAAATCAATGACCCTGTTCGTATGTACTTAAAAGAAATTGGTCGTGTAGACTTACTATCTGCTGAAGAAGAAATTCGACTTGCGACACGTATTGAAGAAGGCGATGAAGAAGCAAAACGCCGTCTTGCGGAAGCAAACTTACGTCTTGTAGTAAGTATTGCAAAGCGCTACGTGGGCCGTGGTATGCTTTTCTTAGACTTAATCCAAGAAGGAAATATGGGTCTAATTAAGGCAGTTGAAAAGTTCGACTACCGTAAAGGTTTTAAATTTAGTACGTATGCAACTTGGTGGATTCGCCAAGCTATTACACGTGCGATTGCAGACCAAGCGCGAACAATTCGTATTCCAGTTCATATGGTTGAAACAATTAATAAGTTAATCCGTGTACAACGTCAATTACTACAAGATTTAGGACGTGAACCATCTCCTGAAGAGATTGGTGAAGAAATGGATCTTGCTCCAGAAAAAGTACGCGAAATTTTAAAAATTGCACAGGAGCCAGTTTCTCTTGAAACACCAATTGGTGAAGAAGATGACTCCCATTTAGGTGACTTTATTGAAGACCAAGAAGCAACATCGCCTGCGGACCATGCAGCGTATGAGTTGCTAAAAGAACAATTAGAAGATGTGTTAGATACACTAACAGATCGTGAAGAAAATGTTCTGCGTCTTCGTTTTGGTTTAGATGATGGACGAACTCGTACGCTTGAAGAAGTTGGGAAAGTATTCGGCGTAACGAGAGAACGTATTCGTCAAATTGAAGCGAAAGCACTTCGCAAATTAAGACATCCAAGCCGTAGTAAGCGTCTTAAGGATTTCTTAGAATAGGCTACCTTTAAGTTTACTTCACTTTTGTGAAGTAAACTTTTTTATTTTGTTAATTTTTGTTAAAATTTAGCTATCGGCAACGATTACAATTTCTTGTAATTTATTTTACAGAATTGTCTTTTGATTTGCAAATGCTCATTTTTCGATTTTTCGATTTATTTTGTTTATTATATACAAAATAATATGTAGAAAAGTAAAAAATATGATGAGAAACGTTAGTAATTATCGAAATAATATGCGATATAATAGTGAAAATCAATAAACTGAATTTATGGAATATTTTTAACAAATGGTAGTTTGCTCTTTTCTGATAGAACGTTTTCAAGTACAATAAAAATGACTGAATCATCTAACTATTTAGGGGTATAGAGGGGGGAGAAGAGATATGAAACGTAATCCGTTGATTCCGTTCGCTCTTATTGCAGCATTAGGTATTATCGTTATGTTTGTATTTTCATTTCAGGGGCTAAATAAATCTAAAGAGTTAGCTGATGCAAAAAATGGTGGGAAACCAGCGCAAACAGCATCAAAGCCAGAGGATATTGTAAAGCAAAGCTGTACGAGCTGTCACGGTGATCAGTTACAAGGGGCAGTGGGACCTAATTTACAAAAAATTGGTGGGAAACTTTCGAAAGATGAAATTAAAGAAATTCTTTCAAAAGGAAAAGGGAATATGCCACCGAATATAGTTCCAGCTGACCAAGCGGCTAAAGTAGCTGATTGGCTATCGAAGAAAAAATAAAGTTCCATAAAACAAGCCTTTTGCTTTTGTGCAAAAGGCTTGTTTTTCTATACTTTCTAAAATACGATGAGTAATAGAGAATGGAATTGTTGTTATGGGCTTGCAACAACTACTATAAATTCATTATCATGGAGACAGACTGACAAGAGAAGGAGTAATGGAAATACATGAATGAAGTAAAGCTTTCAAAACGATTAGAAGAAGTTGTGCGCGAGATTCCAGTAGGATCTACAGTAGCTGATATTGGATCGGATCATGCGTATTTACCGTGTTATACAATTATAAATAATATTGCTACAAAAGCAGTTGCAGGAGAAGTTGTGGATGGGCCGTTTCGTTCTGCGCAAGCAACTGTAGCTGAAAGTGGCTTACAAGATAAAGTAGACGTTCGTAAAGGGAATGGATTAGAAGTAATTACACCAGGGGAAGTAGATGTAATTACAGTTGCTGGTATGGGTGGAGCACTAATTCGTGACATTTTAGAAAGTGGTAAAGAAAAATTAGAAGGTGTAACACGTTTAATTTTACAGCCGAACATTGCAGCACATCACATTCGTGAATGGTTTATTGAAAATGGCTGGGAGCTTATCCGTGAAAAAATCGTAAAAGAAGACGGGAAAATTTACGAAATTTTAGTTGGGGAACGAGGAAATATTGCAGCACCTTACTCAGATAATAAACAAACTGAATTATTTATGGGTCCATTTTTAATAAAAGAAAAAGGTGAGGCTTTTGTTGAAAAGTGGGAAGGAGAATTGAAAAACTTCCAAAATATCTTAAAACAATTAGAACGTGCAGCAGATTCTGAAGAGACAAAAGCGAAACGTATAGAAGTAGAAGCGAAAATGAAAATGATAGGGGAGATTTTATCATGAGTAAAATTCCAAATGGCCATGAGGTTATTTCTTTATTTGAAAGTATGTATCCGAAGCATTTAGCGATGGAAGGTGATAAAATCGGCCTGCAGATTGGGGCACTTAATAAACCTGTGCAGCACGTACTAATCGCGTTAGATGTAACGGAGGGAGTTGTGGACGAGGCGATCCAATTAGGGGCGAATGTCATTATAGCGCACCATCCTTTAATCTTTAGTCCATTAAAAGCGATTCATACAGATAAGGCGTACGGAAGAATTATTGAAACGTGTATTAAAAATGATATTGCGATTTATGCAGCACATACAAATGTAGATATTGCTAAGGGCGGGGTAAATGATTTACTTGCCGATGCGTTAGGGTTACAAAATACAGAAGTATTAGCTCCGACATACGCAGAAGAAATGAAAAAAATTGTTGTGTTTGTGCCAGTAACTCACGCAGAAGAAGTACGTAAAGCGCTAGGAGATGCAGGTGCTGGTCATATCGGCAATTATAGCCACTGTACGTTCAATAGTGAGGGGACAGGCACGTTTGTACCTCAAGAGGGAACAAAGCCTTATATCGGGGAAACTGGACAGTTAGAACGTGTGGAAGAGGTACGTATCGAAACGATTATTCCAGCTTCATTACAAAGAAAAATTATTAAAGCGATGTTGGTATCCCATCCATACGAAGAAGTGGCGTATGATGTATATCCGCTTGATAATAAAGGTGAAACTTTAGGTCTTGGTAAAATAGGATATTTAGAAGAAGAAATGACACTTGGTCAATTTGCAGAACATGTGAAACAATCTTTACATGTAAAGGGTGCAAGAGTTGTCGGCAAGTTAGATGACAAGGTGCGTAAAGTCGCTGTACTTGGTGGAGATGGCAATAAATATATAAATCAAGCGAAATTTAAAGGGGCAGATGTATATGTAACAGGTGACATGTATTATCATGTTGCTCATGACGCGATGATGCTCGGTTTAAATATAGTTGATCCAGGACATAACGTTGAAAAAGTAATGAAGCAAGGTGTGCAAAAGCAATTGCAAGAACAAGTAGATGCGAAAAAACTCAATGTACACATTCATGCTTCTCAGTTACATACAGACCCATTTACATTTGTATAAGAAAAATAAAAACCGTTGCTCATATAGGCAACGGTTTTTATTATTGTTCTTTTTTTACCTTTACACGAGGTAATATCTTTTGAAGTGGTACTTTTCGAATTCTCTCCCATGTAGCTGGGTTCATTGGGTCATATTGATCTAAGAAAGCGATAACTTCTTTTGTAATTGGTGTTGGAGTAGAAGCGCCTGCTGTAACAGCTACGTTTTCTACACCTTGTAGCCACTCTAATTGAATTTCACTTACATCCGCAACACGATAAGCTTTCGTACCAGCAATTTCTTGTGATACTTGCGCTAAGCGATTCGAATTGTTACTTTTTGGATCACCAACAACGATTGTTAAATCTGCAACATCCGCTTGTTTAGCTACAGCTTCTTGGCGAACTTGAGTTGCTAAACAAATTTCTTTATGGAATTCTGCCGTTGGGAATTTCTTTTGGATGTCTTCCATTAAATGTTGAACATCCCATTGGCTCATCGTTGTTTGATTCGTAACTAAAATTTTATCCGTTGGGATTTCTAATGTTTCTAAATCAGCGGCTCTTTCGATAAGATGAACGATGTCAGGTGCAATACCAACCGCACCTTCTGGTTCAGGATGATTTTTTTTACCGATATAAATGACATGGTAACCTTCAGCTTTCTTTGCTTCAATAAGGTCATGCGTTTTTGTAACATCTGGACAAGTGGCATCGATTGTCGTTAAACCTTTTTCTTTTGCACGCTGTTTAACTTCAGGAGAAACACCGTGAGCAGTAAAGATAACAGTACCAGAATCAATTTGATCTAAAATATCTAAGCGACTTGGTCCGTCTAATGTAATGATGCCATCTTCTTCAAAAGCGTCTGTAACATGTTTATTGTGAACAATCATACCTAAAATATAAATAGGTCTCGGTAATGATTTATCTAATGCAGCGTTACGTGCAATTACCATTGCGTCGACAACACCGTAGCAATAACCACGAGGGGAAATTTTAACAATTTTCATATGAGTAATCCTCTCCTTCTAAACAAGGGATACTTTTGTGCATAGTCTTTTACATTATAAAGGAGGAGGGGATAGAAAACAAAGGATTGTTACACATATAGTTTTGGTTTTGTTGCTGATTGTTGAACGGGCTCTTTCGGAACCTCTTTTTCTATTGCCGGTTCCAGCACTATTTTTTTTCGTTTTCGTTTCCTTTTTGGAGGCGGAGGAGGTGGAGTTGCTACCTCAACCTGTTCTGTTGCATCTTCAGTTTGATTTTCTTCCGTACTTTTTCCGGAGGTGAGGATTTTAACAATGCTTGGTAGACTACGCATAATGGGACCGTACTGTTCGACAACAGGACCGACAGATTGCACGACTTGAGATACTTTTTCGATATTATTTATCATATTAGTTGGATTCGCAATTAAATT